>CASRZP010000001.1 GCA_949440065.1 uncultured Bacilli bacterium
GACAAGATTATGTGATAGTAAATCGTTTAACTGATTATAAAAAGACAAATATCAAAACATTAGTGTATCCTGGATTTCCAACGGATTTGCAACAACCATTTATGACGTTATTAACACAATGTGAAGGAACATCTAGGGTAGTTGAAACGATTTTTGAAAAACGTTTTATGCATGTAGAGCAGTTGAATAAAATGGGTGCTTCAATAAAAGTAGATGGTCAAGTAGCGTTGATTAAGGGAAAAACACCTTTAAAAGGTATGGTTGTACAAGCTACTGATTTAAGAGCTGGAGCTTCATTACTTGCGGCTGCTTTAATTGCAAATGGTACAACTGTGATAGAAAATGTCGAACATATTTTAAGGGGATACGAGGAAATAGTAGAAAAATTGACAAACGTCGGTGCTAAAATAGAGATTAAAGAAATATAGTATACTATATTATTATCTCTTTTTTTATGGGAGGATGTTATGAAATATAGGAAAATTATCATTTGTGTGGTTATCTTTTTCTCTATTTATTTGATTTATCGTCTAACGACGACACATTCTTTTACTTACCTTGCTTTAGGAGATTCCGTTGCCATAGGTCAAAATCCTTATGGAGTAATCGGTTATGGTTATAGCGATTATGTAGCTAATTATTTAGAAAGAAATAATTTATTAAAATTTTATACCAAAGAATATGCAAAAAGTGGTGCCAGAAGTACAGATTTATTACAAGATATTCAAAATAATAAAGAAATTATCGTTGATGGAAAGGAACAACATTTAAAGGTTTTGTTAAGAGAAGCCGATTTGATTACTATTTCTATTGGAGCAAATGACTTCTTTCAGGAGATTAATGTAAAGGATCTAAGTAGTATATCTTATGAAGCAATTGAAAAGGCATTAAAAAAGGTGGATATTCTACTAAAAGAGGTTCGTAAGTATAATAAAAAAGATATTTTTGTTATTGGGTATTATAATCCTTTTCCATTAATTAAAGAGTTTGATCCGATAATCGATTATGTAGATTCAAAGTATGAAGATATGTGTAAGAAATATAAAATGACTTATATTAAAGTGTCACAAGATTTTAGAAATACGGAAGATGTTTTACCTAATCCTTTAGATATTCATCCGAATAATAAAGGGTATTCTATCATTGCAGATAAAATTATTGATGAAATAGAAAATAGTATTTTAAATAAATAAAAGTTTCAAATTTAATATCCATTTCTTTGTCTTTTCATCATCAAATTAAGATATTTAAACAAGTTTTACTAATTTTATTAATTTATATTCTAACATAATAATTTAAAACACTCAACAAAAACAAAGATATATTCACTGATATGATAAAAAAAACACAAATCATTCAAATTAACTTGCCAAATGATAATTTTATTGATATACTATTGTCGCTAGTGAATTTACTATGATTAGTATTAATCATGGCGGAAGGAGAGATGAAAAATGAAAGCTAATATTCATCCAAATTATTGTGATACCAAAGTAATTTGTTCTTGTGGTGAAACATTTATGACAAAGTCAACAAAACCTGAAATTCATGTAGAAGTATGTTCAAAATGTCATCCTTTTTATACAGGAAAACAGAGTAGATCATCTAAAGCAGGACGTGTTGATAAATTTAATAAAAAATTTGGTTTCACAGAACAAGCTTAAACTTAGATTGAATTCTAAGTTTTTTTCTATATTCTTGTGGTATAATAAGTAAGGAAGGTGAAGAAATGAAAGTAGGAATAGTTAGCGATCATCGTGGATTTGAATTGAAGCAAAAATTAATAGAACATTTGTTAACACAATATGAATGTGTTGATTTAGGAACCAATGATAAGACTTCTGTAGATTATCCTGATTATGCCTTTTTATTAGGAGAAAAGGTAGCTCAAGGCGAGCTTGATTTTGGTATTGCTATTTGTGGTAGTGGCATTGGGATTAGTATTGCATGCAATAAAGTAAAAGGAGTAAGATGTGCTAAAGTATCTAATCAAGAAGAAGCAAAATATACAAGATTAGATAATGATGCTAATATTATTGCTTTAGCTGCCTCAATACCATTAGAAGAAGCAATAAAATATGTAGAAACTTTTCTTACTACTAGATTTTCCAAGGAAGAACGACATATTCGTCGCATAGAGAAAATAACTTTTTATGAAAATGGTGAAAGAGGATGAGCGTAAAAGTTTATTTATATGCCTTAGTAACTATTTTTGTCATTTTTGCTATGGATGGTATAAATATTAATGCCATTTTTAAAAAAAATCAAATTTTTAAAGCAAGGTTAGTATACTTTTTTCTTTGTCTATCTATATCATACTTAGTAACTAATTTTTTATACGACATATTTGAAGCAACAAAAATATATTATTAATGTATATTTTTTTCATTTTGGTAAACACTTTTACTGAGGTGGAAAAATGAAAAAGAAACTAAAATTAAAACCCTTTGTATTACCTAGTATTTATTTATTAGCAGTATTAGCCTTAGTTATTGGTATTTTTACAACATCAAAGACACTAAAAGAACCAGAAAATGAAAATATAACTTATGTGTCTAATGCTATTTTTGGAACGACAATTCCTGTAATGAATGTAGAGGATAACTCTACAGTAAAAGTAATTCATCCATATTTAAAGGAAAATGTAAAAATTGATAAGTATTTTTATGATTATCAAGGAGATGAAGCCAAACAGCAACAATCAATAATTGAACATGAAAATACTTATATGCAAAATTCAGGAATTGACTTTGTTAGTGAGGAATCCTTTGATGTTGTATCAGTACTTGATGGAACAGTAATTGATGTAAAAACCGATGAAATATTAGGAAAAATTGTTGAAATACGTCACGGAAACAACTTAATTAGTATTTATCAAAGTTTAGGTGATGTAAAAGTTGCTAAAAATGATACGGTAAAACAAGGACAAGTTATTGGAGTATCAGGAAAAAATGAATTGAGTACTCATGAAAATCAACTTCATTTTGAATTATTTTCTAAAGGTGTAATAGTAAATCCTGAAAACTATTTTGATAAATCAATTGACAATCAAGACTAAAATAGTCTTTTTTTCTTCTAGAAAATTAAAAAATTCATATAGTACAGTAGGAGGAATATATGAATATTGATTTAGAAAAAATAGTACTTAAGGAGGCAAAGTACATGTTAGAAAATGACGCTACCATAAGAGAAATTGCCAAAACGAGTAATCGGAGTAAAAGTAGTGTGCATAAAGATTTACAAGTAAGATTAGAAGATATTGATATTACTTTGTATAAACAGGTACAAAAAGTATTAAAAAAACATTTAGAAATTCGTCATATAAAAGGAGGAGAATCCACTAGGCAAAAATATGCAAAAATAGTATAAAGTGTTTATCTTTTGTAAATAATATAGATATACGGAGGTTATTTATGAAAGATATAGGTATCGATTTAGGTACAGCAAATGTATTAGTATACGTTAAAGGTGAAGGAATTGTTGTAAATGAACCTAGCGTGGTAGCTATTGATAATGAGACAAAAAAGGTTTTAGCTGTTGGAAAAGATGCTAGTGCCATGCTTGGAAGAACACCAGGGAAAATTAAAGCAATTCGTCCTATGCAAGATGGGGTGATTGCTGATTTTGAAATGACAGAGATGATGTTAAACCATTTTCTTCAAAAAATTAAAGGAAAAGGGATTATTTCTAAACCTAGAATTTTAATTTGTTGTCCCGCGAATATTACCCAAGTAGAAAAAAATGCCATTAAAGAGGCAACAGAACGAACAGGAGCAAGGAAAGTCTATATCGAGGAAGAACCAAAAGTTGCAGCCATTGGAGCAGGAATGGACATTTCACAACCGAGTGCTAGTATGGTAATAGATATCGGTGGTGGGACGACAGATATTGCTGTGTTATCGTTAAATGGAATTGTCACTAGTACTTCAGTTCGTGTTGCAGGGAATACATTTGATCAAGATATTATTAAGTTTATTAAAGAAAAATATAAATTATTAATCGGGGATAGAACAGCAGAAGAAATAAAAATTAAAATAGGTTCAGTATATGAAGGAGATAAAGATAATCGCCTTGAAGTAAAAGGACGAAACATTTCAACAGGACTCCCTAATACAATTGTTGTTAATTCTAAAGAAATCGAAGAATCACTAAAAGGTAGTGTGGATGTAATTATTAAGGCAGTAAAAAATGTATTGGAGATTACTCCCCCTGAGTTATCTGCGGATATTATGGATAAAGGAATTGTCTTAACTGGAGGTGGAGCCTTAGTAAATGGTTTTCCTCAACTTTTAACAGAGCAATTAAAGGTTCCTGTATTCATTGCTAGCTCACCATTAACGTGTGTGGCAGAAGGGACAGGCATTCTTTTAGATAACATAAAAATACTAGAGCAATGAGAATTTGCTTTTTTTTCTTTGTCATCATAATAAATTTTTGATATAATGCCATTAGAAGGTGATAAAATGGCAAATGAAGAAATTTTAGCAATGATAAAGATTGTTTTAACCACGATGTTATTTTCAATAGTGGTTATGCCGTTAATGAAACGAATTGCTTCTCACATTGGTGCAATTGATATGCCCCGTGAGGATGAAGGAAACCGTCATATTCACCATCGCCCTATACCTAAGTTAGGTGGGGTAGGCATTTTTTTAGGTTTTCTTTTTGGATATATGCTTTTTGGAATTCATAGTATTCAAATGAACGCCATTTTAATTGGTAGTTTTGTTATAGTTTTAACAGGAATTATCGATGATATTAAGCCCCTTAGGGCATCCCACAAATTGATTGGACAAGTATCAGCAGGATGTATTATTGCCTTTTATGGAAAAATTTTATTAACTGATATTACAGCCTTTGGTTTTTCTTTTAACTTTGGCATAATGGCATATCCGCTAACTATTTTATTTGTTGTAGCTTGTGTTAATATTATTAATTTGATTGATGGTCTTGATGGTCTTAGTGGAGGAATTTCTTCAATATTTTATTTGACAATTAGTATTATTTGTTATTTTCAAGGGCGTTATGGAAGTTTAGAACTTACATTAGCGTTAATTATGTTAGGATCTACGTTGGGCTTTCTGGTACATAATTTTTATCCAGCAAGTATATTCGCAGGAGATTGTACAATGTTTATGGGATATATCATTGCCGTAATTTCTTTATTGGGATTTAAAGGAACAGCCCTCACTTCATTTTTTGTTCCTTTATTAATATTAGCAATTCCCATTTTGGATACTTTATTTGCAATTATAAGACGAGTGCTCAAAAGAAAACCAATATTTTCTGCAGATAAAGAACATTTACATCACCAATTGTTAGGAATGAATTTTTCTCATCGTAATACTGTACTTATTATTTATGCGATTAACATCTTATTTGCTTTAGCCTCTATATTCTATATTTTAAAAGATCCTGTGTTAGGGAAAATTGTATATATTATATTATTTGTCATAGTTGTTTGGTTTGTTTTCTTTACAAGCGTAATCTCTGATAAAAACCCAAGGAATATAAAAAAACTTGAAAAAATGGTAAAAGATAAGTTCACAAAGAAGAAAAAGTAAACAAATAGTAACTTTTTCTTTTTTCTGCTTTGCATTATAGGAAAAATATGGTAAAATACTGTACTAATGAAATGAGGGGTAATTGTGATTAATTTTATTATTTATGAAGATGAACTTATATTTAAAGAAGAGTACATTAAAGTAATTCACCGTGTTATGGGAAGTGATACTAGTGTATACAAGATTCACCATTTTTCTTCTTATACAGAAAACCTAAAGAATTTGATTGAGAATAATCGAGAGAAAAAGATTTATATTTTGGATATTGAAGTACCTAATTCTAAATCTGGGATTGATTTAGCCAGACAAATCCGAAATTGTCATGATTGGACAAGTCAAATTATTATGGTTACTGCTCATGAAGGACTAAAAGAGGGTGATTTTAGGAGTAAGGTACTAATGCTCAATTTTATTTCTAAGTATGATGATTGTTATAATGATTTAATGAAAAGTTTGATGTTAGCACACGAAATATTAACATATGATCGACAGCTATCTATTATGCAGGAAGGAGAAATTTATCAGTTTCCTTATGATGATATTCAGTATATTGAAAAAGACTTGGATACTGAATATGCCGTCATTCATACGAGCAAAGACTTATTAAGCGTTCGTCAGTCAATGATTAGCTTATTAAAACAACTAGATAATGATCCACGCTTTATTAGAACACACCGTAGTTGTATTGTGAATGTTTATAATATTAAAAGCGTGGATTTTCTAAATAGTATCATCAAGTTTAAAAATGGAAAAACAACAGATTTACTGTCACGAAGATATAAACGAGACTTGAAAGAACATCTATTAGTAAAAATCTAAAGAAAGAGGAGTGATTAGATATGTTAGATTTTTTGTATGTTTATGTTTGCTCATTATTTAGTAGTTTAGCAATTTATTATGTTGGATATTCATTATGTGGAAATGGAAAGAAATTTTTTAGACTAAGAAGTGTAATATTATTATTGATTTTAGCCTTTTTGGTTATGGGATTATATGGTTTTATAGATATGAATTTAAGAATTCCATTGTGTTATTATCTTTTTACTATGTTTTTTCTATTTTTCTTTAGACAACCGACTACAAATACAATGGTAGCTTCTTTGATTTCTTATGTGATTATCATTATTAGTGATTTTCCTATCTTACTTGGTTATATTGGTTTAAATTGGCTAACAGGAAATATGTTCAATTTTATTAACGAAACGATTATTGCTAACATTTTAGTAGTATTGATATCAATGGCAATTGTTGGTATTTTTAAGAAACAACTAATAATACTATACAATAAGTTATGTAATACAAAAAAGATTGATCTTATTATATTAGCTCCAATGTTCTTTGTTACTATTGGTACCATTTTCTTTAAAGCAGGTATTAGTGGTTGGATGTATGATGAAACATTGTGGTTAAACTTACTTTTAGTAGTAACTTTTACTTCAATAACGATATATTTACTAAAAGAACAAATGAATAATGTTACAATGAAAGAAAATTATGAAGAGCTAGGAAAATATGTTAAGAATAGTGAGCAATTAATTGAGGAATATAGGATTACGCAACATGAAAATAAAAATCAATTAGTAGTAATTAAAACAATGGTTAATACTAAAAATGAAGAACTTAATGAATATTTAGACAACATCATCAAGGAAAAACATACCATAAAATATAAATGGATTACTTCATTAAAAAATATTCCATTAGGTTGTGTTAAGGGGTTAATTCATTTTAAACTATTAACTATGGAAGAGTTAGGAATTTCAATTGATATTAATGTAAGTAAAGAAGTAGAAAATTCTATTTTGAAAGATTTCCCAGTAAAAAATTGGGATAGTTTAAATAAAATTGTAGGTGTATTTTTAGATAATGCAATAGAAGCAACACAAATGTGTAAAGATAAGAAATTTATTATGGATGTTTATTTAGAAAATGATACTGTTGTGTTTGAATTTGCTAATACATTTGATGAAGTAAATCAGGATGAAGATAAGTTTATATCAACGAAAGATAAAAATAGAGGACATGGTTTAATTTTAGTAAGGCGTATAATAAAATCATCTGAAATTTATAGCAATGAAACAAGTATCAAAGGTGGATATTTTATTCAAGTATTAAAAATCAAAAAGCCTACTGATTAGATACCCCAAAGTAAGATTGGTGCAATAAATTTTATTAATCGGTAAAAATAATACACCAAGTAAATAGTAAATAAAAAAGCTATCGATAAAATAGCCTTTTTATTTACCATATCGTGTAATTATTTAGTTAATAAACTCATTGGTGCTTCTGGTTCATCCATAACTACGATAATGCATGCAGCACTTGCAGCACCAGCAGCTAAGATACCAAGTCCAGTTAAAACTGAAGCTAATAATTTTTTCATACGTACCTCCTACTATTATTTTTGTTCAAATATTATTTATAAAAATATTTAAACCTTATTGATAGTTCTTATAATTGTTATAAGGTTGTCCTGATAACTTATAAGATAATGGACAGATCATTACTGCCTCTAAAATCATAGATGTCAATAAAATATTCGATAAAAAGTTATCGTGTATCATAAGCAAGATAATCATAAAGATAATTCCCGTTACTGTCGTCATTATTCGATAAAAAACTCTTTTTTTACGATTTAAAATTGGTCTTTTCTTAGTATCTGCAGGAGCAAATAATAGAAATAGGATTACACAAATACTAGATAAAATAATTTTTATGGGTGTCGTTAGCATCATGATCATACACAAATAGGGTAATAAGATAAAAATTAAAGTGGAAAATATCCAACATATCCAGCTTTTTGTAGCATGTAGTCCAAATCCAGTTAATCGTAAAAGATTGAAGAAAAACATCAATAATAACGTTTCCTTGAGAGAACCAAGTAATAAAGCACATAGCAATATGGTAACAATTTTTGTTAATGTTAGATATATTGCTTCTAGTCCATATTTAATTTCAAGAAGTTTCTCTTCTGAAAAATCTGGATTAAAGTTTTTAACTAATTTTAATGAATTACCAATTACATACTGCTTCATAACTTTCTCCTTTATCTTTACATTTACCAGTGTAACATACTAAAAAACCAGAAAATAAAAATCGGGATAAAAGGTGTAATTTATAAAAGATTTTGTAAAAAGTGTAAAAAAATCAAAATACAAATTACCGTTTAACCTACTTTTTTGACCATTGATATATATTTTTAAAATGCCGTCCATATTTTTGATAAGCTATTTTTACCCCGATGATAGTACTAGTAGTGGTTAAGATGAAAAAAAGAGTAAGGAGGTAAGCAAAGTATGACCGGAAAAGTTAAGTGGTTTAATAACGAAAAGGGATATGGCTTTATTGAGTATAAAGAAAATGAAGATATCTTTGTTCATTATTCTGCTATCAATCAAAATGGTTATAAGACGTTATCTGAAGGACAGTATGTTGAGTTTGTACTACTTGAAACAGCGAAGGGTTATCAAGCAAACAATGTAACTATCATAAAAGATCCTGTTGAGGTAAAATAACAAATCTAAAAAAATAAAATTTTTGAGGTAAATTAAGTAGTAGGGCTACAAATACAAGTAGCTTTTTTATTTGTCCTATGTTATAATAAATTTGGGAGGTTGATGTTATGCAACTAATTATTCGAGGAGACAAAATCGAAGTTACAAAAGCAATGAACGATTATGTCAGTGAAAAGATCCAAAAATTAGAAAAGTATTTGGAAGATGCCAACGAAGTAAGAGCCAATATTTTAATTAAAATAAATGGCTTAAAGCAAAAAGTAGAAATAACGATTCCCTTAAAGTCTGTTATCTTAAGAGCAGAGGCACAAGAAAATGATTTTTATACTGCAGTAGATTTAATTATTGATAAATTAGAGCGACAAATTAGAAAGAACAAAACAAAGTTAGCAAATCGAGCAATGAAGTTCAATAAGAAGGAGTTTATTATTGATTCTATCGAGATGCTTGAAGAAGAAAATGATGATATGATTCGTAGAAAAATCATTGAAATGAAACCGATGAATGAAGAGGAAGCTATTTTACAAATGGAGTTATTGAATCATCAATTTTATTTATATAAGGATGCTACTACCAATAAGCCAATGGTGGTATATAAACGGAATGATGGCGGATATGGTATTATAGAAACTGAATAAAAAGAGGTTGAGGTAAATGGATATCAAAAAATTAATTGATAGGATACCCTTTACTAAGAAAAACCTAGTTAACCAAAAATTAACTAAGGGGATAGCTTATAAAGTAAAACCCTTGTTACATAAGAATGAGGTTCTTTGTCAAATAGTGTTGGTAAACAATAAATTTGATAAATGAATTGATTATGTAGAGTGATTTTTAATCACTCTTTTATAATGCCTTTTATTAAGAATATACGAGCAACGAAATGTTCATATTTTCTATAGCCAAAAGCAATTCTTTTAATGCATTTAATTAAATTATTCGTTCCTTCAATAACTCCATTATTAATATCATATTTGAATGAATTTTCTATATATTTTATATTTTCTTTGTATAATTTTAAAACTTGAATCATTTTTGGAGATAAATATTTATTTTGATTAAATGTTATTGATTTGAATTTGTTAAAGTCTTTTTCTTTTAATGAATTGATTAATCCTTGATAGCACTCATAGGTAGCCTTTAAAGTGAAGTTAGTATTTATTAGGTATTGTACAATTTGCTTTTGAGATATTTCTTTTCCTCAGATAAGTCATTTTCCTTTTTGACAATTAAATTCCAGTAATCTTTTAATTTATTGTAATTAGGATTTGACTTATTGCATAGCTTAACTCTAGTTGAATTTAAAGCAACATAAGCTTGAAGCACGATATGAAATCTGTCTATTGATATATCTGCATTTTTAAATAATTTCTTAACAAGATAAATATAGCCAGAATAAAAGACGCTAGATATATGCTTCACTTGATCTCTTTCCTGTTTAGAATATCGTTTAAAATATTTTTCCAAATCTCTAGACTTTCTAGAATCGTTAATATCAAATATATTGCCATTTTCATTATCAGTAATAATAAAAGCCATCTTACCTTTAGTATCCTTGGTAGCCTTAAATTCATCCCAGTTCATGGATTTAGGTAAATGAGGATGTCTTAAAACGGTGCGAGAAGATATTTCGGTAAGCTTTCTGTCTATTTTGGAAACAGAAACGTCCAATCTTTTTGAAATGTCTTTTTCACTTTGCTTTTCCATAAGTTCAAGATTAATTTGAAGTTCTAAATTATTAGATTAGTCTCAGCAATAAAAGTGTTATTACAATTCTTACAAAAGAATCTTTGCTTATGAAGAATTAATAAAGAATAGCAATTGGAAATTTTAGGAATTTTAATTTTACAATTTTTTCTAAAACCTCATTTAATAATGTCATTAGAAGATTGATTAACACATCCACAGCAAGGACAATAATCAGGTATGTAAGTTAAAAATCCTTCAATAATCTTATAATTTCTATTTTTAATCTTTTTATCAGTGATTTTATTAGAAATAAAAATATTTTTGTCTTTAATATTTAATAAATTTAATATATAATCATTAGTGTACATAGATTTGAATCCTTTCAATGTTTTATTAGTCAATTACATTGTATCAAATCTTATGTACTTTTTTATTAAATAAAAATAGTATTAGTGAATACTCACCAGCACTATTTATAATACAACCAAGAATGAGAAGAGATTCCCATTCTTTTTATTGCTTTAAAATAAATAAAAAATGATGTAGATAATAGTTTTTAAAGACAATAATGATAATAAGGAGTGATAAATGTGAATAAGAATAGATTAATTATTCCTGTCTTAATGGGAATTGCTATCTTAGGAATAGTACTCATGTATAAACCGTATGCTTTATTTTCTATCCATGAAATCAGTAAGTCAGCAATTACTATCAAAGTAGGAACCATGAATGGAACAATAAAAGTAGATGGAGTGGGAGAAACTACTTTAAGCGTTCCAGCAGGAAACAGTAAAACATTTACCGTAACATTAGAAAATTTAAATAATGAATCAGGAAAGTTTTTATTTTACTATATAGGAAGTCTTTCAACGGGAGTAAAATTTGGATACTTAGAAGATTTTAATGATATTCCTCCTGATAGTGAAGGAATAGTACTTACTAGCAATGAGAAAAAAACATATTCTTTATATGTAGAAAATAATACTAATATTGATGTATCCATTCATTTAGGTGTATTAGGTGGTTTATCTAATCAAAAATTAGAATTACCAAGTGATGGGCATGATATAGAAAAGATAGAATTAATAAAAGATGGTAGAAATCCGAATATTATAAAAATTTTTACTTATGCTCAATCACCAACTAATCCTTATTTTTGCGTAACAGGTGAAGAAAGTACGTGTGAAGAAAAAAAGGAAGCTCCAAGTTCTTATTACAGTGGTACAATTATAAAATATAGGGTGAATGATAGTGAAGAAAAATATTTTCATGTATTATCAGAGACTTCTACGACTTTAACCCTTCAACAACGAGAATATAGCATGGTATACAGTAGATAATAATACGAAAGGACCTACTGTAATATTATCCGCGTTAGAAGAAGCCACAAAGGGATGGACGAATGTATTAGATCAAGTATATACTCTATCATATAGTACAGGTTGTGATTTTAGTTCTTGCACACAAACACAATATAATTTAGGTTCAAGGAGGTCTAAAGCAAGATTAATCACATTAGAAGAAGTAAAAAAGGTAGGATGTAAGATAACAGATCAATCTGGTCCTATATGGATGTATAATTATTTAAGACGTTCAACAAATTATGGAGGAACGATGAATTCTTTTAGCGATAATGGATATTGGACTAGTTCAGCTAGTACAGATTCAACAAATGCTTGGTTTATCTATGATTACGGAAAAACGACAACGCATAATACATCCTATAAATATGGAGCTAGGGCAGTAATTACGATAAATAAGAAAGCAAATAACACTTAGAATATGAGAAAATACTTTTATTCTTTACGTTTTTTTGATAGAATAGTACTAGCGAGGAGATGGAATAGATGAACATTATAAAAAAATGGTTTGATCATGAGTATAAAGAATTAAATCGTTTTCAAAAAATTGCTGATCAGATTGTAGCATTAGAAGACGATATGATAAAATTATCCGATGAAGAATTAAAAAATAAGACAATTGAATTTAAAGAACGTTTAAAAAAAGGAGAAACTTTAGATGACTTGCTAGTAGAAGCATATGCTGTATCAAGAGAAGCTTGTTTTCGTGTTATTGGTGAGAGACCTTTCTATGTGCAGTTATTAGGTGCTATTGCGATTCATTTTGGAAATATTGCCGAAATGAAAACTGGTGAAGGAAAGACCATTACTAGTGTTATGCCAGCTTATTTAAATGCCTTAACTGGTGATGGTGTTCATGTAATTACAGTAAATGAGTACTTAGTAAATCGTGATGCTGAATGGATGGGTGGAATTCACCGCTTTCTAGGTCTAACCGTTGGAGCAAATAGTAGGGACTTAACACCAAAAGAAAAACAAGAACAATATAATTGTGATATTTTGTATACAACCAATAACGAAGTAGGATTTGACTATTTACGAGATAACATGGTGGTAAAAAAAGAAAATCGTGTCCAACGTGGACTAAATTTTGTTATTATCGATGAAGTGGATTCTGTATTAATCGATGAAGCACGTACACCTTTAATTATTTCCGGGGGTGAAATGAAAAGTGCTAATCTATATATTGATGCAGACCGTTTTGCCAAAATGTTAAAAGAAAATGAACAATATATCTATGATGAGAAAACTAAAAGTGTTAGCTTAACTGATGAAGGTGCTGAACAAGCTGAGAAGTATTTTAAAATTGATAATTTATATGATATCAACCAAACGACTTTAGTACATTACATCAATATGGCTTTAAAAGCAAATTATACGATGAAGTTAGATGTAGATTACGTGGTTCAAGATGATGAAGTAATTATCGTTGATCAATTCACTGGCCGTTTGATGAAAGGTCGTGCATTTAGTGATGGACTTCATCAAGCAATAGAGGCTAAAGAAGGCGTTCATATTAATCAAGAAACGAAGACTCTAGCAACGATTACATTCCAAAATTTGTTTAGAATGTATAAAAAAATTGCCGGAATGACAGGAACAGCAAAAACGGAAGAAGAAGAATTTAGAAATATTTACAATATGTATGTTATCGAAATTCCTACCAATAAACCTATTGCTCGTATCGATGCACCAGATTTAGTGTATGCAACGAAAGATGCTAAATATAAGGCAATTATTCAAGAAATTGTGGAACGTTATCAGCAAGGGCAACCAGTACTTGTAGGTACAATTGCGATTGAAACGAGTGAATTGATCAGCAAAATGTTAGATAAAAAAGGAATTCCTCATGAGGTATTAAATGCGAAAAACCATGCTCGTGAAGCAGAAATTATTGCTAAAGTTGGTTTACATAAATCAGTAACCATTGCAACAAATATGGCAGGACGTGGAACAGATATTAAGTTAAGTGATGAAATTAGAGAACTTGGTGGATTATGTGTCATTGGAACAGAACGTCATGAATCTCGTCGTATTGATAATCAGTTACGTGGTAGATCAGGTCGTCAAGGAGACCCTGGATATACGCAATTCTTTGTTTCGATGGAAGATGATTTGATGATTCGTTTCGGGTCAGATAGAATTAGGACCATGATGCAATCTTTAGGTTTTGGAGAAAATGCTATTCAAAGTAAAACATTTACGAAAGCGATTAGTACAGCACAAACTCGTGTTGAAGGAAATAACTTTGATATTCGTAAACAATTATTACAATATGATGATGTAATGAATAATCAAAGGGAAATTATGTACAATAGACGTAATGAAATACTAGATCAAGAAAGTGTTCATCCGATGATTATGGATACTTTTCACAATCATATTGCTGATTTAGTAAATTCACATATTATGCCAGAAGGATATTTAACGGACAAAGATATAGAAGAAATTGTCGAAGCTGCAAATGGAAATCTTTTAAAAAAGGATATTATTGTGGATGAGGCAAAAGGTAAGAAGGAAGAAGAGTTAATTGAATATCTTTATGATAAAGTTGTAGCAGAATATGATGAAAAATTAAAAGATATTCCAGATGAAGTGAAAAATGAATTTGAAAAAGCATTGAGTTTAAGTGTTGTGGATAACTATTGGATGGAACATATTAATACTTTATCTCATTTACGAGAGGGAATTCATTTAAGAAGTTATGCTCAAGAAGATCCATTACGTGCATATACTACTGAAGGTTTTGAATTATTTGATCAAATGCTACAACGAATTGATAAAGATGTGACTATTTTCTTATTAAAAGCAGAAGTTCATCATAATATTGAACGTCGTGAGAATACGAAAAAGCAAATTACGAATAGTAAAGATGAAAGTAATGGAAAAAAGAAGCCAAAACGTGTAGAAAAAATCGGTAGAAATGCTCCTTGTCCTTGTGGTTCGGGGAAAAAATATAAACAATGCTGTGGAAAGTAGCATAAAAAAGGGAAAACGAGAAATTATAAAAAGATAAATTGGTTCGATTTTTATAAACTTGTCCACAACAACTAAAAAAATGTACACAAAATAAGGATGTAGACAATGTTTTATTTGTTGACATCCTTTTAATTTAAGAAGGAGGTTTTTAATGGAAGAAAAAAATAACATAGTAATATATCAATTAGAAGATGGTAAAACAAAAATAGATGTAAAACTTGAAGATGAAACTGTATGGTTATCCCAACAACAAATGGCAGAATTATTTTCTACATCCAGAACAAATATTGTTGAACATATAAATAATATTTATAAAGAAGAAGAATTGAATAAGAATTCAACATGTCAAAATTTCCGACAAGTTCGAATAGAAGGTAATAGAACAGTAAATAGAGAGATTCCATATTACAATTTAGATATGATTATATCTTTAGGATATAGAATAAAATCAAAAGTTGCTACTAATTTCAGAAGATGGGCAACTGAAAGATTAAAAGAATATATGGTCAAAGGTTTCACTATGGATGATGAAAGACTTAAAGGGAATGGTGGAGGAAATTATTGGAAAGAATTACTTGCTAGAATTAAAGATATAAGATCGTCTGAAAAAGTATTATATAGACAAGTTCTTGATTTGTATGCAACAGCTGTAGATTATGATCCTAAAGACAGTAAGTCAATTGAATTTTTTAAAATTGTTCAAAATAAACTTCATTATGCGGCACACGGAGAGACTGCTGCTGAAATTGTTTATGAAAGAGCGGATGCTAAAAAAGATAATATCTTACTACATGGGAGAATTCGCCTGATGGTAAGATACTAAAATCGGATGTAATAATTGCTAAAAATTATTTAGATGAAAAAGAAATTAAGAACTTGAATAATTTAGTCAACTTATTTTTAGATATTGCCGAAAATAATGCTGAAAGAAATATTGCGATGTATATGAATGATTGGAAGAACGAAGTGGAAAATGCGTTAAAAGTATTTCATTATGATATTTTAGAGGGAAAAGGTAAAATATCACACAAACAGGCAAAGGAAAAAGCAGAAAGTGAGTATGAAAAGTACAAAGTTATTCAAGACAATAATTATGTATCTGATTTTGATAGATTGTTAAGTGAAACAAAGCAAATAGAAAATAGGTAAATTGCACATTTTATAAATTATCAGCCCTCAAATTATACAACATAGCAAAAAATTTTAAAATAAATGATATAAAAGTAGAAGGAGAAATATTATGGCAAGGGTATTAAAAAATAAAAAGCTAGTAAATACAAGATTAGCAACTAATTATGGTGGATGGATGTATTGTGATAAATGTAATGAAAATATAGGATATTTATGTTATTCAACCTATGATAAATTAGAGCTAAAATATAAATGTAATTGTGGAAGTCAAGGAAATGTTGTATTGGATTTTGAAGATAGTAAGATAGGACAAAATTGTAATGATGAATTAGTTATGATAAAAAATAGATTTTGTTGTCCTAAAGATAATGAGCCATTGATTACAATATTAGATAAAAAAGTAGTGAGTTACCAAATGAAAATTACTTGTAAATCATGTTTAAAACTTTATAAAAAAGAAAAGTAATTGTTAAATTGTTTTAGGAGTGAATTTATATGGCAATGTGGAATCCTTGGAGAGGATGCAAAAAATGTAGTAATGGATGCTTGCATTGCTATATTCATAAAGGTGATGCAAAAAGAAATATTAATACGAATGGCATAATAAAAACAAAAGATTTTGAAAAACCAATAGAAAGATTGAATAATGGTAATTTTAAAATGAAATCGGGTATTGTATATCTATGTTTTTCTACTGACTTTTTAATTGAAGATGCAGATAAATGGCGAAGTCATTGTTGGAACATGATAAGAGAAAGGCAAGATTGTACTTTCTTATTTTTAACCAAAAGAATTGATAGGTTTATGAAGTGCATTCCAGAGGATTGGAATGATGGATATGATAATGTAGTTGTATGTTGCACGATTGAGGATCAAAAAAATGCTGATTATCGATTATCAATTTTTAAGGAACTACCAATAAAGCATAAATGTATCACCGCTCAACCACTATTAGAGAATATAGATATCGAAAAATATCTTGATGAGATTGAACTTGTAGTAGTAGGTGGTGAGTCAGATGTAAATGCAAGACCATTAGAGTTTGATTGGGTTTTAAATATTAGGGAGCAATGTATAAGAAAAAATGTTAACTTTGAATTTAGACAATGTGGGACTTATACAATAAAAGAGAAAAAAATATATAAATTGCAAACAAAAGATTTATGTAAGCAAGCAAAATTAGCCAATATTGATTATAAAAGTAATCGCTAAATTCGTAATTTAATAAACTCAACTTTTAGTTCATGTTATATTGTTATCTTTTAATATATAGTAAAATTAAGAAAGGAGAAAAACTATATGGATCAAATGAAAATAGGTAAATTCATCAGTACTAAAAGGAAGGAAAAGAAGATAACACAAAGTGAGTTAGCAGAAAAGTTAAATATAACAAATAGAGCTATTTCTAAATGGGAAAATGGTTTTTGTTCACCCGATGCTAGTAATATGTTAGATTTATGTAAAATACTTGATATTAAGATAAATGATCTATTTAGTGGAGAAATTGTAGATATGAAAGATAACGAAAAAATATTGGAAGAAAATTTACTAGAAATGACAAGAATGAAAGAGCAAAGAGATAAAGAACTTTTATGGTTAGAATTGTTTATTGGAATAATTGTATCCATTTTTATGTTGACTTGTATTTTTCTTGCCACATTTATTGATATGCCAAATTGGTTAAAAGTTAGTATCATTATTATATCAATTGTCCAATTTGCTTTTGGTATAAGTTACGTTATTAGAATTGAACAAATTGCAGGGTATTATGAATGTGATAAATATCATTATCAATATATTCCATCATACAAAAGTGTATTATTCGCTTGTCATATTAATCGAACAAGAAAAATGAAATGTCCTCAGTGTCATAAAAAACTTGGCATAAAAAAATATTGACAAAATAACGAATTACAAATAAAAAGTAGTAAAAATTTTAATTTTAATGCAAAAGAGAAATTCTATATATTGAATATTTTCAAATCTTATTATATAATATGTAATGAACAGAGATGTTTAATTTATGAGGAGGAAATATGAAGAAAATATTAGGAATTGGTTTAGCAGCAGTATGTGTGTTAGGCTTAGCAACAGGATGTGGTGCAAGTGAAGAACAAAAAACAATGACTTGTACTTTAGAACGTAAAGATGTTACGAATGGATATGAGTTAGCATCTACTTACAAAGTATATTACACAGGAAAAGCAGTAGATAAGGTTGAAACTGTAGAGACAGTAACTTCTGATGACGATGAAATTCTAGAAACATTTAAAACAACACTAAATACAACTTATGATTCAATGAATAAGGCTTACGGTGGTTATACGTTCAATGTTACAAAAAAAGACAAAGAAGTAAAATCAGAAACTACAATTGATTATAGCAAATTAGATGTAGAACAATTAATTAAAGATGAACCAACAATGAAAAATTATGTTGATTCAAAAAATAAAATTACATTGAGCGGAATTACTTCTATGTATGAAGCACAAGGTGCTACTTGTAAAAAGTAAAAGCGGAGAAATCCGTTTTTTTTATATGATAGGAAAGTTCTCATAAAGGTGAAAAACAATGAAAAAAATAACGGATTTATTCACTAGAAAAACAATTCAAAATTATAGATAAATTTAGTTGATAAACTTAAGTAAAAGACTTAGTATAAATAGCATCGAAAGAAGGTGGCACCATCTGTAGTTGTCTGTGGAGTGTTTTTTAAGCACGTTGAATCAGAAAAAGCCAACCGTGAGGTTTGTTATGGAATTTTTAAAATTTATTTTGAAAATTTCATTTTTGTTCTATAGAAATTTAGTTATTTGTAATAGATCTTTACTTATAGGAACACATATAAAAGTTTGAGCATATTTCTCTACCAATTTACTACCTTTCCAAGTGAAAATATTAAAACTGATAAAAAGTTATTTAAAAATATATTACTTTTTGGTTGGGAAAACAAAAAATGTAAAAAATTAACACAAAAAAACTACTGTAATTTTATGACGTTCCCTTTATAATAATATTGAAGGGAGCAAGTGATGAGAAAAATTTGATTGATTGGGCTAATTCATGTATAATAAAAGTCATGATAATAGAAATGAGGTTCAATAATGGAATTAAATGAAGAAAAACGTTTATTAGAAAGACAAGAAAAAGAAATCAATGAATTATGGAGGTCTCTTTGACGGAGAATCACTAAATCAATTGATAAATCAGTTAGAAAATAAAACTCATGAAGAAAACTTTTGGACTGATCCTAATGAAGCGGAAAAGGTGATTAAAGAATTAAATGAAGTTAAAAGTACAGTAGGAATTATCACTAATTTGCGTGCTTTAGTAGAAGAGATAAATACTTTGATAGATTTATTAACATTAGAATTTGATAGTGAGTTACAAAATCAATTTATCAATAAAAAAGAAGAATTAGAAAAGACTTTACAAGAAGCAAGAGTACTTCTATTACTTTCTGGACCCTATGATGCTAAAGATTGCATTTTAGAAATTCACGCTGGCGCTGGAGGAACGGAAGCTTGTGATTGGGCATTAATGTTATACCGAATGTATTTACGTTGGTGTGAAAAACATCACTTTAAAGTTGAACTACTTGAATATTTAGATGGAGAAGAGGCAGGGGTAAAAAGTGTAGCTATAATGGTGAAGGGAATTCATGCCTATGGTTATTTAAAAGGCGAAAAAGGGGTTCATCGTTTAGTTAGATTATCTCCATTTGATGCGAATAATAAGCGTCATACCTCCTTTGCTTCTATTGATATTACACCAGAGTTTGATAAGGATATTGAAGTAAATATACAAGAGTCTGATTTAAAAATTGATGTATATCGTGCATCAGGTGCTGGAGGACAACACGTCAATACCACAGATAGTGCTGTTCGTATTACGCATTTACCAACGAAAATTGTAGTTACTTGCCAAAATGAGAGAAGTCAAATACAAAATCGGGAAATGGCTATGCGAATGCTAAAAAATAAGCTTTATTTGCTAGAAATGGAAAAACAGAATGAGCAATTAAATGCCGTTAAAGGAGTTCATCAAAATATTGAATTTGGATCTCAAATTAGAAGTTATGTAATGCATCCATATTCTTTAGTAAAAGACCATCGAAGTAATATCGAAACAAGCAATGTAGGAAAAGTGTTAGATGGGGAGATAGACCTATTTATCGAAGGTTATTTAAAAGGAGGTAATTAGATGGACTTACTAAAAAATGAGAACAATCCTGTTGAAATTATTAAAAAGATTTATCAAAAGTCAAGGATCAGTCGATATATTCAATTTACATTGGGTGTATTGCTTATGGCTTTAGCATTTAATTTATTTTTAGAGCCAAATTCACTAGTTTCTGGAGGATTAAGTGGGATATCTATTATTGTAAAACGTTTAATAGGTATACAACCATCTACGTTTATTTTCTTTGGTTCCATTGTCTTACTTGGTGTTAGTTATATCTTTTTAGGAAAAGAAAAAACTATTTTGTCTATCATCGGCTCAATTCTTTTTCCTTTATTTGTTCATGTAACCCAAAATATTCATGTATACATTGACATAGATAATTCTCAATTATTATTAAGTGCCATTTTTGGTGGTGTAATGACAGGAATTGGTAGTGGAATGATTTTTAAATCAGGTTTTACTACGGGAGGAACTGATATTCTAAATCAAATTGCCGCTAAATATATCAAAATTAGTTTAGGAAAAGCAGTGCTAATTATTGATGGAACCGTTGTGTTAAGTGGAATTTTTCTTTTTGGAATTACCAAATGTATGTATGGACTCATCGTCTTATACATCATCAGTATTATGATTGATAAAGTGATTTTAGGTATATCAGATAGTAAAGCCTTTTATATTATTACAAGCGAGGAGAAAAAGGTTGAACAATTTATCTTAGAGGTATTAAATCACGGTGTAACCATTTTTAATGCTAAGGGAGGATTTTCTAAGGAAAAACAAAATGTTTTAATGTGTGTTGTTCCAACGAAAGAATATTTTAAATTGAAAGAGGGCATTCACGAGATAGATGATAAAGCATTCTTTGTGGTAACAGATGCTTATGAAGTCTTTGGAGGAGAGTAATGGAGAAGATACTTTCTAAAATAAAAAAGAAACACTTAGTAAAAAGATTCATTTTATTAACAATTGCCTTATTGATTTCTGCGATATTATTTAATTTATTCTTACTTCCTAGTAAAATTGTATCAGGAGGGACGCCAGGATTATCCATCATTTTAGATTATGCATTTGGTTTTAGACCTTCCTTAGTTGTCTTTTGGGTATCTTTAATTTTACTCTTATTTAGTTTTTTCTTTCTTGGCGTAGAAAAAACTTCTGGTTCTGTGTTAGCAACGTTCATATATCCTATATTTATTGATTTGACTGCTCCTATTGGAAGTGTAATTAAGTTTGATATGACAGACTTAGTTTTAGTTGCTGTTATTGTAGGTGTCGTTGGAGGGATTGCTAATGGCATTATTTTTAAAACAGGATTTACTAACGGTGGTTTAGCAATTATTAGTCAAATTCTTTATCAATACTTTCGAATATCGATTAGCAAAAGTAACTTTGTTTTAAATGGGCTAGTGATGTTAGTTGGTGGAATTTACTTTGGATGGACTAATGTGATGTATGCAATTATTATTTTGTATATTAATAGCTTAATGGTGGATAGAGTCTTACTTGGAATTAGTAGAAACAAAACATTTTATTTAATTACCGATAAAGAAGATGAAATAGAAGAATTTTTAATGAAAGTCATTGGTAGAAAATTTACTATTTTTCAAGTGACAGGAGGATTTAAAAAGAAAAAAAAACATGTATTTATGTGTGTTGTTCCAATGAGAGATTACTTTAAAATAACCGAAGCCATTAGGATAATGGATAAAGATGCCTTTTTTGTTGTAACAGACTCTTATGAAGTATCTTATCAACAAAAAACGACAAATTCGTGAATATATGTTATAATGATATAGTGAAAGTAAAAGAAGGTGGTAAAATGGATTTAATTCGCATGAAAAATGTGAAAAAACAATATAAAAATGGTGTTACCGCGATTTATGATTTAAATTTAAAAATTGCTAAAGGTGATTTTGTCTTTTTAATCGGTGGTTCGGGAAGTGGAAAAAGTACTTTGATTAAAATGTTGTATCGAGAAGAAAAGCCAACGGAAGGTGAAATTATCGTAGGTGGCATTAATGTAGCGAAGTTAAGAAATAAAAAGGTATATAAATTAAGGCGAAAACTAGGTATTGTCTTTCAAGATTATCGTTTATTGCCTAAGCTAAATGTTTATGAAAATGTATGTTTTGCGATGGAAGCGATAGGTGCTAAGAAAGATGAAATTAGAACAAAGACCTTAAGAGCAATTGAACTTGTTGGGCTAAAGGCAAAAATACATAATTATCCTGATCAATTATCGGGGGGTGAACAACAACGTGTAGCTATAGCTAGAGCTATAGTAAATGAACCAAAGTTACTAATTTGCGATGAACCAACGGGAAATTTAGATCCTGAGCGTAGTATGGAAATTGTAAAAGTATTAGAGGATATCAATAAAACTTGTAGTACCACAATCATCATGGCGACTCATGATCGAGATATTGTCAATCAAATGCAAAAGAGAGTAATCGTGTTAAAAGATGGACATTTGGCCAAAGATTATGAGAAAGGAACGTATGATAATGAGAATATTTAGAATGTTTGCTCGCAATATTCGCGATGCATTTAAAAGTGTTTTTAGAAATTTTAGTTTATCACTAGCTTCCATTTCTTGTATTTCTGTAACACTAATTATCGTTGCTGTAGCTTTAGTAGCATCAGTTAACGTCAAGAATTTCACCAAAGAATTAGAACGAACCGTAACCATTAATGTCTTTCTTGAAGAGGATGTTACCGATGAAGTCATAAAAGAGTTAGATGAGAAAATAAAAAAGCTAGATAATTTAGCAAGTTACTATTTCCAAACCAAAGAAGAAGCAACAAAAGAGTTTCAATCATCTAGTGAAATTTTAGATGGTGTGGTGAATAGTTGGAAAGAAGGGGAAACCCCACTTCTTAATAACTTTAGAATTAAAGTAAAAGATATTAACTATATTGATGATACGGTAAAAGAGTTGAGAACCTTTAGTGGAATTAAGGCGATTAAATATGGTGAAGAGTGGGTAGGACAAATGGCAACAGCCTTTGGAGCAATTGAAAAAGTAACGTATGGAATTGTTATTGCCTTAACCATTGTTACCGTTTTCTTAATTATGAATACCATCAAATTAACTATCTTTTCAAGAAAAAGAGAAATTTCTATCATGCGTCTTGTTGGGGCAAGTAATATTAATATAAAAATGCCATTTATTATCGAAGGTATGGTACTTGGTGCTCTAGGTTCAATTGTACCAATTATCATTATCACCTTTGGATATTTAAAATTTTATCATCATTTTGATGGTTATTTATATTTTAAAGTAATTCAATTAGTAAAACCAGAACCATTTATGTATTATGCTAGTGCCATTGTCTTAGTCATTGGTATGTTAGTTGGTATGATTGGTAGTGCTAGCGCTGTTAAAAAATATTTAAAAGTATAGAAGGTGTAAGATGAAGAAGAAAATAAATATATGTTGTTGCCTTTTTCTAGCTCTTAGTGTGTTTATTCTACCCTTTGAAGCAAAAGCAGAAACATTAAAAGATTATCAAGATAAATTGAATGCTTATATTAATGAAGTGAATAGTGCAAAAGATGCGATTAATAAAAATCAACAAGAAATCAAGAAAATTGAACAACAAATAGAAACGATTAAAAGTGAAATGAAAGCATTAACGCTAGAAATTGAGAAAATGAAAGAAGAAGTTGCTAAGTATAATGAAGAAATTCGCCAAAAGTCTTGGGAAACTAAGGAGTTATTACAATACTTGCAAATTGCTAATGGTGAAAATATTTACTTAGAATATGCTCTTCAAGCAGATACAATGAGTGATTTTATATATCGTATGGCAGTAGTTGAGCAATTAACGGATTACAATGCGAAAATGGTAAAAGAGCTAGAAGGACTAATTCAAGCTAACATCAAAAGAGAAGAAGAAATACATGTTCGTGAAGGAGAATTAACAGCAAAACAAAATGATTTAAACAGTAAGATGAAAAGCATTGGTCAAGAAAATATTGCCTTAAGTGAATCAGCAGTATCTAGTGAACAACAAGTAAAAATCTATCAAGATATTGTTAATCGTTATATTAATGCTGGATGTAAACCTAATGATGTGATTGGCGTTGATTGTGCAAAAAATGTAAGTGCAGCAGGATTTAGAATACCAATTAGTTTCGGATATGTGACTAGTGAATATGAATGGCGTTGGGGAACTCTTCACCAAGGAATCGATATGTCTAATGGAAATCCTTATAACACAAGAATTTATCCCATTGCAGATGGTGTTGTTAGTGCTAAGTATACCGATTACTATGGTGCCTTAGTAGTAGCTGTAGAACATTATTATAATGGAAAATATTACACGTCACTTTATGCTCACTTAAGTAGTTATGCACCAAATATTTATGTAGGTAGAGTAGTAACAACGGATGATTATTTAGGATATATGGGAGATACTGGATGGGCAACAGGACCTCATTTACATTTGGAAGTTGCTGATTGTAGGTTATATAATGCATATGATCCAAATTGTAATACATGGAATAACTATGCTGCATACCAAATGAAGTTATACAACCAAGGCTTTAAAGGGGCAAGGGAATTTATCTATTTCCCAGACTCATGGTCATCACGTTAAAAGAAAATAGGTGATTGTTCATGAATCAAGAAAAAATGGCTCAGTGGATAAAAGACATCAGAAAACAAAATCATTTAACACAACAGGACTTAGCTAAGCGTTTAGGCGTAACGTATCAAGCCGTTTCCAAGTGGGAAAATGGAAAAAATATTCCCGATATTGCCATTATTCAAAAGATATGTCAGGATTATTCACTAGATATTCAAGAAATTTTAGTAGGAACACCACGTAAAAAGGTTAAGTTTTCAAAAAAATGGTATATTTTTGCTAGTTGTTTTCTAATTATATTTGTCATTGGTATAGTAGGGATAGCGAACCATTTACAAAATGATAAGAGTTTTGAATTTAAAACCTTAACGGCAATGTGTGATGAATTTAATATTACTGGTAGTGCTGCATACGATAAAAATAAAACTTCCATTTATATCTCTAATATTAACTACTGTGGAACTGAGGACGATACCATATATGATAAAATTGAATGTAGTTTATATGAATCTAGTGGAAATATAGAAACAAAAATTAAAAGTTGTGAAACTAGTAAAGAAAAGATGACTTTACCAAAATATTTTGACCAAGTGACGTTTCATGTTGATGATTATAGTGCACAATGTAAAAATTTAGCGAATGCCAATTTGTATTTATTAATTCATGCTTATCTTAACGGAAAAACGATAACTTATAAAGTTCCTTTAGCATTAAGAGAAGATTGTTCGAATTAAACTCAACCCCAAGTTGAGTTTTTTCTACCTTAATTTTATTGTAATATTACTAATTTCTTGTTAGAATATCCTTAAAAGGAAGGGAATTTGTAATGAAAAAAGGAAAATTAGGAATAGGAATTATTATAGCACTAGCGTTAATTATAGTTGCTGCGTCTGTCTTTAGAATGATAAATCCAGTAGAAACTCACGAAAATGACCATCAAAAGTTTGCGAAGGAATATCAAGAAGTAACAGAAGATAATGTTTTCGTCTATCGTGATGCTAACCAAATTATAAAAATTTTAGAAAATGGCAAAGGAGTAGTATATTTAGGTTTTCCTGAATGTCCATGGTGCCAAAGATATGTTAAATATTTAAATGAAGTAGCAAAAGATATTGGTATTGAAAAAATTTATTATTATAATATTCGTGAAGCTCGTAACAATAATACAGAAGAATATCAAAAAATGGTATCTATCTTGGAAGAACATTTACAATTTGATGAAGAAGGAAATAAAAGAATATATGCACCTAGTATTATTGCGGTAGACTCATCTAAAATTATTGGCTTTGATGATGAGACAGCATGGGATACCAAAGGACATGAAAAACCAAGTGATTATTGGACAGAGGATGAAGTAGGCGATTTAAAAGAAAAATTAAAAGAAATGATGAACCCAGTAAACGATAATTTATGTACAAATTGTAATTAAGAAGATTTTTCTTCTTTTTAAATGATGCTATGTTATAATAAAGCACACAAGGGGGTAGTTATATGATTTCCTATCAAGATTTAGAAAAACTACATGTACCAGAAGATACAAGAAAATTTATTGATGATTTATTGTGTGCCATACACTTTTTTGTAGAAGAAAAAAGGGGAAACGCTGATTTTAGTGAATATAGTACATATGCTATTCTTTATACCATGTATCATAGTGAAAAGTGGATTAATGTTTTAGGAAATTTAGTAAAAGATTTTTCTAGTTTGAAAACTACTAATAATGATGATTATCCTGTTGAAATTTCTAATCATCGAAAAATAGAACTTTTTGCCAAATATTCTTATTTATTTGATTCTTGTAGGATGGAAAATTATCGTTATCTTCATCCATTAGATATTTTACTATCATCACTTAAAGATATTGTTTATGATTATCATTTGGTAAATAAAATATATAAGATTCCCTATAATTCTGTTGCCGATATGAAATTTTTCGTAGTAAATCACTTATATCCAAATACAATAAACCAGATGAATGACGAATTGTTTGAACATTTAAAAGGAACAATAGATGAGTCGCTATTTGTTTATTTACAGATTGCCTCAAAGCTTAACCATAATTGGAATAAAAAAGGAAATTGGTATAGTGATTCCTTGCCTCTTTTATATGCCATATTTATCAGGTCTAAAACGATATCCATAGAGGAAGAATATATCCGAAATTTGTTACTTGCTAGTGGTTTAACCTATAAGAAAATGGCAAATCCAGTTGATTTTCATTTGGAATTATATAAAGATAATGTTGATGCCGATTATTTTTATATCAATAGTCTATTAGAAGGAGAGTATTCATCTTGTAAAAGTATAACTGACCTTTTTGTAACTATGATTACCAAAGATGAAAAAATAAAAGAGTATTTACGAATGATTAGTACTTCTTCTTATAATAAGTTTAGAAAATGTTTACTCGATAAAGATTATGCTAAATCTATGCTATACGTGATGAAATGGAATGATATAAAGGACATCAATATTGAACATTCACTAGAAAGTATCATGAGTATTCACTTAAGGCTTCAAGCATTGATGAAAGATTCTAATATATTAACGGCTTTACTAAAAAAAGAGAAAGATATCGAAAAATTATCCTTTTTTCTAGGATTATATCTAGACCATGATGCTAAACAGGAAGAAGAATACCAACAACGTTTAGAAAAATATGGTTTTTCTCGTTTAGAGATTTTGAATACCTTAGGAATAACTTTTGATTTTCCGATAGATGAGGAAAAATTTCCACAGTTATTTGTGGAAAACTATTTAAAGTATCTAATAGACCCTGTGGATAAAGAAAATTTAAAAATGGATTTTCATCTGATGGATATTTTCTTTGGTTCTACATTAAATGATAGTAAAGTCTTAGAAAAATTAGCCCAAAAGATGAATGTTGATTTAAAAAAACTAAAAATTGAACTAGAAACAGGACGTGATTATGAAGAGAGCCTAACCCAAGAAGAACGCTTAGTCTTATTATCTAATCAACAAATAGAAACCCTAGACTCTACCAAACTAGATAGCATTTTATCTTTTGGTTCTACCTTGTTTCATTCTGCTAATTATATACATACCGAAATGCCTAAGTTAATTGCTAGTGATACAAACGAAAAATCTATTGCAACAATTAATCAAACCTTACAAAATATATATCAACAAGATAACAAAAAACCGTCATTTTTCACTAAATGGTTTCTAAGAAAAAAAGAAAATAAAGTCGACATAAAAAGAGTGGACTCGTCTCTTCTTGCCCAGTTAAAAGAGTCTATTGAAGAAAATATTCAAATCTTATCACAAGAACTACTTGGTTACAATTACCTTCAAGACTATATTGCCGTTTATTATCAGAAAAATTTATCCTATTTGAAAATAGCCAGCATGGAATTAGAAAAAATAGAAAAAGAGGTTTCGTTAACTACATCAGATGAAGATTATGCACATCTATTGCAAATGCGTACTAGAGTACAATTATTATCTGATAAAAAGAATCATTTTGAAGTATCGAATCAATTAATGAAGCAACAACTACTTAAAGTTAATCAAATGATGATGAACCATTCCATTACTTTAAATGCTTTAGAAATGGCAAGAGATGATTTAATTCCTTTAATGGGAATAGAACTATCGATTAGTAAAGGTCTATCTACAGAAAATGATTCTAGAGAATTAACGAATGGTATTATGGATTTATTTCAAACTTTGTTAAATCAAAATCAAGAAGGAATAAAAGAAAATATCAAACGATTAAAGAAATCGGGTGTGTCTGATGAAATTTATGCTCTTATTGATAAAGATGCACAATCTTTCTTACAAAAATTAACAGAAAACTCAAATAATGAAATAGAAGATGCTAAGATAAAGCAATTAACAAATAATAAAAAATAAAAATCCTAAATAGGATTTCTACGTAACAATTTTGTTAATGTTTTTGGAGAGACTTTTGTCTCTTTTTCATTAATTGCTCTCATTTTCTCTAATATAGGGCGAACTGGCACAATTGATTGAGGATCTACCAAAATATCATCAATTCTCGCATCGCACATATTAGATGTATATCTTTTTCGTTTCAAAATATCTACAAAATGAGTAGAATCTACTTGATAAAAAACTTTTTTATCAATTACCTTTGTATAATGCGTAGTAACATGATTAATAGAAGTAATATATGTTACTTGCACTAAATTGGCTAAAAAAACTTTTTCAATCTCTTTTTTCATGGTATTCTTTTTCCTCTCGTCTTGTGTATTCTATTATATCATATTGTAATAAAATTAATGTTATTTTGTTCTTGAATTTTAGAAAAAAATTCCTATAATAATACTAAAGGAGTGATAGTGTGAACGAAATAAAATGTCCAAAGTGTGGAACTACTTTTCAAATTAGTGAGGAAAACTATGATTCAATCGTCAAACAAATTCGTGATCGAGAGTTTGAAAAGGAATTAGCTCATCAAGAAGAACAATATAAAAAAGATAAAGAAAATGCCATTAAGATAACTGAAGCTACTTTAGAGAAGAAATTAGCAGAGGAACTTAATCAAAAAGAGTTAGAAATAACTAAACTAGAAAATGAATTAAAAATAAAAGAAGAAGAAACCAAAAATAAATTAGAAAAGAAATTTTTAGAAGAGTTGAACCAAAAATCTAGTGAAATTGTTGAATTAAAACACCAAATTGAATTAAAAGATAATGAAAAAGAGTTAGCCATTAAGAATACTTTATTAGAAAAAGATAAGCAAATTGATAGTTTAAATAATGAACTGTTATTAAATAAAAGCGAATTTCAATTAAAGGAAAAAAATATTAAGGAAAGTTATGAAGAAAAACTAAAAAATAAAGAAGAACAACTAGCCTATTATAAAGATTTTAAAGCAAGACAATCCACTAAAATGATTGGAGAAAGCTTAGAACAACATTGTAATAATGAGTTTAATCAGTTAAGACCATTATTTAAAAATTCCTATTTTGATAAGGATAATGATATTAAAACAGGTTCTAAAGGTGACTTTATTTTTAGAGATTTTGATGATGATGGATTAGAGATAGTCTCTATTATGTTTGAGATGAAAAATGAAGCCGATGAGACTTCTAGTAAACATAAAAATGAGGACTTTTTAAAGGAATTAGATAAAGATAGAAATGAGAAAAATTGTGAGTATGCTGTATTAGTATCGCTACTTGAAATTGATAATGAGTATTACAATAATGGCATTGTGGATATGTCTTATAAGTATCCTAAAATGTATGTGATTCGTCCACAGTTTTTTATTCCGTTGATTACTTTAATTAGAAGTATGGCCATAAAATCACTTGATTATAAGAAAGAGTTAGAGCTAGTGAAAAATCAAAATATTGATATTGCTCATTTTGAAGAAAATATGAATTCTTTTAAAGATGGATTTGCAAGAAATTATCGTTTAGCTAGTGACAAATTTAAAAAAGCGATTGAGGAAATTGATAAGACAATCGATCACTTACAAAAAACAAAGGATGCCTTAATTTCTAGTGAAAATAATTTACGATTAGCAAATAATAAAGCAAAAGACTTAACGATTAAAAAATTAACTCACAATAGTGAGACTATGGCTAAGATGTTTGATGAGTTGAAGCAAGTAAGTTAGATTACATTATGAAAGTTATTAAAAATTTACTAGATTTTTGTTGGATATTTTGCTAAAATAAAAATCATTTTGGGGTGTGGTTGTTGAAAAATCATTGTGTGTATGCTTTTACTAATGAAAATGTAACAAGTTATCAAAAAATATACCATTTTGATGGGGCTAATGTGCTATCTGTTTTAGGAAGTGGAGATCAATATTTTTCTAGTGTTTTATATGGTGCCAAAAAGATTGATTTATATGATAGCAATCCCAATACCTATCCTTTCTTTGTTCTTAAATTCTATTGTTTAAAATATTTAAGTAAAGAAGAATTTAAGTCTTTATATTTAACTAAAGATAAAAAGAATAAAGAAATTTTAGAAAAAGTATTTTTCCATCTTCCTAGTTTTATTCAAAAACAATTAAATTTTTTATGCCAAGAACAACTGGCAGATTATTTGTTATATTCCATTATTTCAAAGCATCAAGAAAACTATCAAACTGGAAGAATTATTCCCTATTTTGAAGAGAATGGTTATGAAATATTACAAGAAAAATTAAAATATAGAAAACTACCTTTAATATACCTTAAAAATTTACTTACTTTAGAAAGTGACATTAAAAAAGGAAATTATCAATTGTTATTAACTTCTAATATTTATGATTGGATTTCTCTTAATCCTAAAGAATATCAAGCTTTTTTAAAAAAGTTAATGGTTGATGAAATTCAGGCGTATTATGGATTTAATGGATTATACAAAGAAAAGGATCAATTTAAAAGTTTAGGAATGGATATTACAAAGGTTCCAGCATCATCGACTAAAGGGGTAAATGAAGTTTATACATTAAGGAAATAAAAGTTTTTAATAATGAATAAATGTGTCAAATTTTTTGAAAATGTCAGTTTGAAGTATAGTCTTAGTAAGATCAAAAGATAAACTTTTGATGTAAGAAGATTATAAATAAAAGAATCAGAAACTATAATTTTATAATAATTTTCTAAAGTGTCGTTAAAATGATAAAAGTTCCATCCCTCATATTTGTTGTGATATAAATTTATAATTTTAATTTTTAATTCTTCCTTATATCCACGACGAGTGGATCTATTTCTATTTTTATGAGGAATACTTTTACTTCCATCTTTTAAGTAAGCTTTTTTCTTTCTATATATTTGCCTTTCAGATAAACCCGTTAATCTTGATGCATCTGATATATTAATTTGATTGGCAAGTAATTTTACTAATATATTATTAATTCTTTCTTCATATTTAATGTAATCCTTTCGCTCATTTTGATTACTCCTTTCTCAAGGAGTTTATTATATCATTCAATGACATTTTTAAAAAATGATATATACTGACATTATCACGAAATGATTACACTTTTGATGTTTTATCTTGACCGTAAGATGCATTTATAATATAATATAGCCAATAGCAAAAGGGGATAAAAAAAATGATGAGAAGAATGATCAAGGACAGGGAATATGTAGTAAATAGAAAAATTAATGATAAAAAACATAAGAAATAGGAGCCTTTTTATCATGAACAAAGAATACACCTATGTAGAGGGGAAAGTTATTGTTATTGATAACTTCGGGGGACTAACCCAAAGAGAAAATTGTGATCATATAGAAGAAATTTTGATGTTAGAAAACTTGATTGAGACTATAGAATCTCAAATTGATTTGTTAAAGGAGAAAATGGTGCTTAATCAAAAGAATCAAAAAAAGCCATACGTTCCTACACTTTTATTAAAATCGTTATTGATAGGAATAACGATGGCGATAGCGGTGTATTGGATTAGAATAGAACCCATTAAATATTTGGTCTTTATTAGCTATTTATTATCTGTACCAGTAGCTTGTTTAGATGAATTTAGAAGATGGAAAGAAAAGAGAAGTTTGAATGATTTTTTGCTAGAAGATAAAATAAAATTCGAATTTTTGCAAGAACGTTTAATCAAAGAAAAAAAGCATTTAGAGGAGTTAACGAAAGAAAAAAAGGCAAGTGTTGTGCTAAAAATGACACGAGTAAACGATAAAAAACGATTAAATCAGTTAAAAGATGAATTAGAAAAATGCTCTATGTTCATGCATAATAGGGAAAATAGGGAAGAACAAAGGTTTAAAGTATATGAAAAGCGAAAGAAATATTAAATAAAAGGAGTAAAAATGGAAAAAGAAGAAATTATCGGATTAGAAAGTTTAATGAAAGTAGACCCCTTTTCAAAATCAAAAATGCAAGCTAAATTAGAAGCATTACACCGCTTAATTGTGGAGTATCATTATCATGTGACACTTAATTCTAAATATGATGGATTAGTCACTTTTAATGATGGAACAGATGTTTTTGCGTTTTTATGTTCATTAAAACTAAATCGTTTGTCGATGAAAAGGATGAACGATATAGATGAAAGACGTATTTCAGAAATTAAGGAAGCACTACAAAGATATAAAGATGGAGAATATGGTTGGAAGAAGATGTTACATTGTCTTGATTTAATGAAAACTTTTCAAGACCTATCATTATTAGAACAATGGAATAATTTGAATCGATGGGAAAGATCGAGTCTTAGTGTGTTAGCAGATTGTCCTCCTTTTCAGGATGCAAATAAAGAATACGTTCGTTGTTATTTGGTGGAATGGTTTATCCAAATGCGTGAACAAAAATTTTTAGACTATACGAAGGAATATTTTGAGTATGTTAAAACTAATCATGCGAATCCTCAACTTTATGATACACCAGTGCAAAAAATAGCCTATTTTTCCGATGGGAAAAAGATGAATTCCCTTGGTCGAGAATTACAAGCAGGAAAATTGACTCGATATTTTACTGGGGTGAATCAAGAATTAAGACAAATGGTTTTAGCATACTGGAAAGTATTATCTAATCGCATCAAGGTTAATACCAATGATTATTTAATTGAATTTTTAGCATCTATTGAGAAATACCAGACGAGTTCTTTATTTTATCAAGAAAAAGAACAAATACAACGGTTAATTACTTTTCCTGAAACGAAAGAAAAACGTTTAATGGTACTTGAATTATTAGATCAGGCAAGTGAAACCTATATTTGTCGGGAAAATAGCAAAAATAAAACATTAGTAAAATAAAAGGAGTACATGATGAGTAATAAAATGAACAAGATGCAATTTTTATCTAGTCGAGTAGTTTATACTTAAAGTAGGATAAAAACTTTAAGAAAAAAATTTATTTACCCGCTTTAGTAGTTTAGTAGTAGCCGCTTTATGTGTAATAGGTGCACTAAATTTGGGGTTCTCCTTTTGGTAATGTTAGTAGTTACCTTGTTTTTATGGGCTAAAAATGATAAAATTATGTAGTAATTTTACTATTTAATTATGTTTAATGTTATTTAGTCTAGAAAATGAAATTTGTGATTTTCATTCGTCCCCAAGACAAAGGTTGCATATTAATCACTCATTTTTATCATTTGGGGACGAATATAGGGACTAATAATTTGGTTAATAGTAAACAAAATAATAATGAATGGAGGCCGCAAAAATGTTTGAATTAGTATCAAAATATACACCTAGTGGAGATCAACCAGAAGCAATTCATCAATTAGTAAAAGGAATAAAAGAAGGAAAAAAAGAACAAGTTTTATTAGGCGCAACAGGAACAGGAAAAACTTTTACGATAGCTAACGTCATTAAAGAAGTGAATAAACCTACTTTAGTTTTAGCTCACAATAAAACCTTAGCAGGACAATTATATTCTGAATTTAAAGAATTATTTCCCAATAATAGAGTAGAATATTTTGTTTCCTATTACGATTATTTCCAGCCAGAGGCTTATGTTCCTAGTACTGATACTTATATAGAAAAAGACTCATCCATTAACGATGAAATTGATGAATTAAGACATTCTGCTACTAGTGCCTTATTATCTCGTCGTGATGTTATAGTCGTTGCTAGTGTATCTTGTATTTATGGAATTGGTGAAGTAGAAGAATATTTAAATAAATTATTAACCATTAATGTTGGAGATAAAGTAGAGCGAAACAAAATTTTGGTAAAACTAGTAGAAATGTTATATGAGCGAAACGATTATGATTTTAAACGTGGTACTTTTAGAGTACGTGGAGATGTTTTAGAAATCATTCCAACATATCAGCGAACAACGGGATATCGTATTGAATTTTTTGGCGATGAAGTAGACCGTATTAGTGAGATTGATACTTTATCAGGAGCTATTTTAAATAATAAAAAGACCATTAGTATTTTCCCTGCTAGCCTTTTCGTTACCAGCGATGAAAAATTACAACATGCCCTAGTTACCATTAAAGAAGAGTTAAAAGTGCGTTTAGAAGAATTAAAAGAAGAAAACAATCTTTTAGCATATCAGCGACTTGAACAGCGAACAAGATATGATTTAGAAATGCTAGAAGAAACAGGTTTTTGTCATGGTGTAGAAAACTATTCAAGACATATGGCGGGCAGAAGTGAAGGGGAAACACCCACGACATTAATTGATTTCTTTCCAAAAGATTTTTTGCTTGTTGTAGATGAGTCCCATGTTACCCTACCTCAAGTTAGAGGAATGTATAATGGAGACCGTGCTAGAAAAATGAATCTTGTTGACTATGGGTTTCGCCTACCTAGCGCCTTAGATAACCGTCCTTTAAAATTTGATGAGTTTGAGAAAAAAATCAATCAAGCCATTTATGTATCAGCAACCCCTGGAGATTACGAACTAGAAAAAACTAATAATATGTTTATTGAACAAATCATTAGACCTACTGGATTATTAGACCCAACGGTAGAAGTTAGAAAAACAGAAGGTCAAATTGATGACTTGATTGAAGAAATTAGAAAACGAATTGAATTAAATGAACGTACCTTAATCACGACATTAACCATTCGTATGGCCGAAGAGTTAACAAATTATTTAAAAGAATTAGAAATAAAAGTAGCTTATTTACATACCGAAGTTAAGACACTAGAACGTTTACAAATTATTCATGATTTGCGCCAAGGAAAATATGATGTTGTCGTTGGTATTAATCTTCTGCGTGAAGGAATTGATATTCCAGAAGTATCGTTAATTGCCATACTTGATGCTGATAAAGAAGGGTTCTTAAGAAGTAATCGAAGCTTAATTCAAACGATAGGAAGATGTGCAAGAAACGCTAAAGGTCATGTAATTATGTATGCTGATAAAATTACTGATAGCATGAATCAAGCAATGACAGAGACTGCACGTCGTAGGAAAATTCAAGAAGAATACAATAGAGTTCATGGAATTACGCCACAGACCATTCAAAAAGAAATTAGAGATGTTGTAAGTAATGTAGATACAAAACAAAATAAGCAAACCAAGAAAAAACAAACAAAACAAGAAAGAGAAAAGATGATAGAAGTACTAGAACAAGAAATGAAAGAAGCAGCAAAGAACTTAGACTTTGAAAGGGCAATGGAATTACGTGATGCTTTGTTTGAGTTAAAAAGTGATAAATAATGAAATTAAAACGAATATATATTGAAATTACCAATCAATGTAACTTAAATTGTTCTTTTTGTCATAATACCAAAAGATTAAAAAAACAGATGAGTAAGGAAGATTTTGAAGAAATTTTAAAGAAAATTAAAGAATACACCAATATGATTTATCTTCATGTTAAAGGAGAACCTCTACTTCATCAAGATCTTGCTATCTTTTTATCTTTAGCAGAAAAATATAATTTTTCTGTAAGCATCACCACCAATGGAACTTTATTAAAAGAAAAGTTACCCTTATTAAAATCTAGTTCTTGTATTAAACATATTAATGTATCCCTACATTGTGAACAAAAAAATCATAATTATTTTAGTGATGTATTTTCTTCTTGCGATGAATTAAAAGAAAAAATAACGATAATTTACCGTATATGGACACTAAAAAATCAAAAATTTGATGATAAAACACAAAAGATTATCGATAATCTAGCAAATTATTATCATTTAGACGATAAAAAGTTATCCACAATAGCTGTGGAAAAAAATATTGAGTTAGCCCCTAGAGTATTTTTAGATAAAGAAAACCAGTTTACATGGCCTAGTTTAGAAAATGAAGTAGAAGAAAGTGGTTATTGCTATGGGTTAAAAAGTCATATTGCTATTTTAGTTGATGGCACTATTGTACCATGTTGCCTAGATGGCGAGGGAGAAATAGTTTTAGGAAATATTTTAGAAGAAGATTTATCTACCATTTTAGATGGTGAAAGAACAAGGAAAATGATAGAGGGCTTTCAAAATCGGTGTGCAATAGAAGCATTGTGTAAGCATTGTAACTATAAAAATCGTTTTTAAACATTTTGTTAGTATATAGCAAAAATAATTTATCAAATAATCACAAAATCTAATAGCGTTTAAAAGAAGTTTATGATATAATACGACCTAGGTGTAGGTGATTATATTATGGATAAAATTATTATTAAAGGTGCTAGAGAAAACAATTTAAAAAATGTGGACTTAGAATTGCCTAAAAATAAATTAATTGTAATGACAGGAGTATCAGGAAGCGGAAAAAGTTCTTTGGCTTTTGATACGATTTATGCAGAAGGTCAAAGAAGATATGTAGAAAGTCTATCTGCCTATGCACGCCAATTTTTAGGTGGTAGCGAAAAGCCTGATGTTGATAGCATTGAAGGATTATCCCCAGCGATTAGTATTGATCAAAAAACGACGAGCAAAAACCCTCGTTCTACCGTTGGAACAGTAACGGAGATTTATGATTATTTGCGTTTATTATTTGCTCGTGTTGGCGTACCATATTGTCCTAATCATCATGTTCCAATTACTTCACAAAGTGTAGAAGAAATGACAAATAAGTTACTAGAGTATGATGAGGGAACCAAGTTAGTAATTATGGCTCCTATTGTTCATGGAGAAAAAGGTACTCATAAAGAAATACTAGATCAGTTGAGACAGGATGGATATATTCGTGTTCGTATTAACGGTGAAATGCATGATTTAAGTGAAGATATTACCTTAGAGAAAAATAAAAAAGATGCCATCGATGTTGTTGTTGATCGAATTATTATCAAAGACGGAATTCGTAGTAGATTATATGAATCACTAGAAAACGCTACAAAGCTAGCCGAAGGTAAAGTAGTTATTGAAATTAATGGTGAAAAAGAAGTTGTGTTTTCTGAACAATTTGCTTGTCCTTATTGTGAATTTTCTCTACCAGAATTAGAGCCTAGAGTCTTTAGTTTTAACGCCCCTTATGGAGCATGTCCTGATTGTAAAGGTTTAGGAATTAAATTACAAATCGATCCTGATTTAGTGATTCCCAATAAAGAACTTAGTATTAGTGAAGGTGCTATTACAACCTTAAGTGATGATCAAGAAGGGCTATATTACAAAAAATTAGAATGTGTTTGTCGCCATTTTAAAATTGATATGGATAAACCGTTTAACAAGCTTACTAAAAAAGAAAGAGAAATTGTTTTATACGGAACCGATGAAACTATTGAATATAAATACAAGTCCAAAAATGGAAATATGTACAATTCCAAAGATGGTTATGAAGGAGTTATCAATAATTTACAACGTCGTTATATGGAAACTAATAGTGCTTGGATTAGAGATTGGTTAGAACATTACATGATTGAATATGAATGTGATACTTGTCATGGAGCTAGATTAAACGATGCTGTGTTAGCTGTATTAATTAATAAAAAAAGTATCTATGACGTTACTTGTATGAGCATCAAAGACTTACTTCCTTTCTTTCAAAAGTTAAATCTTACCAAAGAACAACAAGAAATTGCCCAGTTAATCATTAAAGAAATTGAATCAAGATTACAATTTTTATCTAATGTAGGACTAGAGTATCTTACCTTAAGTAGAACAGCAGGAACTTTGTCTGGTGGAGAATCACAACGAATAAGACTAGCGACACAAATTGGCTCAAGATTAACAGGAGTACTTTATGTACTAGATGAACCTAGTATCGGACTACATCAACGAGATAATGAAAAATTAATTGCCTCTTTACAGGAAATGCGCGATTTAGGAAATACCTTAATTGTTGTTGAACACGATACTGATACGATGTTAGCAAGTGATTACTTAGTAGACATTGGACCTGGAGCAGGAGATCATGGTGGAGAAGTTATCGCCTTTGGGACACCTTTAGAAGTGATGAAAAACGAAAATAGTGTAACAGGTAGATTCTTGAGTGGAAAAGAAGTTATCGAAGTTCCTAAAAATAGAAGAAAAGGAAATGGAAATTTTCTTGAAATTAAGGGAGCAAAAGAAAATAATCTAAAAGATATCAACGTTAAAATTCCCCTTGGAACATTTACTTGTGTAACTGGAGTATCAGGAAGTGGAAAAAGTAGTTTAGTCAATGAAATTTTATGTAAAACCGTTTTATCAAACCTTTATAAAAGTAAAGTAAAACCTGGTAAACACAAAAAAGTTTTAGGGATTGAACACTTAGACAAATTAGTAGAAATATCGCAAAATCCAATTGGAAGAACACCTAGAAGTAATCCAGCAACCTATACTGGGGTATTTGATGATATTAGAGATTTGTTTACAAATACCAAAGAAGCAAAAATGTATGGTTATGAGAAAAATCGCTTTTCCTTTAATGTAAAAGGAGGAAGATGTGAAGCATGTAGAGGTGATGGCGTAAAGAAAATCGAGATGCATTTCTTACCTGATGTGTATGTTCCTTGCGAGGTGTGCCACGGAACTCGTTATAATCATGAAACCTTACAAATAAAGTACAAAAATAAAAATATTTCTGAAGTACTTGACATGCGTGTTAGTGAAGCCATTGAGTTTTTTGAAAATGTTCCTAAAATAAAAACTAAATTACAGGTTCTAGATGATGTGGGTTTAGGATATATTAAACTAGGTCAAAGTGCACCAACGTTATCAGGAGGAGAAGCAGAACGCGTAAAACTTGCTAAAGAATTACAAAAGAAAGCAACAGGAAAGACCTTATTTGTATTAGATGAGCCAACGACAGGATTACATAGTAAAGATATAAAGCGTCTACTTGCAATTCTTCAAAAAATAGTGGATAATAAGGATACAGTATTAGTCATTGAACATAACCTAGATGTAATTAAAGTAGCAGATTACATCATTGACTTAGGACCAGAAGGTGGAGATGGCGGAGGAGAAATTGTAACCATAGGAACACCAGAGGAAGTAGCAAAATGCAAAGAATCCTATACTGGATTATTCCTAAAAAAAGTATTATGAGGTGATTAACTTTGCGAGTCATTGAACAAAAGCAAAATTGGGGTAAAGATAAATTATTAAAATTTATCGAGTGGTTGATTCATATTTTTGCATATACTTTAGTATTTTTGGGCGTATCGTTAATGTTTAAAAGCTTCTATATCGACACATCCCATTATTGTATCTATGGCTTTTTAGCAGTTATCATTATGTATATACTAAATAAAACCATAAAACCCATTTTAGTAACTTTAACGATACCAATTACTGGAATTACCCTTGGCTTATTTTATCCTTTCATCAACGTGTTTATTTTAAAGTTAACTGATTGGATATTAGGAAGCCATTTCCAGTTAAGTAATTTCTATGTTGCTATTGTGATCGCTATTTTGATATCGATAATGAATTTACTAGTAGAAGGGTTTATCTTAAAACCATTGATGAGGAGATGGAACCGTCATGAGTAAAATAGCACTAGATTTAGGATTTATTCAAATTTATTGGTATTCCATTACCATGTTTTTAGGAATACTAGCAGGAAGCATTGTTGCCTATCGTGAGATAAAAAGACAAAAAGTAAGTGAAGATTTCTTTATTAATTTAATCTTTTATGGCATTTTATTTGGTTTAATTGGGGCAAGATTATATTATGTAGCTTTTCATTTTGATTACTATAGAGAAAATCCCCTAGAAATTTTAGAAGTGTGGAACGGCGGTTTAGCCATACATGGAGCCATTTTATTTGCTAGTCTTTGGTTTATCATCTATACGAAAAAATATAAGCAAAAGACATTAAAGATATTTGATATTGTTGTAGTAGGGTTAATTTTAGGACAAGCGATAGGTAGATGGGGTAACTTTTTCAACCAAGAAGCCTTTGGAGCAATTACGACTAAAGCTGCTTTATTAAAAGATAAAGTACCAGAGTTTATCATTAATCAAATGTACATTGATGGAGTATATCGACAACCTACATTTTTGTATGAATCACTTTGGGATATTTTTGGTTTTATTGCCTTATTAATTGTAAGACGTTATAAATACTTAAAAACTGGTCAATTAACAGCCTTTTATTTAATGTGGTATTCCGCTGGTAGGTTTGTTATTGAAGGATACCGAAGTGATAGCTTAATGTTAGGAAACTTTAAAGTAGCCCAAATTGTATCTGTTATATTATTTATCGTTGGGTTGTTAATCTTCTTATTAAGACGTCGTGGTAGTAAATTTGAAAATTTATATAGAAATGAGAATGATGAAAAAGATGAAAAAAAAGTATAACGTCGTAATTATTGGTGCTGGAGTAGCAGGTATTACTTCAGCCATTTATTTAAAAAGAGCAAATATTTCTTGTTGTATAATTGAAAAAGAAATGATCGGTGGACAAATTAATAAAACTTCAGTGATTGAAAACTATCCAGGAATAGTATCGATTAATGGAACAGATTTATCTCTTACCTTAATGAAGCAATTAGAATCTTTAGAGATTCCTCTATT
>CASRZP010000002.1 GCA_949440065.1 uncultured Bacilli bacterium
TTGACGTGCAGGTTCAACTCCTGTTACTCGCACCATTTGAATTTTATGGCTCATATTAATAGTATGAGTTTTTTCTTTTGAAACTTTAGTACACATGTGTTAAACTAAATTTGAAGGAAGGAAAAGAGTATATGAAACAAAGAATAGTAAAACCATTTACGATATGGAGACATTTTAAAGGAGCAAGAGCCATAGTAATTGCAGTTGCTACCCATAGTGAAACCAAAGAAAAACTAGTGGTTTAACGTTGCATAGATAATAACGGAAATACTAATCATTCTGATGGAATTTATGCTAGACCACTAGAAATGTTTTTATCCGAAGTAGATCATGAAAAATATAAAGAAGTAACCCAAAAATATCGTTTTGAAGAAATCATTGATGAATAAAAGAGCTCCGTTTAAAGTGGAGCTTTTCATGCTAAAAACAAAAGTAAAGTTGTGTCAAAAGTGTATTCTATAGAAAAAATATCCTTTATAATGAATATAAACGATGAACAATCTTAAGAAATGTAAAGGAGAAAATTTAAATGAGAGTAGTATTAGACAAAGAAAATCGATTTGTTACTGAGGATGGTAAACTAGATTTAAAACGTGAGTTTATCTATAGTGGAATAAAAGCAGCATGGTGTTATAAAAAAGGAACAGCAACACCAGAAGATATTCGAGCAACCTCCGAAGAAAGTCTCATTCGTATGGGAATTAATACTTTTTTAAGTGACCATGGAACACCAGATGAACATGATCAAATTTCAGTAGAGGTAACAGGTATCCCTAAACTATTATGTATGATTTTAAATGATGAACACCAATATACCACTTGCGAGAGGTCACTTCGTTATACCAAAGTGTTACCTAGTGAATATATTAGCGATTTAGAAGTAAAAAAATACAACAAATGGTGTAACATTTATACCAGCATGTTTGAAACACAGTATAAAGATTGGTTTTTAAAAGTGAATCAAAATGATATCAAATTAGCCAAAAAAGATATGCAAAAAAAAGCTCAAGAGAATGCCCGCAACTTTGTTAGTATCTTAACACCAACATCAATTGCTTATTCAGCCCCATTTTACCAATGGCAAAAAATTGCAACTTTTCTTAAAGACATGATTAAAAATCCTAGAACCCCTTTAGAAAAATTAGCACTACCTTATGCTAAAGATTTTATAAAACAACTACTAGAGTTAAAAATTGTTGTCACAACGAAAGATGCCATAGAAATTTATCCTCCATTAAAAGATGACATCAAAGACAATCGTGAATGGCTTTATCGCAATAATAAAGGAATTAAACTTAGTTTATTTGCATCGAATAACCCTTTTAGTGGAATACATAGACCTAATGAATTTTCTACCGTAGTAAATTACAATAGCGAAATGTCATTTTCTGCCTTTGCTCAAGCGCAAAGACATCGTACTACTGATTTTGAATGTGAACTATTAGATGAATATCGTTTTGTTATCCCTCCCATCATTAAAGGAACAACTTATGAAAAAGAATACATTAGCGATATGATGGAAGTAAAAAAACTATATCCACAAGGACAATTGATCCAAGTGAATTTAAATAGTAGCTTAAAAAATATCATCAACTTTATGGGACAAGAGCGTGCCTGCGAACTAGCTCAACAAGAAATTGAAAATTGGTATGTGAATCAATTACTACCTGATGTTGTAGAAGGACTATCCCAAAAAGAGGCTTACCAAGAAGAATATAAAATTCTTACTAAACAATATCTTAATCGTTGCCGTTGTGCTTATCCAAATTACCATTGCCCTAGACCTTGTGGACACCCGAGAACAACTAGACCATTCTAAAATAAAAAAGCTTTTCCTAGTGAAGAGCTTTTACTTTACCAACGCATAATTATTGACAATAAAATACAAAAGAGGGGAGTCAATGACTTCTTTTAATCTTACTTTTAAATCTTCTATCATTTTTTGATTAGAAATTTCACTAATAAACACCTTTTTACCTTCTTTGATTAACCCCTTCACATAATCTTCTCTTACCGCGGGGTAGTCAAAAACATAAAAATCACAGTTGATATTCATTAAATAAATATCCTTAGGACTAACACATATGCCACAATTTAGTTTATCATCTTTTTTCTCTAACGACAAAACATCATCGGCTTGATGGGAAAATAAATAAATGGGAATATCTTGATACTTTTTCGTAATATCCATAGCATCATTAAAAAGAATATTACTATTGTCCTTAGCTAAATCATCTAATAAAACCATTTTCTTTTTATGATTACATTCATCTAAAATACAACTTAACGGTTGGGTATGACATTTTACTAATTTACTTCCTGTATTCATATACTGTAATTGTTGATAATCATAATTTTGTGTATCATTTAATGCTTGCATCACCACTTGATTATCTTTGGTTAAGCCAAGGGGAATCATGAACCCTTCGACATTTTTATTTTGTAATGTTAAAAGAATAGCATCTAAAGTATTTTTCTTAATCCACTTGGTTTCAAGTCCTCCTTGAATAATAAATTGCATAAATATAACCTCACTTTACTATATCATATGTTTTTTTCTAGATTCTGCCAAAGTGATTGTGAATGATTTCATTTGTATGCTATAATACTATTAGGAGTTGATAAACATGCTTTCATTAAAAAAAGGAGATAACAAAAGTAAGGAGGAAAAAATTGTTGATCATATTCGTTCATTAAGTATTGATATGATTAATGAAGCTTCATCTGGCCATCCTGGTATTGCTTTAGGTGCTGCACCTATTTTATATACCTTGTATGCCCATCATTTGAATTTCTCTATTAATCAGCCTAAATGGATAAATCGTGATCGGTTCATTTTATCCGGTGGTCATGGTTCAGCTTTACTATATGCTACGTTGTTTTTTGCAGGCTTTGATATTACTTTAGAGGATTTAAAACAATTTAGAAAGATTGATTCTATTACACCAGGTCATCCAGAGTATGGTGTTACTCCAGGTGTGGATATGTCAACTGGACCTTTAGGACAAGGCGTAGCAACTAGTGTAGGAATGGCAATGGCTGAAGAGTTTCTAGCTAGTACGTTTAACACCAAAAAAGAAGAAATATTTAACTATTATACTTATGTGTTATGTGGTGAAGGCGATTTAATGGAAGGTGTTAGTTATGAAGCTTTATCACTAGCAGGTACCTTAAAATTACATAAATTGATTGTATTATATGATGCAAACAATATTACTTTAGATGGCAATTTAGACTTAACCTTTCAAGAAAATGTATCTGAGAGAATGGCATCATTTGGGTTTAATGTGTTACCCATGGTTAATGGTGATGATTTAAACGCTATCGATAAAGCTATCGCAAAAGCCAAAACCTCATTAGATAAACCTAGTTTTATTCCTATAAAAACCACTATTGGAAAGTATTCTAAGTGGCAAGGAACGAACAAGGTTCATGGTACTTTGTTAGAACAAGAAGATATTACCTCGATGAAAGAAAAGTTAGAAATTCGTGATATTCCCTTTAGTGTATCCAATGAAGCGGTAATGGATATGCGTGAATGTATTCATCAACGTGGGTTAGATGAAAAATATCAAAAATGGTTAACGATGTATGAAAATCTAGAGGAAAAAACGAAAAAATTATTAGATTCTATTCAAGACTATGATGCATCTTTTGAAGTGGATGAATTATATATGGACGGAAAAGAAGAAAATATGACATCCCTTCGAGAGGTATCTCATAAAATGTTGAATGCTATTGCTAAGAGTAGTCCTTTCTTCCTCGGTGGTGCAAGTGATGTTGCTAGTTCAACCAAGACGTATTTAAATGATTTAGGTGACTTTTCAAGAAGTAATTATCAAGGAAAAAATATTTGGTTTGGGGTAAGAGAACATGCCATGGGTGCTATTTTAAATGGTTTAGCCTTATCTGGGCTAGCTCCCTTTGGTTCGACGTATTTAGCTTTTTCTGATTATTTAAAACCAGCATTACGCCTAGCAGCGATGATGGAACTACCCATTACCTATGTGTTTACGCATGATTCCATTAGTGTAGGAGCAGATGGTCCAACGCATCAAGCAGTAGAACAATTAGCATCCTTAAGGGCAATTCCTAATGTAGAAGTATTTCGTCCCGCGGATGCCAATGAAGTAATCGGTGTATATCAAGCCATTTTAGCCAAGAAAAATTCTCCAAGTGTGATTGTACTTAGTCGAAACGATGTACCTGTACAAAAAACGACAAGTATTCCATTAGTAGCAAATGGAGCATATGTTGTACGCCCTGAAGAGCGAAACTTATCTGGTGTCATTATTGCTACAGGAGAAGAAGTGAACTTAGCAATACAAGTTGCTAATCGTTTAGTAGAAAAAGGAATCGATTTAAGAGTAGTCAGTATGGTATCGATAGAAAGATTTTTGAATCAGTCGAAGGAATATCAAGAGGAGATTTTACCAGTTGCCACTAAGACGATAGTAATTGAAGCAGCATCATCTTATTCATGGTATCGCTTTGTTTATGATGATAAATATTTAATCACCCAGGATCATTTTGGTTATAGTGGAACTAAGGATGAAGTACTAGCAAAATGTGGCTTTGACTTTGAAAGTGTGTTAGCAAAGGTGGAAAAGTTATTTAAATAAAATGTGACAAAATTCGCTTATTACATCATATATACTATCTCTTGGGTGAATTTATGCGAACATTTTATATCTTTGGTATCCAAGAAGAATTTATGAAAACGTATAAGAAGCAAAAAAATATGTTATTTAATATATTACAGCAAGTGTATTTTATGGAAAGAGAAGATGTAACTTTTGCCTATCATATTTTAAATCAATTTATTCTTCCGTTAGATAAAATTCATTTAGATAACAAAATCTTTATTGCTTTACATCGCTATGCGTATTATAAAAAACAAGAGGATATTCATTATATCAGTCAAGTGGAAACCGATGAAGTGAGTACTTTAGTGATTAAAAAGTCGATGATGAAGGTAAAAACAAATAAAGTTTATTCCACGTTTTTTAAGGTATTTGAGGATAGTTTAGCCAATTATTTTGTTTGTGATTTTGAACAAAAGGACTATTTCTGGTTAACGGAGTTAAAATCTATTGTAGATTTTCAAAAACAATAGTAAAATAAGAAAAAAGGAGTGATTCTATGTTACTAGATATTTTACAAATTTTTATTGGCGTTTTAGTTGGCGCTGTGTTAGGATTTTTCATTTCTAAAAAGTATATGATGAAGTATTTAAAGAAAAACCCACCGATTAATGAGGAAATGATTAAAGCATTAATGATGCAAATGGGAAGAAAACCAAGTCAAAAGCAAGTGAATCAAATGATGAAATCTATGGAAAAGTATCAATAGAACATAAGGAAGTATAGGCATGAAAATTAACCAAATGAAAACTAGGGGGGGGGGTAACTTATAAAGTAGTACCCTTTCATATCAAGGATGAGAAGAAATTCCCATTCTTTTTATTGCTCTAAAAATAAAAAGTTTAAAAAGTGATGTAGATAAGAAAAACTATCGACAATAATGATAATAAGGAGTGATAAAATTGAATAGGAAAAAGATAATTTTAATCATACTAATAGGAATTATGATATCAGGAATAACACTAATGTATTCATCGTACACATTGTTTTCAGCAAATCAAATCAATAAGTCAGCAATTACTATTAAAGTAGGAACCATGAATGGAAAGATAGATGGTATAATAACAAATAAATTAACTCTAGAAAAAGGAAAGAAACAAACTTTTGTCGTGACTTTAGAAAACTTGAATGCCATTGAAGGAAAGTTTTTACCTTATTATATAGGAATTATCCCTGATGAGGTAACTTTTGGATACTTAGAAGCAACAGGAGTAGATATACCTATTGAAACTAATCTTACTAAAAATGGTAAGAAAACGTATTCTATTTATTTAGAGAATAATTCAAATTCAAGTATTACCATTAACTTAGGAGTACAAGGAGGATTAGTGAGTCAACCTTTATCCTTACCTACGAATACACATATGATACCTCAATCAGTAGGAGAAAATAAAAATATATCTAACATTTGGAAGTATGATCAAAGATCAGGGTCAAGTACTTTCTGTGTAACGGGAGAAGAGTCCACATGCCTACCTATTAACCCAGATACCTTTGAACCAGGTACCATTATCAAATATAAAGTCAATGATACTACTGAGAAGTATTTTCATGTGATGTTTGATAACGGGGATACCCTAACTTTACAACAAAGAGAAAATACGATATATCAAACGGCACGGTATAAAGAAAGTAATGATAATACACAAGGACCAACAACTATTTTACGAGTGTTAGAAAATGCCCCAGCAAATTGGATGAATGTAAATAATCAGACATATACACTAGGCTTAACAATATTTAAAGATAACGCTTTTACTGGATGTACATATGATGAAATAACTGATAAGTTTACATGTGTTACAAATATCTATACTATGGGAGAAAGAACAGGAAAATCACGAATGATTACTGTACAAGAGGCTCATGCATTAGGATGTTTAGGGTTTGAAAGTGATAGATCAACAACTGGAACATGTCCTATATGGATGTATAATTATTTATATAATTCTAAATTATACGGAGGAACAGTAAGCCAAAGAGGAGAAGAATTCGGAAGCGATTATGGTTATTGGACGATGAATGCATATATATCTGATTCAACTAGAGCTTATTGTGTATACGACACTGGGCGTATAGGAAATCAACCTACGAGTGTTAGTAGCGAAGGTGGTAGAGCTGTTATTATGATTAAAAAATAATATAGATTCGTTGATTTTCTATTGAAAAAATTTTCGTTATCCTATATAATAACCTTAACAACAAAGCAGAAGTTGAGGAGTATGATTATTTCTTTTACTAGAGAGTCCATGGTTGGTGGAAATGGATGAAAGAGTAATTTGAAGGTAGCAACGGAGTGGTTTATTGAAATTCTTAGTAGATAAACACGTTTTCTCGCGTTAAGAGGGTAAAGATACAAACTAAGGTGGTACCACGAATTTTGTTTCGTCCTTATGATTTGTGTCTTTTTATTTCAAAAAGAAAGGATTTGGTATATATGTTAGATAAAAAATATAATGCAATAGAAAAAGAAGCAAAGTGGTTAAATTATTGGAAGGAAAATAAAATATATCAATTTAAGCCTGATCATCGTGAGGTGTTTTCGATTGATACGCCACCTCCAACGGTAAATGGAAAAATTCATATAGGACATATTTTTTCCTATTCCCAAACAGAGATGATAGCAAGATACAAAAGACTATCAGGATATAATATTTTCTATCCCTTTGGTTTTGATGATAATGGCTTGCCAAGTGAACGATTAGTTGAAAAAGAACAAGGAAAAAGAGCACATGAGATAGGAAGAGAAGCTTTTTCTAAGTTGTGTTATGAAACAACCGATAAGTATGAAAAAGAATTTGAAGAGCTATTTAGTAAAATGGGAGTTAGTACCGATTGGGATATTCATTATAAAACCGTTAGCCCATCTACGATTAAAATTAGTCAAACCTCCTTTTTAGAGCTAGCAGAAAAAGGACATTGCTATCATAAAGAAAGTCCTGCTCTATGGTGTAATGAGTGTTTAACATCGATTGCACAAGCCGAGTTAGAAACAAAAACGATCAAAACAACGTTTAATTATGTTCACTTTAAAACCGTTGAAGATAACGAAGAGTTTACGATTGCTACAACACGTCCAGAGTTATTACCAGCGATTGTGTGTGTGTTTGTTAACCCAGATGATGATAAGCATAACCATTTAATTGGAAAACACGCCCATATTCCAGTTGTTGATGTTATAGTTCCTATTATGGGTGATGAAAAAGTTGCCATTGATAAAGGAACAGGTGTAGTTATGTGCTGTACCTTTGGAGATCAAACCGATATTGAATGGTGGAAGAAGTATAATTTGCCATTAAAATATATTTTTACAGAGCAAGGAAGAATTATTGATTCTGTTCCTAACTACGGTGGATTAAAGATTAAAGAAGCACGAGCAAAAATTATTGAAGACTTAACCAATGGTGGATTTGTTGAAAAAATTGAAGAGTTAGAACATGAAGTACAAACCCATGAGCGATGTGGAAGAGAAGTAGAATATGCTGTGATGAAACAATGGTTTATTGATATCATGAATCATAAAGACGACTTCTTAAAAATAGGAAACGAGATTAAGTGGCATCCAGAGTATATGAAAGCTCGTTATGATGAATGGGTAAATAATATTGCGTGGGATTGGTGTATTTCAAGACAACGTTACTTTGGTGTACCTTTTCCTGTATGGTATTGTAAGTCCTGTGGTGAACCAATTTTCGCGAAAATAGAAGATTTACCTGTTAACCCTTTAGTAGATAAGCCTCCTGTTACTAAATGTTCCTGTGGTTGTAGTGAGTTCATCGGTGAAACGGATGTTATGGATACTTGGGCAACATCATCGATTACGCCATTAATTAATATGCGATATAAGGAAAAAGATAATTTTGAACAGTACTTAAAGCCAATGAGTTTAAGAACAAACGCTAGTGAAATTATTCGTACTTGGGATTTTTATACGATTGTTAAGAGTTTTTATCACTTTAATGAACGACCTTGGGATAATGTGATGATTTCAGGATTTGTTATGGCAAGTAAGGGTGAAAAAATTAGTAAAAGTAAGGGAAACAGTAAAGTGGAACCTCTTGCGTTAATCGAACAATATTCAGCTGATGTGATTCGCTACTGGGCAGCATCTGGTAGATTAGGTACAGATATTGTTTATAGTGAAGAAACCCTTTTACGTGGACGAAAACTAGTCAATAAAATCTTTAATGTAGCGAAGTTCATTGAAATGCACTTAGAAGACTATCAAGATAAGGAAGTTGAACACTATGAATATCTTGATCGATGGATTATGGGAAAATATCAAGAAATGGAAGAAGGATTCTTAAAATATTTAGAAGATTATGAAATTGGGCTAGCTTTAAATCATTTAGAAAAGTTCTTCTGGAATTTCTGTGATAATTATATTGAAATTGTTAAACATCGCCTGTATCGACCAGAGGAGTTTGGAAATAGTGCAAGATACTCTGGACAAAAGACAGTCTACACCCTTTTATATAAATTGCTACAAGACTTTAGTATTTTCTTTCCCTTTATTACTGAGGAGATTTACCAAGAGATATATCACCATGAAAAGTCAATTCACTTAACCACCATTACTCCGTTAACTTTTGATTTTAAAAAGGAAGTAGTAAATGGGGATATTATTGTCGATATCATTAGCCAAGCACGTGGTGAGAAGACTAACCATAATGTGTCATTAAAAACACCAATTGAATTAATGGAGTTAAGTGTAACCAGTGATGTAGCTAAGGCAATAAATGCATCCATCAAAGACTTTAGTGCAACTTTATTTATCAAAGATTTAAAAGTTGGTGTTGTTGATGATTTAATAAAAATAGAAAATATTGTCCTAGAATTAGAAGATAAGGAAGAAAAATAGGAGTTTTCATGAAAAAGAAAATCATTATTTTACTTTTGGTAATCGTAATAGCAACTTTTGGTGTAGGAATCATCTTTTATGCTTTTGCTAATCCTTTTTTAAAAATTACATTGATTGGAGAAGATGTTCTTACTTTGGAAGTTGGTAGCACTTATCAAGAAGAAGGGGTTAAGGTAGAAGGAACGAAGGAAAATTATCAAGTAGCAGGAAATATAGATAGTAATAAAGTTGGCAATTATGAATTAGAGTATTCCATTCAAAATATGATGACGAAGAAGAAGGTTAAGCGAAGTATTCAAGTAGTAGATACCACTACTCCTGTTATTGAGCTAAAAGAAAGTGATGTTACGATATATGAAAAAGAAGAATATCACGAACCTGGATATCAAGCATTAGATAATTATGACGGAGATATTATCAATAAGGTTATGGTGAATACTACCTTAGATAATCAAAAAGAAGGAGAGTATACCATTACTTATGAAGTAGAAGACTCTAGCAAGAATAAATCATCAGTAACGAGAATTGTTATGGTAAAAAAACGTCCTGTTGTACAAAAGCCTAGTAATAATGTACAACTACCGTATGTAAAAGGCATTCTTCTTGTGAATAAAAAGTATCATTTACCTAGTAATTATAATCCAGGTGTTGATAGGGCGGCATACCAAGCATTGGAAAAAATGCAAAATGATGCTCGTGGTTTAGGGTATAATTTAACTATGGTTTCAGGATTTCGTTCCTACTGGACGCAACAAGCGATATATAATCGAAATGTACAAATGGATGGGGAAGAGTTAGCAAACACTTATTCAGCAAAACCAGGAGAGAGTGAACATCAGTCAGGCCTAGCTTTTGATGTAGGAGCAATTGATGATAACTTTGGAGAAACTCCTCAAGGAAAATGGCTTCATGAAAATTGTCACAAGTATGGTTTTATTCTTCGTTATTTAAAAGGTAAAGAAAATATTACGGGATACAAGTATGAACCATGGCACATTAGATATGTTGGCGTAGAGGTTGCCACCAAGATTTATGAAAAAGGAATTACCCTTGAAGAATATCTGGGAGTAAATTAGACTTGTGATAAAAAAATTGACATTTTACTTATTTAATGATTATGTTGTTATTAAGAAAGGAGATATATTTGATGAAACATATCCGTAAACTTACGATAAATAGAAATTTACTTATACCATTATATAAACCATCGGATTTCATAACTAGAGAATACAAAGGTTTTATTGATTCTTTGGCTAAGGATTCTATAACAGAAGCTCAAAAAGCAAAGAAGAAAAGACGAGAAGAGTTTATCAAAAAAGATGGTTCTAGTCTTATTTAAAGTGTATAGATAACGTAGGTAAGACTTAAGTAACAGAGTATTCGTGCCGTTAAATTTAAAACCTTAATTAACTACTTGAAAAGAAATAACAAATTTGATATGATTATTTTATGATAAAGGTAGGTGTTAAAAATGAGAAAATTAAATGATATAAATTTTTCTTCTAACACCACTTTTGTTAACCCTAGATTAACTAGGGGGGGGGGTAGACCTTAAAATAAAATTAAATCATAAGAACCAAAAGAACGTGAAGAAATTTACGTTCTTTTTCGTGGTTCAAAGAAAGGAAAAAGAAAATGAAATCAAGAAAAAAACTTATTTTATCTAGTGCACTTTTATTCGTGTTAGTACTAGTAACCATAGGAGTAACTTATGCAGTGTTTACTTTTAGTAGAGAAGGTGCCATTGAAAATACTTTGGAAACAGGAACAGTCACTTTAACGTATACCGAAGGAAAAACAGGAATTACCTTAAATGAAGCATACCCAATTTCAGATGATGCTGGTAAAGTTTTAACGGGAGTTAATCATGTGTTTGACTTTACTGTTCAAGCCAATTTATCGAAATCCATGTCTATTAATTACGAAGTTACAGCAGTTAAGATTCCTATTACTGATATGACATCTTTAGAAGATAATGAAGTAAAACTATATTTAGAACGAGCCATAGATCCAGAAGTAGAATACCAAGAAGTTTTAGCACCTAGTAATTTTATACCAAGGGAAGAACAAAGTAGTCTAGGATCACCTTCAGGTTCGATGATATTAGATCAAGGATCATTCACCAATCAAGGAACAACAATACATAACTATCGTCTACGTATGTGGATAGCAGATGATGCTGTTATTCCTAGTGGTGAATCAAGAAAATATGGAGTAAGGGTCAATGTTTATGCTAGTCAATCAGGAGTAAAGATGGATGAGAGTTGTTTTACCTTTGATGATACTACAGGAACCATTATAGGATATTCTGATAACTGTTCAAAAGATGTAGTCATTCCTAATCAAATTAATGGAGTAGAAGTTGTAGCTATTGGTGATCGCTCTCTTAGAGAAAAAGGATTAACATCAGTAAATATTTCTAATACTGTAAAATCTATAGGCCGATCATCTTTTTCGGAAAATTTATTGAGCGAAATAGAAATTCCTGAAGGTGTAAAGGAAATTGGAGATTTTGCCTTTATGGATAATCGATTAACTAAACTTACTATTCCTAGTAGTGTAACAAAAATAGGAAAGAACCCTTTTAATAATAACCAATTATCTGATGAAGATGCCTTTATTTACAAAAGAGATGAATTTGGAAACATTGACTATACCACTATTATCAGTTACGGTGGGGCACGACGAGATAATGTTGTTATCCCTAGTGGAGTAACAACAATTGCTACAAAAGCTTTTGATGGAAATAAGCTAACAAGCGTTATCTTGCCAGAGGGTTTACTTACTATAGGAAGTGATGCCTTTCATAACAATCTACTTACTTCTATTACTATACCAAGTAGTGTAACTAGTATTGGTATAGCATCTTTTAATGATAATCAATTAAGTGATAACGAAGCTTTTATTTATCAAAGAAACGAAGATGGAAGTATTGATTATACAACGATTGTTAGTTACGGAGGAAAAAATAGAGATATTGTGACTATTCCTGATCAGGTTAAGACTATACGATATTATGCACTAGCTTATAATTCATTAAAACAGGTAATTATACCAAGTGGTGTTACCACTATCCAATCAGACGCCTTATTAAGCAATCAATTAACTAAGATTATCAATAAAACAGGAAAAAGTTTTAACTGGGGTACGATAACAGGTGGAACAACAACGTCAACATTTGTAACAGGAACTATACCGCATAAAAATGGTGATATTATTGTAACTAGCGAATAAGAACATTCTTGTTCTTTTTTCGTAAAAATGGAAAAATAAAAATAGAAATGAAATTTCTTCATTTTTTCTTTCCAAATTCTTAAAATTGTGTTAGAATATTAGCTCATACAGCACATTATCGTTAGGAGTTGGAAGTATGGCGATTATTGATTTAAAAGAAGGCAATAAACCATTTATTTGTAATAAGTGTGGTTCTTTAATTCTAAAAATAAATGATGATGAGGAAGCTTTATTAGAACGCTTTAAAAAAGAAGATATGGTCAATGAGACAATACGTTTTACTTATGCTGAGAAGGAACCTGGAGACTCTTGGGGACTAGCTACTAGAAATAGACGAATTGAATTAGAAAACAAATATCGTAACCTTCTATTTAATGGCATTATCAATAAAGACTTTTCTGTAAACGAAGAACAATTAAACGTAAGTTATCAAAGCGGAAATTTACTTCTATATAACTATAACATTGAAGTACCTTATGCCTTTACCTTAAACAAGGGAAAAATTGAAAGTCTATCCATCAAATTTATAAAAGAAGAGAATATTGATTGTCCGATATGTCATGGAACACTAATTGAATCAGAGGATTACATTAATACCGTAAAATGTAAGAATTATTTTGAAAAAGATGATGCTTATATCGTAGCTAACAATTTCAATAATTTTTACGATATGTATAGTAAAGAAAAAAGTGATGAGAGTTTTTCCCATCAAGAGGTCAATGCAAAAGATTTATTATTTAATTTAATTCATGTGAATAAACACATTCAAGTTTTAGAAGAAGAAGTAAAAGTGTTAATGAAAAAACAAAGACCTGTAGGGCGCCTTTTACAAAGAACGATTTCTTTATTTCGCAAAAACGTTGAAGAATGGGTAATTAAATTAACGGATTTAGATGATAATCAAGAAAAAGATAACTTTTTAGATGAACATCAAATTACTAAAGTTTCACTAAAAGATTGTCCTGTTGCTCCTATAGCACCTAAGGTTCCTGAGCGACCAGTGCTACCTGAAGAGTTAGTATTAGAAAAAGTGAGCTTCTTTAACAAAAAGAAAATTATAGAAAAAAATCAACAACTATTAAAAGACTATAATACCAAAAAACTACAGTACGCTGATGCTTTAACCGAGTATGAAATTAGCTTACGTGAATATGAAAGTGCTAAGAAAGTTTACGAAGAACAAATGGTACAATACAACATCCAAAAAGAAGCTTTTGATTTAAAATATAGTGAGTATGCTAGACAAGTAAGTGAGTTAATTACTGCTAAGATTGATGGACTAATGAAGCTCTTAACCGTGGAAGCAGAACTTAATAAAGAACAGTTAGAAGAAGTCATGGAAAAATATGAAATTCCCGTGGAGTACAAAATGGATTATTACCAAGTAAAAGAACAATTTGATTTCTATCAAAATACGATTGAAGAGATGAAAGAAAAGTTAATAGAATTATATAAAACAAGAAATGATTTACTTAGCTTAGATGTTATCTATCCAAAATATAGCGATTTAATTTCTTTAACTACCATGTATGAATACTTTGTCACAGGAAGAGTAAATACCCTAACTGGAGTAGCTGGAGCATATCGTTTATATGAAAGTGAAAGTGGTGATAAAACCATTAATACTAAGTGGGATGACATTGTAAACGAGTTAGATAAAATTAAAGAAAATCAATTCCTTTTATATAACGTCATTTGTGATATTAGAAATGCTTGGGTATCTTTCCATCTAACCGATGAAGAAATTAATCAAGAAGTAGTCGTTAAATTTAACGAAGCAAAAGAAGAATACTACAATAAATTAATGGCTGACTGCACGAGCGCTAACACTTTTCTATCTGCTTTAGCCTAAATCAAATTATCGAGTAAAGAGCAAAACCTAAAATTTTGTTCTTTTTGTATAAATAAAAACAAACCATCTCATATTAAAAAAAGAAAGGAGATAAACATGAATCAAGTACCTGTTATGATTTCAACAAAAGACTTAGCATACATCGAAGATATGATGCATTGGAACTTTACCGATAGCAAAAAGGCATTTCACTTTGAACAAGAAATTACTGATCTTGAAATTAAAGAGATGGCTCATCGTATTGCCATTATGCATAAAGAACACATCAAAAAATTATTAAATATGTTAAAAATAGGAGGATAACATGAATCAAAATATGATAGGAAATCCTAAAACAGAAGTTCCTAAAACCAAAGAAATGAATGATGAAAATTACTTAAATAGCTTACTCGAATGCTTAAAAAACATTACCAATAATTATTCTATTGCACTAAATGAAATGAGTAATGAAGAGCTTTACCAACAATTGTTTTCACTATTTCAAGAAGCTCAAGATATGCAAAGAAAAACCTTTGAACTAGCTTTTAGAAAAGGGTGGTATACTCTTGAGAAAGCAGAAGAGGCTAAAATTACTAAGGCGATAAACAAAATGGAAGGACAGTTAAATGAAGTAGTAGATTAGATAAGCTCACCTTATCTTTTTCTTAATGAAAAATATTAGCACTTTGTGTTGACAAGTGCTAAAAGAAGTGCTAGAATGTTTAATGAAAGGAAAGTGATAGATATGGATTTAATTCCAAGAAATCTATATAATTTAGACGACATTTTTGACCATTTTATGCCAATTGAAAAAATGGATCCAATGAAGTGTGATATATACGAAAAGGATGGGAATTATCATATTGAATTAGATGTTCCTGGCTTTAAAAAAGAAGATATCAATATTGAAATAAAAGATGGACACTTAAATATTGTAGCAGAGAAAAATAGTGAAGTAAACGATGAAGATAAGGATAAAAAATATATTCGTCGTGAACGTAGCTATGGAAAATATCAACGTTCCTTTGCTATAGGAGAAGTTGATCCTGGTAAAATTACTGCTGAATTTACCGATGGTACGTTAAAAATTGTAGTACCTAAACAAGAAGCAGTTGAAACAAAAAGAAGAATTGAAATTCAGTAAGCATTAAGCAAGCTTTAGTCTTGCTTTCTTATTAGGAAAAAGAAAAGGATGAGTGAAAAGTGAAAAAACAATTTAAAGCAGAATCGAAAAAACTACTAGATTTAATGATTAATTCCATCTATAGTAATAAAGAAATTTTCTTACGTGAGATGATTTCTAATGCATCCGATGCGATTGATAAACTATATTATCGTTCTCTAACCGATAAAAAGGTAAAATTAAAAAGGGAAGACTTCTATATTCGTATTGACATCGATAAAGAAAATCATCAGTTGATTATTTCTGATAATGGATGTGGAATGACAGAAGAAGAACTTGAAGTCAACTTAGGAACTATTGCTAAAAGTGGAACCCAAGCTTTCCGTGAAGAAAACAAAGATAAACATCAAGAAATTGATATCATTGGTCAATTTGGTGTAGGATTTTATTCTGCATTTATGGTAAGTGATAGAATTGATGTTGTTACTAAAGCCTATGGAGAACAACAAGCATATCACTGGAGTTCTACTGGAGTTGATGGGTATACCATTGAAAAATGTGAAAAAGATGATTATGGTACAATAATTACTTTATCGATTAAAGATGATGAGTCAACCAATGAATTCTTAGAGTCTTATCGTATTCAAGGAATCATTAAGAAGTATTCTGATTATATTCGTTATCCTATTCAAATGGAAATAGAACATCAACATAAAAAAGAGAATAGTGAGGAAGTAGAAACACATAAAGAGTTAACGACCATTAACAGTATGATTCCATTATGGAAGAAGAACAAAAAAGAAGTAAGTGATGAAGATTATGAACAATTCTATCAAGAGAAGTTCTATGATTATGAAAAACCTCTTCATGTAATTCACTCCCATGCTGAAGGACTATCTTCATATCATGCCCTAATGTACATTCCATCACATGCTCCATATGATTATTACACCAAAGAATATGAAAAAGGTTTAGCCCTTTATGCCAATGGTGTCATGATTATGGAAAAATGTAGTGATTTACTACCTGATTACTTTAGTTTTGTTAAAGGGTTAGTAGACTCTGAAGATTTATCATTAAATATTTCTCGTGAAATGTTACAACAAGATAAGACTCTACATACCATTGCCAAAAGTATTGAAAAGAAGATTAAATCAGAATTAGAAAGCTTACTAAAAAATGATAGAAATAAATACTTAGAATTTTTTAAAGCCTTTGGTATGCAGTTAAAGTTTGGGGTGTATAATCGTTTTGGAATGGATAAAGATGAATTAAAAGATTTAATTATGTTTTATTCCAACGAGAAAAAAGAGTTAATTACGTTAAAAGAATACGTGGAAAAGAAAAAAGAAGGACAAGATAAAATTTATTATGCCGTAGGAGAGACGATTGATAAGATTGATTTACTTCCTCAAGTAGAACTAGTAAAAGATAAAGGATTTGATTTATTGTATTTAACAGATTACGTTGATGAATTTGTTGTACAAACCTTAGGACAATATGAAAATATGTCATTTGTCAATATTGCTAGTGAAGCATTTGATCTTGATGGTGAAGAGGAAAAGAAAAAGTTAGAAGAAGAAAATAAATCAAATAAAGATTTGTTCGATAAAATGAAGGACTTCATTGATGTTAATGGTATTCGCTTAACGCATCGTTTAAAAAATCATCCTGTTTGTCTTAGTAATGAAGGAAACTTATCCATTGGAATGGAGAAAGTGTTAAACAATATGCCAACAGATGAGAAAGTTAAAGCCCAAACCATATTAGAAATTAATGCGAACCACCCAATTGTTCATACATTAAAAGATTTATATCAAAAGGATGTAAAAAGATTAGAAGAATATACGAAACTATTATATAATCAAGCACGACTAATCGAAGGATTATCCATTGATAACCCTGTAGAATTTAGCAGTATGATTTGTGAATTGATGAGTAAATAGAAGAGTTGTTCTTCTTTTTTTTTAGTTTAGGTAAAATTAATTCTTGATATAGAAAAAGATGAATGAGTTACAAAAATTCATCTTCAGACTGTTAATAAAAGTTTTGAAAATATTTAATATTTTTTGCCATTAATCTGTTCTATTTCAATTGAGCTTCAATATTAGAAAAATAATTATAAATTTAGAAAAAATAAAATGAGGGAAGATTTTTATTAATTATCAATAAAAAATGTAACTGTTCGCACCTATAAAAAAGTAACAGCAATTTTAAGGTTTATTTACGGGGATTTATGAAGCGTGAATAGTTATGAAAACCTAAATTAAATATTTTTTTATTTGACAATATTGTTTTTTTATGATAACTTCTTTTTAAGAGGAAAATTTAATAAAAATAAAAACAAATGTATTGTCTTTTATTGTTTTGATTACTATTTTGTTAAAAGCGATGTTTATAATAGAATGCAATATGACAGATGGCACGAAGAAAAATATTTGTGTAGATTTTCAAATAAAGTAGTAGCTATGTAGTAAGATGAATGTCTAATTAAATATGATAACAATATATGATTGCAAAATGCGTACGATTTGTGATTAATATGTTTGTTATAGATAAAATTATAGGAGGAAATACTATGAGAAAAAACGTATTAATATTATTTGGATTAGTATTAGTGTATAGTATATTTAATCCATTAACAGTTCATGCATTAAAAACTGATGAAGAAAAGGGTAGTATATTTTTAGAACAAGCTCCTGAAGAATTGAAAGTCGCATATGAGGATCAGCCATTTGTTCTATCAGATGATTTGTTTGATGAGAATGGAAATTTATTACCAATACTTAAATATCACGTAAAATATGTTGAAACTAGTACATTTAGAAGTTCTATGGGAGAAGAGTATAATTTAACAACAGAAAAACTATTAACGCCAGAAGAATATTCTTCTTGGAAACCAGTGCAATCAAGAGCAACCTGTTCAGAACCATGGGGTGCTGTGGACTGTTGGGAAACAAATGCTAAAAAAGTTTATATGATTGTTTACGATTGGGGAGAAAATAATCATGTAAAAGTCGTAGTAACAAATTTATGGAAGACTATGCCTTCTGTAAGATCTTATGATAGTATTGGTTTGTTGTATAACAATTTTACAATGGATACTGCATGGGGATTTCAATATTTTAGAATAGTAGGCGATACTAATATAAGCATGATTAAATATTCATATCAAGGTCAGAATATGAAAATTAGCACCACTGGTCAAAAAGGTGTAAGTATATCCCAAAATATTGTAAATAATAATATTGATTACTTACAAAATGAATTACATGTAGAAGGTGATATGGATGCATATTTTCAAGCAGCAGGCTCTTATCAACATGCAGTTACTGATATTTCGTTAGAAACATCAAAAAATTTTACATTTGATGCTTGGGGAATGGGAAAGGTTTTTAACTGGAATACTTCGTGGGATCAATGGGATAATATGCAAGGCGTCTGCTTAAACTGGTCTTCATATCTGTGGACATGTTAATGGGTTTAAAAAAATATATTAAATTAACATTAATATTAATGATGTGTATGTATATTCTAGGCTGCAGGAATAATGAATTTAAAGTTTCATTACGCAATAGTAGATGGGAAGCCGATGGGACACAGCATAGAGTTATTGTGGGACTAGAAGATGGAAAACCTATTTATGGCGATGATTCTCCAATTTATTTGCAATTTGATAATAATGACAATTATACTATTATTCGTGGTATTATAGAAGAATCAGGAGTATATATAGAAAGTGATGATGGTCGAATGCAATTAAAAAGTAATCAAGGAGGATATATGCGGACTTGTCAATTCCAAAGCCAGAGTGAAATGTCTTGTAATTTAAATGGTGTTGATTATATATTCACTAGAAAATGATAAAATTACTTTTTGAATAAGTTTTGTCCAATAAATAAAAAAGGCTGAGTAGAAATAGATATTTTTCTTTTCAAATAGGCAATACTCCCACAACCTTTTATCTGCTTATCATACAATACTATAAAAGAAAATAGAAAGCAAAAAAAGGAGGAGTTATGGGTAGGAGTATTTTAACCAGTAGAGAAAAAGAAGTGTTTGATTATTTAATTATGAATAAGTCCACCAAAGAAATTGCCATTTTACTTGGAATTAGTGAAAAAACAGTTAGAAATCATATTTCTAATGCCATGCAAAAACTAGGGGTTAAAGGAAGAGCGTGTGCAGTAATTGAGTTATTAAAATTAAAAGAAATTTCTCTTTAAGTCGTACTAATCTAGTACGATTTTTCATATGGTTAAATAGGTGATTTTTATGTTGTTAAGAAAAGCATTGAATAAAATTTTTATCACTTCATTAACGGTGTTAATTTTATTGGTAGTGTATTTAATTCCTGTTGAGAAAAATGAAGATTTACCTACCAATCTTGAAATTGAGTATATGACAGGGTTAGGAAATTCTTATGTTTACTTATTAAATAAAGAAAACCAATTAGTACAAACCAAGGTTTTGCTGGATGAAAGTGATATCGTAAAACAAGTAGAGAAAATCATCGATTCCCTAAAAGATAGAGAGTCTAATTCTTTTCATACTTTACGAGGAATGATGAATCCTACTTTAACGGTTAAAAATGTGGAGTTAAAAGATAAGGTCGTGACTGTTGATTTATCAAATGATTTTCTAGATACTAGTGATAACTTAATGTTAAAACAAATTGAAGCTCTGACTTATAGTATATTATCATTAGAAAATATTTCAGGGTTACAAATTAAAATTGAGGGAGTAGAGTTGTCTAAAGTATTACCATCATTAAGTAATTTACCAAAGGTATTAACGAAAGATATTGGTATTAACAAGGTGTATTCTTTTATGGAACCTAAGGATATTGCTAAAGTGAATTTATATTACGTGGCTAAACTTGGTTCTAGTAATTATTATGTTCCTGTTACAAAATATGTGAATGATACAAAAGATAAAATTAAAATTATTATTGATGAGTTAGCAAGTAATTATATTTATGAACCTAATTTAATGAGTTTTTTAAATAAAAATGTGAAGTTACTAGGATATGAGGAAATTAATGATCAGATGATTTTAAATTTTAACGATGCGATATTTAATGATGAAAATCAAATCTTAGAAGAAGTGATTTATACGATTTCGTACTCGGTTTTTGATAATTATAAGGATACCAATGAAATAATTTTCAAGGTGGATAATCAAGAAATTTCAAAAAATATGCGATATTGTCTTGAATAAAAAAAATAAATGGTGTATAATCAATTTGTTAATTGATTATCTGTCCCCGTAGCTCAGTTGGATAGAGCAATCCCCTTCTAAGGGATCGGTCAAGCGTTCGAATCGCTTCGGAGACACCATATGAATTTAAGCCTTATATTATAAGGCTTTTTTCGTGCTCTAATCTTTTTATGCCTCATACATTCATCATGATATGGATAAACTAATAACCAATTAATTTTTCGTTATTTGCTAATTTATTGATGACAATTTTTAAATGATTTATATTTTTATTTTGTAGTAGTTATCTCTTTACAATCAATCTTTATTTAAATCCTTAAATAGTTCTTCAACGTTATTATAGGTTTTTGTTTTTATTTTATCACTTATCATTTTATCAGCTTCAGCCAAGGCTTTGTTTAATTTCCTACTAGGTTTTGGTTCTGATATTTCAAAAGGAATGCTAGCAGTCTTTACACTTTTCACCAAAAACATATTGATAGCAGTGGTCATATTTAAGCCTAAATCTTTAAATAGCATATCGGCTTCTTGTTTTAAAGTGGAATCAACACGAATATTTAGATTTGTAGTATTTGATATATTATTCATCTAATTCTCTCCATTTCTATATCAATAGTAACATATTATCTTAATTATGCCAACAAATAGTCATTACGTTGTCATTATAAATGTTTTTTAGAAATTATAACTTTCTATTACATTATCCTTTATTGATGAAAAGAGGACTTCTTATAGATTTATCTAAAAAAGCACTAGTCTAGTGCTTTTCATAATGTTTTTTGTTTTTTTGAACAAACAATCTTTCCTTTTTCTTTAACTTCTTCGGTCCAATTTATAGGAATTACATCTTTTAAGACCTCTTTGTTAGTAGTAGTAGGTCTTTTTTTAGTGAAAAATCCTTTTGGAAAACCAATTTTCTTTCTATTTTCCATATGAGACCTCCTTACTATAATAGTATACACAAACAAAGTGATTAATATCAATCAAAATGTTCATATATTATAATCTTTCTTTATTAAATTGTCAATCTTTTTAATTCGTTACAAATTTTCTGTAACTATTGTGATCTTATCTTTATCAGATAAATAAAGTATCAATTTCATTAATTCATCAAGAAGTTCATCGGATATTCTCCCAAAAACATAATAATCTAATTTATTTTTATTGAAATAGAATAGTTTATCAGCTTTAGCGTATGATGGCTTTTTTAATTTTCTAGTACCGTTTTTCTCAAATTCAGTTATTTCCATATTTTCTTTATGAGATAATTTTTGTCTTTTTTGTTCTTCACTTTTGAAACTAGAAATAACAGTAGTTACATGAGTATATTCTAAACCTTTAATACAATTTGGGTTATCATCTATGACTATAAAAGAGTGAGTACCAATTTCTTTTCCATCGTCACCTATATATTTATTTACTACAATAATATCTCCTAATTTACACATAGCCTTACTCCTTGTTCGCGTTATTTACAAGTATATCCATTTGTACTGTTATACATTTCTTTAAATTCATCAAGTGTAAGGTCTTTTTTAATATTGGTAATTAGTTGAGATGATTCGTCGCCACTATCTTCACTTGCGTTTAATTTTTTTGATATCTCTTCTAAAGCATTATAATCAAGTTTTTCATAATTTACCTCAAAAACAGTCTTAATAGAATTATCACCAACTTTTTCATAAGTGACCATCATACCACCGATATTTTCAAAACTTTTCATGATTAATGAACCAATACCATAAACAAAATCAATATATTCTGCATCCATTTTTTGAAGTTGTTCTTGTTTTATGGTAAGTAGTTTATCATTTTTGTAAGTAGCCGTAATTGTATTGTCCGTTGTGTATCCATCTTCATCTGTTTCTGTTTTACTACAAATCATTTTCCCTGTATTGTCATTTTTCCCTCTTTGGTTAGTATTATTACCACATCCTGTTATAGATAGTAGTAATAAAGTTACTAAGCATAAAAGTCCTAATTTTTTCATTTTTAAACACCTCTTTCTATTGAAAAAATCTATATTAAAAGTCATATTAACTTTTAACCAAAAATAATTTTTGTTTCTAATAAAATTATATCCTAACTTAGAAATTTGTGTCAAATTATTTTATAGATAAGGTTTTTGATGATAAATAAATAGATATGGAAAAAATTGGAAAAAGAAAAAAGTCTAAATCAATAGACTTTTCTATTTAGTTAACTTATAATAAGTTTATTGAATATGCTTCTTGGCGCTATCACAACATAGCCAGTTAATGGATAAATTGTAATGCTTTGCTAATTTGCATAATTTATCTAAAGGTATTTGGGTATAACCATATTCGTAGTAAGCGTATGCTGATTGATTGGTTCCAATTACCTTTGCCATTTCTTTTTGTGTTAGCTTCTTTTCCTTTCTAAATTCTTTTAGACGCTTTCCTAAAAATTCTAACGTCACAGTTTCATGAGCAGGCATTTTCGATTTATTGTTCGTTAGATTTAATAGGTAATCAATGTTTGTTTTGAAGTGTTGTGCGAAGAGGTCTAACTTTAAGATAGGAAAGTTAATATCTCCTAACTCCCACATTGCGTATGTTGAACGTTTTACCTCTAAAATGGTAGCAACATCGTTTTGGGTCATGTCAAAATCTTCGCGTAAATTTCTTATCCTTTCATATTTCATCTTATCACCCAATTTTATTTTAGTACATGACTTATGTAAGTTTTATAATTTGTCAAGTGATACGATTAATATGTGCAAATTTTTGAATTTTATGTAAAAAATTCGTATTTTTTTTTTACTTTTTTAGTAATTTTAAATTTACTTTCCAATGATGATATTGGGAGGTGAAAAGATGTGTGGCACATCTAGAATTTATTTCACAACTAGATAAAAAAGATTGTGGAATCACTTGTTTGTTAATGATTTTAAAATATTACGGTGGAGAAGCAAGTAGAGAGTATTTACGTTTACTCGCTCATCAAGATCAGTATGGTGTCAATGCTTTTTATTTAATTGATGCGGCAAATCATCTCGGTTTAGAAGGAAAAGGCATAACAGGTCCCTTAGAAGAAATGCCTTGTTCCTTTCTTCCTTGTATTGCTCATGTTCATTTGAATGGATATGAACACTTTGTTGTTATTGAAAAAATTAACCATAAGAGTCAATATGTATATATTGTTGACCCTGCTAGAGGAAAACTAAAATATAGTTTTAAGGAGTATCAAAAAATTTCAACTAATCAATATTTATGCTTTCGTCCAAAGGTAGCAAAACTGCCTGTGTTAAAAGAAGAAAAAAGGTTCTCACGTTTTTGTTTAAACTTTTTTGCTAGACAGTGGTATTTGATATTAGTAATTTTGTTTTGCATACTCCTAGCGTTTCTTTTAGAATTAATAGTAACGTATCATTTTCAATGGATATTAGATTATGGTATAGCGTATCAAAAGAAAGCACTTCTTAGTTTTTTTCTTACCTTTGTCATTTTATTGATTATTTTTATTCGTGTCATTTACTTAATGAAAGAATATTTTATGAATCATCTTTTACAAAAATTTCAGCTTTTTATTAGTGAAAAGGTGATACACCACATCTTACACCTTCCCTTTCAATACCAACAGTATCATACAGCAGGAGAACTCATTTCTAAGTTTTCTTTTCTAGAGGATGTTCTTTATATTTGGTATCCTATAATGAATGGGATAAGTAGTAGTATTATTTTAGTTATCTTACTTATTTTATTAGGAAGAATACATCATTACTTTTTTTCTATTTTTCTTTTATTTATGATAGTTCAATTATTTACAACAAAACTAGAAATTCCTATAGTTAGTAAGATGTTAAAAAAAACGAAGATGGAATTAACCTTATTAAATTCTAAGTTAACCGAATGTTTCTATGGATTGGGAACCATTAAGAATATGCATATAGAAGAAGATACCTTTGAAAAGTTAGATGTTTACTTAGGAAATTATTTAACCAAGGCAAAAAAGTTAAAAATGCGACTAAAATTAATAGAAGAAGAAAAAAGTTTTATTCGTTTATTCATGGAACATTTGCTATTAACATTTGGAGGGTTTTTGCTACTACAACAAAAAATTACTTTATCGCATTGGTTAATGGTATCTTTTTTATCCCGTCTAGCTATTAGTCAATGTGAGGTTCTATTGGATTTTCCTTCAAGGTGGGAAAATAGTAAAACTTCTTTTCAACAGTTAAATGACCTTCTTTCTATAGAAATAGAAGATTTTACTTTTGGTCTATCTACACTTCCTCTTTGTTTAAAAGGAAAAATACAATTGAACAAGTTTTCATTTTTCATTAGGAAAGATAAAGGATTATTTTATGATGTATCGTTAACTATCGATGAAGGAGATCGTATTGCTTTATTAGGATCATCAGGAAGTGGGAAGAGTACTTTATTAAAAATATTGATGCGTTATTATGAAGTTGCTCATCAAATGATTTATTTAGATAATCGTGATATTTTATCATATCCATTAGAAATGATTAGAGAAAATATTTGTTATGTATCACAAGATGAAATGCTTTTTTCAGATACGGTATATCAAAATATTATGTTAAATCAAAAAATAGATTATGATGAATTTTTAATGATATGTAAAATTACTGAGGTAGATAGCATTGTATCTAGTAGTTTATTAGGATATCAATATAAAATAGAAGAAAATGGAATCAATCTATCTGGGGGAGAAAGACAAAGAATTATTTTAGCAAGAGCACTAGCGAAGAAGTCATGTATATATTTATTTGATGAATCTTTTAATCAATTAGATATTCATAGAGAAAGGAGAATCATGAAAGCGATTTTTAATTATTTAGAAGGAAAAACTATATTTGTTGTGTCGCACCGAAAAAACAACTTGGACCTATTTACACGAAGATTGGTGTTAGATGATAAAAATATTATAGATGATTACTTATATTTCCATTGATACTTGGAAAAAAAGAATAGAAAATCGTTTTTTCCTTCATTTCATTTCTCTCATGGTGTTATTGCTCATTCTTCTTGGTTTATTATTTTACTATTTAATGACGAAAGAGGTTTTGTTAACGAAATCAATTTCTGTTACTTCACTAGAGTCAGGATATTATCAGCTTCATGTTGATAATTTGGAATTAGCAAAATTAATGAATCAAGTTACTTTGTTAGATAAAGGGCAAGAAATTTCTTATCGCATTTTAAACGTTGTATTAACAGATGATAAAGAAAAACCACAGCAAGTAACAATATCTACTGTAAAAAAAATAGGAAATCAAACGGAAATGGTATTGATAAGAAAAAAATTATTGATGGTATTGATTGATAGTATAAAAGGAGGAACAACATGAAATCTCTTAATCAAGAATCACTAAAAAATATGAAAGGAGGATTTTCTATATGGGCTGGAGTTGGCATTGGTGCTTTAATCATCTTCTTATCAGGAGTAGTTGATGGCATTGTGCATCCTAAGGCTTGTACAGAAAAATAAACAAGATGAAAAAATTAAATGAAGAAGAATTACTTACGATAACAGGAGGAGCCAGCGTAACAGGATCTATTGTTAATGCAGTGTGCTCTATCTTTAAATTTATTTATGACGTAGGAAGGGATTTAGGTTCTTGTATACGTCGAATTGAAAAATCTTCTCTTTGTCCTTTAGAATAAGACACATTTTTTAAAGGTTTGCATTTACTATCAATAAGGAGGTATTATCGTTGGAAGAGGAGTTAATGTTAGAAATTATTGCTAGTGAGCTAGGTTTACCTGTTTATAATAAGTGGATGGAACAGTTAACAAAGGACGCACTTTTCTATGATGATTTATATCAAAAAACATTTAAGTTACCAAAAGAAGAACAACTAAAAATGATGAAAAAGGCTATAGCTAGAGTAGAGAAAAATTCAAGAATTTATCAAAATGCGTTAGAAAAAATGGAAACTTGGATAGAGTATTCTTATTTAGCAAGTTATGAAGACCCTTTGGCAACAATTGCTAGAAAAAAAGAAAAAATGAAAAAATAAGTGGGAAATAAACGATTTTTGTTGAAAATACTTGGTGATTATGTTATAATCTATTTTAGGAAAAGCGAAGGGAGGGATTAGAATGACACAAGTAACTGTTCGTAACGGGAATTTAGATATGGCGTTAAGAAAATTGAAACAAAAAGTGAATAAGGATGGACTCCCTTCTGAGTGCAGAAAAAGAGAATGTTATGATAAACCAGGTGTACGTAGAAGAAATGCAAAAAAAGAAGGCATAAAAAATGCTCGCAAAAGAAACAAAAACAATCGTAGAAAAGAAGATTAATCATTAAGAAAAAGCGCAAGTAAACCTTGTGTTTTTTCTTGCTTAGCGATTTATCGTGTGCTATACTATAGAGCAAGAAGGTGAAAGAAATGAATTTAGTAGAAAAAATATCAAGTGATATGGTTAGTGCGATGAAAAGTCAAGATAAGGAACGTCTTACTGTTCTTAGAATGATAAAAGCAGCAATGCAGATGGAACATATTGATAAAAAAAGAGAACTTAATGATGAATTGGTCATTGATGTGGTTAATAAACAAGTAAAGATGCGCCAAGATTCCATTATTGAATTTGAAAAAGGAAATCGTAGTGATTTAATTGAAAAAACTGAAGGAGAGTTAGCCATATTAAAAGATTATCTTCCTACACCATTAGAGGAAAATGAAGTATTAGCCATTATTGATGAAGCCTTTAACCTAGTTAAACCAGTAGATAGTAAAGATATGGGAAAAATCATGAAGGAAGTTACCCCTAAATTAAAAGGTAGAACGGATATGGGAAAGGTTAGTCAAATCATTAAAGAAAAATTAAGCTAAAGAGAAAATCTTTAGTTTTTAAATGGTCAAATAAGTTGATAAAGAAAAAGGAATATGATATATTGTTAATAAGAAAATCGTAGTAGGAGAGAAAAATGAAAAGAAAAATATTTTATGGGGTCATCTTTATTTTAGGAATAGCTTTAATGGTAGCAAGAGAATATGAAAGAAACAATTTTAATCATTTAAAACTTGCAGATGATACGATATCTATGGAAATAAAAGAAGGAACGTTAACGAATAAGGGTGCTACGGTGATAATCACGGATAAGTCTAAAAAAAAGAATATTTATGATGGAGGTTTTTTGATTTATAAAAAAGGAATAGGTAGATGGCTGGCATTACCTTCTAAAGAACAATGGGTTAACGCCATAGGTTATCGTACAGACGAAAATGGTAAATTAGAATTTGATTGTAATTGGGAATGGTGGTATGGAAAATTAAAAAAAGGGACATATCGCTTAGTCAAAAGTGTTATTATAGCTGAAGAATGGACAGAAAAAAATGTTTATGTAGAATTTGAAATAAAATAAAGTATCTTATATTTTATCATTACTAAAGAAAATAATCTTTAGTTTTTTTATGTCATTTACATCAATTTTGAATTTTACGATTTTTTTCATCAAAATCATTGATAAAAGTCAAGTATTATGATATATTAATCTTAAGTTAACTATCTTTGAAAACAACATGAAAATAAGGCTTTACAGTAATGTGTGTGACCTACTGATAATTCCCAAGTAAAAAGGAAAGAAAGGAGACTTAAAATGAAAAAAATGATTAGAATATTGTTTTTGGTTATTTTAGTATTTGCTGTATTATATGGTGTTTTAGTAATAAAGAGTAATCAAAAATTTGATAAAGTAGATAATACTTCGATGGAAATTAAAGAAGGTACTTTGACTAGTACTAGTGCTACAATTATTATTACGGATACATCATTAGAGAAATATGAATATGATAATGTATTCATGATTTATAAAAAAAAGTTTGGCATATGGACCGCGGTTACAGAAAAAGTAAAATGGGTGAGTTCACCAGGTTATTATGTAGATGCTAATGGTAAGTTAGAAATGGAATGTGATTTTCACAAAAAAAAGTTAGATAAGGGTTTGTATAGATTGTCAAAATGGGGTTATTTAGCAGACGGAACAGCTAAAAATGTTTATGTAGAATTTGAAATAAAATAAAGTATCTTATATTTTATCATTGCTAAAGAAAATAATCTTTAGTTTTTTTATGTCATTTACGTCAATTTTAAATTTTACGATTTTTTTCGTCAAAATAATTGATGATAGTCAAATATTATGATATATTAATTTTAAGTTAACCATCTAAAAAAACAACATAAAAATAAGGCTTTACAGTAATGTGTATGACCTACTGATAATTCCCAAGTGAAAGGGAAAAAAGGAGACTTAAAATGAAAAAAAATATTAAAATATTATTTTTGGTTATTTTAGTATTTGCTGTATTATATGGTGTTTTAGTAATAAAGAGTAATCAAAAATTTGATAAAGTAGATAATACTTCGATGGAAATTAAAGAAGGTACTTTGACTAGTACTAGTGCTACAATTATTATTACGGATACATCATTAGAGAAATATGAATATGATAATGTATTCATGATTTATAAAAAAAAGTTTGGCATATGGACCGCGGTTACAGAAAAAGTAAAATGGGTAAGTTCACCAGGTTATTATGTAGATGCTAATGGTAAGTTAGAAATGGAATGCAACTTTCCTAAACAAAAATTGGGTAAGGGGTTGTATAGGTTATCAAAATGGGCGTATTTAAAAGATGGAACAGTTAAAAATATTTATGTAGAATTTGAAATCAAGTAAGTTTTAATTTTTATATAATACTAAATTTGGTAACAATATAGAATTGCAAAATGCGTACGAATTGCAAATTATACATTTGTTATAGATAAAAAAATTATAGGAGGATGTATGAAAAAAGTTATTAGCTTAGTGTTACTTTTTACTATTTTTCTCACTAATTTTACTGTTTTACCGGTAAATGCTGATACTAATGAAAGTAATACTAATGAAGTAAAAGTACTAGAAGATTTAATGAAAGATGAGAAGTTTAAAGAAACTTATGAAAATCACATGATAGAGCAATATGGAGAAAACTATCAAGCAAAATTACAAAAGAATGATCTAGCTGTGAGAAATGCTGGCATCATTGAATCGCGTTTTAACAAGGATTCATCAGGAAAAAGGGTTTATCCTAGTTACATAGGTGGTTTGTATATTGATGATGATGATAACTTGGTTATTCAAATTGTAGATAGCAATATTCCTGAAATTAAAAGTGAAAGCTATAAAAGTTATGAAAAAGTATTTACCGTAGATGAGAACGCCAAAATAGAGTATGTTACTTATTCTTATGACGAATTGACAAAGTTACGCGATTACCTTTTGGATAATTATTTAGGAAAAATTGATAATTTTTCGGGCTTATATATTGATGAAAAATTAAATAAAGTAGTTGTTGAATTAATGGATTTATCTGATAAAAAAATAAAGGAATTTCAAGATAATGTATTATCATCTTCAATGATTACTTTTGATAAAGGAAAAACTTTTGTTAATGCACAAAATATCAACCCAGGCAATGGTTTTAAAACGCCAAGTGGTGGTGGATGTTCCTTTGGTTATAGAGCTAAAAATAGATATGACACAATAGGAATTGTTACTGCTGGACATTGTTTTTCATCAAGTGGTCAAAATGTTTCAGGTGTTGGATATGTAAGTAATTATTCTAATGATGGAATATTGGATGCAGCATTTATAACAACTGATTCAGGTGTTACACCAACAAATTTGATAGTAAATCCGCTTTTAGGTATGACTACTTTAGGTACTACAGTAGAATACCCATTAAAAAAAGGGCAAGAAGTTATTAAGTATGGTGCAAGGACAGGTTTTTCTTCAAGTAGTATTAAAGAAGTTGACTATTCCTATACAGTTGGAGGAACAACTTATCGTAATTTAATTTTAACGGAGTTGTATGCTCTTGATGGGGATAGTGGTGGTATTGTATATCATCCATCTAGTAATGAGAATACAACGGTAGGAATAATCAAAGCTATATTGATAAATAAAGATACAGAGGAATTTTTAGGGGAAACGGTAGTTGCCAAAGCACTTCTAATTAATAGTACATTTGGTTTATCTAGATATTAAGATGAAACGAAGAGACAAAAATATCGTTACTGTCTCTTTTTTTATAAAATAAATGTATTTTTTAAAATTCCTTTCTATAATATTAATGAAGAGGTAAATATACTCTTTCGCATTTATTGAACAACTTTTTCATAAACTTTATTAGGTGAATAGGATGATTAAAGATTTACGAGATTATATCGATGATAAAAAGTTTCGATTGACGTTAACCGATGATAAATTACACTTAGTAAATTATGATAAAGTAGTGACAATCGATTCTACTTATGTCTCTCTTCTATTAGAGAAAAAAGTCATCATGATTAAAGGAGAAAAACTGACTGTCTTAAAACTACTAGAGAAAGAACTCTTACTTTCTGGGATAATCAGTAGCATTACGTTTGCTTAATGTTTACGAATCAATATAAAGTAAGAATCATCGGTAAAAATCCTAAAACTTTCTTTAAATACCTATTAAAATTAAATATGAATCTATATCATGTAGAAATGTTTCCTAACTATTTAGAAATTATCATCAAAAAAGAAGACTACCATAAACTAAAAAAGATGAAAACTAGTTATAAAATGGAAGTTGTCGACCGTTTTGGACTGTTAAAATTTTTCTATATATTAGAAGAAAAAAAGTATTTTATGATATCCTTACTTTTTAGTTTTGTTCTTTTGTTTTTTTTAAGTAAGTTGATTTTTATGGTAGAAATAGAACATAGTAACAAAGAACTTAGTCACTACGTATTAGAAGAACTAGAGAAAAAGGGTCTTAAAAAATGGCACTTTCAATTTTCTAATGAAAAACGAATGCAAATTGTTGATGAAATGTTAGTAGAAAATAAAGATAAATTAGAGTGGTTAGAATTAGAACGCATTGGGACAAAATATATTGTGCGTTTTCTAGAACGAAAAAAAATAGAAGAAAAAGAGGATGATATTCCCCAAAACATCGTCGCAAGAAAAGATGGTATCATCTATTTTATTGAAGCATCCAAAGGAGAAGTGGTCAGTAAGAAAAACGCTTATGTAAAAAAAGGTGACATATTAATTACTGGACTAATCAAAAATCAAGATGAAGAAATGGCTAGGGTAAAAGCTTTAGGAAAAGTAATTGCTGAGACTTGGTATCAAACTACTGTAGAAATGCCATTATATTATAAAGAAGAATACCTAACAGGAGCAAAAAAGAAAGTATTTACCATCAACTTTTTAACTAACCAATATCATTTATTCGATAAAAACACGTATCGTACGTCAAAAAGCAAAATTTTATTTTCTATTTCTCATGATTTTCTTCCTTTATCCTTCTCTTTTAATGAAGAATACGAGGTTACTCGAATAGAAGAAATTTATACCAAGGAAAGTGCATTAATTAAGGCTAAGGAACTGGCTAGTGAGAAGTTATTAAAATCATTAGGGGAAAATAGTGAAATAATTTCGCAAAAAGTTTTGAAAATTCAAGAAAAAGAGAGTAAAATAATAGTAGATTTATTTTTTAAAGTTCATGAAGATATTACTGCAAGTGAAGAAATACCACAAAAAGAAGAAAAAATCGAAGAATAGAGGTGGATAGATGGAACCACTGAGTAGAACTTTACATGATGTTATGCATCTTACTTGGCCAATGATTCTAATATCTAGTATCATAGCTATTTCCCTACGTGTAACGTACTTGTACAAAAACAAAATGCATCTAACATTATATAAAGAATTATTAATGTTATCCTTTGTTATTTACATAGTGTGTTTGTTCCAAGTCGTTACTTTTCAAGATGTTGCTTGGAGTGGAAACAACTTTATTCCCTTTAAAGAAATGACACGTTATTCTTTTGGCAGTAGACTATTTTTCAAAAATGTCTTAGGAAATATGATTATGTTTATGCCATATGGCTTCTTTTCTGCTTATTATTTAAAACTAGATAAAAAACGAGTAGCCTTCTTCTTAATTGCCTTAGTTAGTGTATCCATTGAACTTACCCAAATGGCCATTGGTAGGGTGTTTGATGTAGATGATATCATTTTAAATATCATCGGGGGAATGTTAGGATATTTCATCTATATTGCTCTAGAGAAATTAGGAAATTATCTACCAAAGGTACTTAAGTCAGAATGGTTTTTAAATACTTTATCGATTTTGGTTTTATTAGGAATCATTTGGATGTTATAAGAAAATAGAAAAAAGTTGCTGATTTTATCACGTAGGAGGGGAGTTAACAATAAATATGGAAAATGATATGATAATATATGAAGATAAAGAATTGCAAGAAGATGGAACTTTCAAAAATTTCTTGTTAGTTCAAAAAGAAGGAAATAGAAAGGTAAAAAGGGCTAATGATTGATGTAAAATATAGATAAAGTCAAACATATAAATTAGGGGAAAGTTATGAATAGAATTGGTGTATTTAATGAAACAATAAAAGTTTACGATCAGGAAATAGAAAAAATAAAAGAGTTATTAAACTTTGCTTGTCAAAAGGAACATTTAGATCATGTCGAGTTTAACGTCATCTTAGTAGAAAATGATAAAATTCATCTATTAAATAAGACATATCGAGGAATTGATAGAGTAACCGATGTGATTACCTTTGCTTTAGAAGATGAGGATAGCGTTGTTCTTCCTAACCAAAATAGAGTTTTAGGAGATATTTATTTATCGATGGAAAAAGCTATAGAACAAGCAAAAGAATATGGACATTCCTTTGAAAGAGAATACTCCTTCTTAGTTGTTCATGGGTTTTATCACTTATTAGGGTATGATCATCAAACAAAAGAAGAAGAGAAAGTAATGTTTCAAAAACAAGAGGAGGTATTAGATAGTTATGGAATCAAAAGGTAGAAGAAAAAGATTAGGTTTTCAACGCTTTTTAGATAGTTTTAAATATTCCTATGCTGGGTTAAAATATGCTTATAAAAATGAGCAGAGTATGTTAATTCATTTATTAGCAACCATCATTGTCATCATCGGTGGATTTTTACTTCACATTTCAGTAACTGAGTGGTTGATTTGTATTGTGTTATTTGGTTTTGTTATGGGAGCAGAGTTATTAAATACAGCCATAGAAGCAACAGTAGATATGGCTATGCCTGATATTCATCCTTTAGCAAAAATAGCCAAAGATACTGCAAGTGCTGCTGTAGGAGTGTTATCCCTTGCAGCTTTAGCTGTTGGAATCATTATCTTTTTACCAAAAATTTTAGCATTATTTTAGGAGGAATTATGAGAGAAAAATTACAAGAATTATTAAAAAGAAGTTATTCACCATATTACCATTTTCCCGTATCTTGTATTATCAAAATGAAAGATGGAAGCGAATTTTGTGGAGTAAACGTGGAAAATGCTAATGGGACAAGCATATGTGCAGAACGTAATGCGATTGCTAGTGCTGTTTGTGCTGGCTATAAAAAAGGCGATTTTGATCATGTGTATTTGATGTTATCGAGCGATAAAATAGGATGGCCTTGTTTTGCTTGTCGCCAAGTATTATTAGAATTTTTATCCTTAGATACACCTGTTACTTCTTACACCTCTACTACAGAAAAAACATTGACTTTAGAAGAGCTATGTCCATATGGTTTTGGAGAAGAGGACTTATTATGAAATGCGGTTTTGTTAGCATAACGGGAAGGTCAAACGTTGGAAAAAGTACATTACTAAACGCGATATTAGGTATGCACTTATCCATTACCTCTGAAAAATCAGGAACAACTAGAAATAATATACAAGGAATTTATCAAGATGACGATAGCCAGATCATCTTTATCGATTCCCCAGGCGTACATAAACCAGGACATAAGCTAGAAAGCCTTTTAAACAAAAAAGCCTATACAGCTACTAACGATGTAGACTTAATCTTATTTGTAGTAGACATTGCTAAAGGCTTTGGAAAAGGTGATCGTTTTGTCTTAGAAAAAATTAAAAATCAAGATGTGCCCATTTTCCTTATTTTAAATAAAGTGGATGCTTTAAGTAAAGAAGAACTCATGAAAAGAATTATGGAAGTATCCAAAGAATACAACTTTCAAGAAATCATTCCACTATCAGCATTAAAAAAGAAAAATATCAATGAACTATTAAAAACCATTAAAAGCTATTTAAAAGAACATCCACCATATTATGATAAAGATACACTTACCAATATTTCGATGTCATTTATGGCTAGTGAATTAGTGCGTGAGAAAATATTACGTCTAACAAGAGATGAAATTCCTCACTCTGTGACTTGCTACGTTGAAGAATATCAGGAAGAGGAAAACAAAGTATTCATTCGCGTAATGATTGTCGTCGATAGAGAAAACATCAAAAAAATCATCATTGGCAAAAATGGACAACTCTTAAAACAAATTGGAATGGAAGCACGACATGATTTAGAAGAGCAATTAGGAAAACAAGTCTATTTAGAAACCGTGGTGAAGACCATTGCCAATTGGAGAGATAGAGAAAAACACTTAATCGAACTGGGATTAAAAGAAGATGAATAAAATTTCGTTTATTTTATCACGATAATAATAGAGGTGATAAAAATGGACGATGTACTTTGGAAATTATTTAAAGAAACAGGCGAAATTAACTATTACTTATTAGCCAAAAAAATAAAAGAAAAGAAGTGACAACTTGTGGAAATTGTAAAATCAATGGGAATCATTTTAAAAGAAATAAACTATAGTGAATCGAGCAAAATTCTTACCGTTTTTACCAAAGAATATGGAAAAATTGGGATACTATCTAAAGGATGCCGCAATATAAGAAGCAAACTTAGAAGTGTTAGTACACGACTCATTTATGGTTTTTTTCACTTTTATTATCAACCGAATGGTTTATCCACTTTAATTTGTGTAGATGTAGAAAATACCTTTTCTCATATTTTATCTAGCATCGATGATATTGCTTATGCCAATTATCTATTAGAGTTAACGGATAAAATAGTAGAAGGTGATGCTGAAAGTGATTTATTTGATTTATTAATTTCCACATTAGAAAAAATAGAAGAAGGAATAACGCCAAAAATGTTAAGTAATATCTTCTCTTTAAAAGTGTTGCCCTTATTAGGATGTGGACTAGTACTCGATGAATGCGTAAGTTGTGGAAGTAGTGAAAATATTGTAACTATTGATATTGAGCAAGGTGGATTTATTTGCAAAAAGTGTTATGCCAATCAAATGATAGTAGATCCTAAGTTAATTCAACTTTTGCGTTTATCGATGGAAGTAGATGTCAAAAAAATTAAAAAGCTGTCATTAGATACAACATTAGTCGATGAATTTTCTAAATTTTTAGATGATTATTACGAAAAATACACAGGAATATCACTGAAAAGTAAAACCTTTTTAAAAAATATAATGAAGTTAGGTGTTAGTAATGAAAAAATATAAAGATTATTTATTGTATATAGGGATTAGTTTAGGGTTGATTTTCGTATTAATGTTAGTTAAAGGAATGTATCCTTTTGGAGAGGCTAGTGTTATTTTTAGTGATATGCACGCCCAAGTTACGGCATTTTACTATCAATTATATGATGGAATCATTAACCATCAAGGTTTATTTTTAGATTTACATACAGGACTTGGTACCAACTTTCTAGCTACCATCATTTACTATATTGCCAGTCCCTTTAGTTTTTTAGTCTTACTTTTTGGAAGAAGTTCCATTTATCAAGTTGTCAACATCATTGTCTTTTTAAAGATGATAGTATCTGGAATTACTGCGTTAATGTTTTTTAGAAAATTTTTTCCTCAAGTAAAAACATTACCTAAAGTTTTGTTTAGTCTACTGTACGCTTTTTCGTCTTATAGCTTACTCCATTACCAAATTACTGCGTGGATTGATGGCGTGTATTTATTCCCATTACTATTAATCGGCTTAAAGAAAATCTTAGATTTAGAAGATAGCAAATGGTATATTGTCGTATTGACCTTAGCGTTGATAACTTCCTTTTATATTTCTATCATGATGGTTGTCTTCGTATTATTATCTTCAACTATCTATTTATGGTTTTACCAAGAAAAAGGAAAAAGAAAAGAGGCTATGATGCGTCTTGGCATTTCTACTTTGTTATCCATAGGTTTATCTAGTTTTGTACTTTTACCTATATTAAGTCAAATATTAGTATCTGCTCGAGCTGGATTTAACTTAGATTCCTTAATCTATAGTGGACTAGGACCAATTACGGATAAAATGCATTTCTTCTTAATGAGTGTTATTCCCCTTGCTATTTCCTTATCCTTAATTTCCCATGTTAAAAAAGAAAAAAAGACCATTCTATTTTTCCTGATTTTACTTACCTTGATGTTAATTCCTGTCATTATTGAACCTGTTAATAAAATGTGGCATTTAGGATCATACGCGTTCTTTCCCTTACGGTTTGGTTTCATTCCTATTTTCTTGATTTTAGTGATGGGAATGTATGCCATTTCTCTTCAAAGTGAAAAGAAAGACGATAAAAGAAAAAATAATATTGTATTATCTTTATCGACACTAGGGGTAACCACTATAATTTTAATTTTCTCTACGGTTTATTTCTATGAAGATATTCAACGTTTATTAGATGGACTAACCATTAGTGAAAATAAAGTGCTTGCCTTAGTCCTTTATGGACAAGCACTTCTTGTGTTCCTTAGTGCCCTTTGGATATATTTTAAAAATAATCGTTATCAAAATTATACCTGGTTACTATTATTAATACTTGCTATAGTACATATTGAATCAAATGCCTTTTTACACATTGGTATGGACTTCGATCAAGAAAGATTAATGAGTCAATATCAAAATATGAATGCCTTATACGAAAATGAAAAACTAGATCATACCTATGGACTAAAAACATTAGATACTGATTTGTTTGATAATTATGGTGCTGTATCATCCTTTAAAACAATAGGACATTTTACCTCTTTAACCAATAGAGATGCCATTCGTTTAGGAAAACGTTTAGGATATAATTCCACTTGGATGAAAATGTCTAGTTATGGTGCTAACCCGTTAGTGGATTATTTACTAGGAAATCGTTATATGTTAAGCAAGACAAGTGTAGAAAAGCCTTTTTATAAAGCGATTGATAAAATAGGTGATTACTATGTTTATGAGTCTATCTTACCTATGAGTCATGGATATATGATAGAACAAGATTTTAACCTAACGGAAGCTAAAAATAGTTTTGATGCAACAAATATGATATATCAAGCACTAACAGGAAAAGAAGATACCATTTTCTCTATTATTGATCAAGATGCTTTTCAATTACAAAATCTAGAAAAAAAGATGAATTCTTACACTAAGATAAATAAAGAAAATGATGGAACATTAACCACTGAGATATTTGTGGAAGGAGAAAAAAGACTATATTTAGAAGTGATGAGTTCACTAGATAATATTGAAAACTATAAATTGTTTGAAACATTTTCTTTGTATGTCAACGGAAAACTCATGTTAGAAAACTTAATTACCCAAGAAGAAAATGGATCTATTGACCTTGGAACATTTAAAGACGAAAAAGTAGAAATTGAACTTAAAGTTCATAAAAATATTGATTTATCTATACTTTCTTTAGGTGTATTTGATTTAGAAAAAATGGAAGAGTTATCGTTAAATAGTGTCTTACCAAGTTCGATGACGATTAGAGATAATCAAGCTTTATTTAGTATCAATACAGAAAAAGGAACATTAGTTCTTCCTTATCATCACTTAGGCGGATATCAATTGAAAGTAGATGGAATACCACAGAAGATAAGTTCCAAATTAGGAAGCTTCGTTGGAATAGAGGTAGAAAAAGGTATTCATAAAATTGAATTAACCTATATACCAAAAGGACTACCAACGGGTATTTTAATTACGATTATCTCTATTTTATTTACTGCACTATTCTTCTTCTTTGAAGGAATTGAACGCTTTAGTAAAGTAAAATGGATGAGTTATCCTGTTTATTATGTGGAGCAAGCTATCTTTGGTGTAGCAATAACATTTATTTACATTTTACCAATAGTAGCATTTTGTTATTCTCTTATTAAAAAGGTGATTGGATGAGTAATTATGAATTCGTTCTTATTCCTTTAATTTCCTTAGTATCTG
>CASRZP010000003.1 GCA_949440065.1 uncultured Bacilli bacterium
TAACGTATTTTCTACGGTTCCCTCTTTAGTAAACGTAAACGCTGCAAAAGTTACTGTAACAATTGCTACCATTAATAACAATAACATGATAATAGGAAATATTATTTTCTTCTTCATTTTATCTATCTTTTTTCTCTATGATTACTTATCATTATACCACAAGCTCTTTCCATTTAGATAAAAATTCACAAACGACAAACAAAAAAACGCACAAAATTATGCGTTGATGTCTGTTGTTAAAAACATGCTATCACCAAAGGAAAAGAAACGATACCCTTCTTTCACCGCGGTACGATAAGCATTTAAAATAATTTCACGGGTAGCAAAAGCACTGACTAACATCACTAATGTTGACTTTGGTAAATGAAAGTTCGTAATTAGTCCATCAATAGCTAAAAATTGATACCCTGGATAAATGAAAATGTCTGTAAAATTAGAACATTCTTGAAACTTTCCATATTTTTGCATAATGGACTCTAGTGTTCTAGTTGAAGTAGTACCTACACTGATGATTCGCTGATGATTTTTCTTAGCATGGTTTAAAATCTCTGCTGTTTCCTTACTCATTTGATAAAACTCACTATGCATTTGATGCTCTTCTATTTTTTCCACCTTAACAGGACGAAACGTTCCTAGTCCTACATGTAAAGTAATAGAACAAATCGTTACCCCTTTTTTCCTAATGGCATCTAGTAACTCATTAGTAAAGTGTAATCCCGCGGTAGGTGCTGCTGCACTTCCTTCTTCTTTCGCATACACCGTTTGATAACGATTCTTATCTTCTAATTTCGCATGAATATAAGGAGGTAGTGGCATTGAACCTAACTTATCTAAAATTTCATAAAAGATTCCTTGATAAGAAAACTCAAACTCACGAATACCTTCCTCACCAATGGCAGTGCACTCTGCGGTTAGTAACCCTTCTCCAAAGGAAATAATAGTTCCTACTTTGATACGTCTAGCTGGTTTTACTAACGTTTCCCATTTATCTTGTTCGATATTTTTTAAAAGTAATACTTCAATGGCAGCATGCGTATCTACTTTTTCCCCTAAGAGTCTAGCAGGTAATACTTTGGTATCATTTAATACTAGGACATCGCCTTGATGTAAGTACGATAAAATATCACTAAACTTTTGATGTTTGATATTTCCCGTTTTTCTATCGACTACCATTAATCTTGAAGAATCCCGTTTTTCTAAAGGCACTTGTGCAATTAACTCTAAAGGAAGTTCATAATCAAAATCTTTTACTTCCATTTAAAACTCCCAAAGATTTAGTCCAATTGTCTCATCAAACCTACGGTTAATTTCTACATCTGCCTCATCAATGATAATTTCACCCGTTGCAGAAATTACTGCTTTATTCAAATGTCCTCCATAAACTAAACCATGAATATTTCCTACGGTAATATGCAAATGAAGATAAACTTTTTCTTCTTTTCTTGAAATGTTTCCTATTAAAGAAGTAATTTCTAAAGCTTCATTTAAACAATTGGTGTGATACTTTTTCTCTATGGTATCAAATAATCCAAATTCCACTTGATTTACCGCACCAATTCCTGTAATCGCTCCTGCTATAATCTTATTTTCCTCACAAAATTCACTGATTTTTTCAATAATTTCTTCGCCTTTTTCTAATCTTAAAAAATAGCGATGATCTTTCTTCTTCCATTCCATACATCTTTCCCCCTTGACCTTGTTACATTGCTAAAGCTGCCTCTGTATCCTTTGATAAAATATCTTCTTTATTTCTTAATCTTCCCATTCGAATCGGTGGTACAATATTACGAATTAAATCAGAGTAAGGATTAGCCATAAACTCTTCTTGCAATTCGAAAAATCTGGTAATTGGATCCATCGTTCTAGCATGACTTTTCATGTCGTTTACTAAATAATGTAATAGTAAAAATTGCTTATCTTCTTCATTGGGTGCTTTAGAAATAGCTAAAGATAAGGTTGCATTGTTAGCTGCAAATCTTCCTTGTTCCTCTAAATTTTCGCATGATGCAATATAATCTCCTAATAAAAATAGATTTTCATTTCTAAATTTAGACAAACTATTTTGGTTAATCTTAGCTACATGAACAATACCACCAATCATTAATAATTTCCATAAATCACTAAGTTCTTGATGACTTTCTAACTGCTTTTTTAAGTATAAAATACTATGTTGCGAGGTCATGGGTAATTTTTCAATATCATAAATATTTCGAATTAACGTTAGTTGCGTTGGACTTTTTACATAATCCACATTTTCAATAATTGCATCTTTTAATTCTTTAATTGTCTGTTCAATACTTGAATACATTGTTTTTCCGTTTTCCATTACTTATAGCTCCTAACTAAATATTGTATCCTGATATGAGATATGCAAATGTGCATATGCTCTTGGTGTGACCATTCGACCACGGGAAGTTCGCTTAAGTAGGCCAATTTGTAAAAGATATGGTTCATACACATCTAAAATTGTCGTTACTTCTTCTCCGATAGAGCTTGCGATCGCTTCCACTCCAACTGGACCCCCGTTAAATTTTTCAATAATTGCTTTTAGTAATTGATAATCAGTATCATCAAGTCCTAATTCGTCTACTTTTAGTCGGTTTAAGGCATTTACTGTAATTGCAAGATTCATTACTCCATCTCCTTCGACTAAAGCAAAATCACGAACTCGTTTAAATAAGCGATTAGCTATACGTGGTGTTCCCCTACTTCTACTAGCTAATTCCTTAGCTGCATCTTCTTCAATAGGAATATCCATAACTTTAGCTGTACGCTTAACGATTTCAGTTAATTCTTCCACGGTATAATATTGTAGTTTGGCAATGATACCAAAACGATCACGTAAGGGTGCTGATAAATCTCCTGCTCTTGTTGTAGCTCCTACTAAAGTGAAAGGTGGTAAATCAATTTTAATGTTTCTTGTATTTGAATCATTGCCGATGATGATTTCTAAAGTAAAGTCTTCCATTGCTGGGTATAATACTTCTTCAACAAACCTAGGCATTCGATGTATTTCATCAATAAATAGCACATCCCCTGGTTCTAAGGTAGATAGTATTGCCGCAAGATCTCCTGTTTTTTCTATGGCTGGACCTGATGCTGTTTTAATATTGGTGTTTAACTCATTGGCAATAATATGAGCTAAGGTAGTTTTTCCTAATCCTGGTGGGCCATAGAGAAGAACGTGATCTAATGACTCATCGCGAATTTTAGCTGCTTCAATAAAAATTCTAATGTTTTCTTTGACATCTTCTTGTCCAATGTATTCGCTTAAAGATAATGGACGAATGCTGTCAGAAATCTCATCACTAACTAGTTCTTCACCGCTTACAATTCTCTCATCCATTATCTCACCATCTCTTCTTGCTATTTTAATAATAATTTCAATGCTTCTTTGATTTGTTCTTCAATACTTAATTCTTTATTTACCCTTGGCAAAATTTGTTTAAAGTCTTTTTCTTTATAACCTAAACCAAGCAAAACTTCTGTTAATTCTTCATAAGATCCTACGGTAGTAGTTATCGTAATATCCAATTTTCCTTTTAAATCAAGAATCATTTGTTTAGCCAGTTTATCACCAATTTTAGGAAATTTTCTTAAGTATAGCAAGTTTTCTCTTTCAATTGCATCAGCAATTCCTTCGATGCTTCCCGTTGCTAAAATTGGTAAAGTCATTTTTGGTCCTAAGCCTTTAACACTAATGAGTTTTAAAAATAATTCTTTTTCTTCTTGGGTTTTAAATCCAAATAGATTGTGCTCATCTTCTTTAATTTGCTGATACAAGTAAACCTTATATACTTCATTTTCCATAAAAGCATATGGATTTGGCGTATGAATTAAATACCCTATGCCATTTACTTCTATGGTGATGGCATTTGAGGTAATGTTTGTTACCTTTCCAATCATATAATCGTACATTTTCTACACTTCCTCATGTTAACAGTTCTTATTATACTACAAACTTAGACAAAATTCCAGTTAATTTTCACATAATTTTTTGAAATCCTTATGATATAAAGAAAAAAAATTAAAAATATTTTTTTAAAATAAGAAAAACAGATGGCTAAAAGTGTCAACAAATACCCACTAGTATATTTTTAATATTTGCTCATTTCTATAAACATATTTTCTTCTATATTTACATCTACAACTTACTTTTATATGATTAAAAAGTTTTAGTTTTTGGTTTTGAAAATTCATCGCTAACACTACAAAACACCCTAGACTATCTGGGGCGTTTTCTTATCATCAAAATACTAGACATAACACTTTTAAATTCTATTTTTTTATGTTAATAACTGCTCTACCACCAATACCACCAATGGCAGTAACGCTAGTACGAATATAACCATAACGATCTAGGCTCCAAGCATTTGTCGTATTAGATGCCTGTGATGATATCATCCAATACCCATAACTATTAGTATTATCATCCACAGTTCCTCCATAACCTGGTGCATCTTTTAAATAATTGTACATCCACACTGGACACGACATTTTATCATTTGTACATCCTAACGCATGGGCTTCTTGTACGCTAACCATCCTAACTTTTATGTTTACTTTTTCTAATTGATAAGTATTAGTGACACAATTAAATACTTTATTCGTACTATCATAATTACATCCAGTAAAAGCATTATCTTTAAATACGGTTGTTCCTAACGTGTAGGTTTGATCTAGCACATTTGTCCAGTCTGCTATAGCATTTTCCAATGCTGACAAAATTGTTGTAGGTCCTTTACTATTATCATTTTCATCAGCGTACCAAGCTGTGTTGTACACCGTATTTTCTCGTTGTTGCAAAGTTAGAGTGTTTCCATTATCATTTAACACATGAAAATACTTCTCAGTAGTATCATTGACTTTATATTTGATAATGGTTCCCACTTCATAAGTACTTGGTGCAAAAAATATTTCCTGACAGGTTTCCTCTTCTCCTGTTACACAAAAAGTAGAACTTTCTTTTTCTTGATTGTAAGCATAAATATTCAAAATATTTTTATTCCTATCATCTAGTATTACTCCTTGTTTGGCATATACATTGATTTTTACTGCATACTTCTTTTGTACATTGTTAATCTTGGCATTTTCATCTACCCACATACGCAAACGATAATGGTGAATGGTATTGCTAGTAAAGGTTCCTTGATCTAGTACCATTGTCCCAATGGGAGAACCTATTTCACTTAGTTCGCTACTTGGTAAAAAGTTCTTTGGTTCCATAACTTGACTATATTCTATCTCAGGGTCTACTGCTTTTTCTAGATAAATTTTTACTTCATTATCTTCTAGTGAAGTCCCTTCCACTGGTATTTTAATAGCACTTACTTCATAGGCAATCGCTGTAGGTTTTCCCATTACCGCTTGTACGGTAAAGTCAAATACATTATTTGCTCCTGTTAACATTTTTCCTTTCTCATCAGATATTGGAAACGCCTCTTCTAAAATAATTCCTGTCTTTCCTTCGGTATACGTTAACATAATTGTTCCTATTTCCAAGGTGTTTTCAATTGTTCCTTCCCTACTAAAAGTAAACACGGCGTAAGCTACCCCAGTAGTTACGATAACTAATAATAAAATCATTATCACTGGTAAAATAATTCTCTTTTTTTGCTTCATCATCTTTTCCTTTCCTTGAACCACGAAAAAGAACGTAAATTTCTTCACGTTCTACGGATTCTATTATTTAATTTTATTTTAAGGTCTACCCCCCCCCCCTAGTTAATCTAGGGTTAACAAAGAAAAGGCTAGAAAAATTTTTTATCCTATTCATCTTTAACACCTTCCTTCATCTTAATTTTATTCTATCAAGTTTTCTTAAAGGTATCAAGACTAAAATTTAACTTTCTTCTTTTGGTAATATTGTTTATCCTATTGTACCCATAAATATTCTTTGTTATAATGCTTCTAGATACATTTGGAAACATCAAATGCTTTCCTTCTTATTCATTATGATTTAAGAAGGGAGAGATGTTTATGACAAAAAGAGAAACATCTTTATTTGTTATTATTCTCCTACTATTCTTTGTAGTAATTACATTACTATTTAAATAGATAAAAAGCATCTGATTTCAACTGTTGTTGATTTCAGATGCTTCACCCAATTTTTGGAAAGCATTTGATTCTCACATTCAAATGTATCCATTTTATTTTATGAAGTTTCCTTCATTCGTATACATTATAACACAAAAGAAAGCATTTTGACAACTATTTTTGAATACTCCCTATAGCTATTTTTCCAAAGAAAAAGTAGCAAAATGCTACTACTCTTACTCACTAACAGGATAAACACTAGCTTGTTTTTTATCTCTTCCTAAACGCTCATATTTTACAATACCATCAATCGTAGTAAACAATGTATCATCTTTTCCTATGCGTACATTCACACCTGGATGTATCTTGGTTCCTCTTTGACGATATAAAATGCTTCCTGCTGTTACAAATTCACCATCACTTGCTTTTGCCCCTAAACGGCGTCCAGCTGAATCACGTCCATTAGATGTCGATCCTTGTCCTTTATGGTGAGCAAAAAGTTGAATATCTAATGTTAATAAAAACTTATTCATGGAAATTCCCTCCTTACTTTATTTCTACATTTTTGGGATAATCTTTGCTTAACTGTGTTAATAAATCTACCATATTTAAAATGAATGAGTATAAAACATCATCATTACCATGAATGGATATTATTAGTCCATCTTCTTTTTGTTCTACACTAAGATATTCTTGGTTAACTCGATAAATTCCATTTACAGTAGTAATGACTATTGAACTAACCGCACTACAAACAATATCTTTGCCGTAATCATCATACATGGAATGCCCTAAAATAGACACACAACTTATTTGACTATCCTCTTTTTTTACAACAACTCGAATCATAATTAACCAATTTTTGTAATTTCTACTTTCGTATATGGTTGTCTATGACCTTGTTTTAAACGGTTGCTCTTTGATTTTTGCTTATACTTGTAAATGGTAATTTTCTTACCTTTACCTTGCTTTTCTACAACACCAGTTACTTTAGCATTTGCTACATAAGGGTTACCTACTTTACCATCTAACATTAATACCTCGTCAAATGTTACCGTTTCGCCCTGTTCTTTATCTAACTTTTCTACATAAATTACTGAACCTTCACTAACGATATATTGTTTTCCACCCGTTTTAATAACAGCCTTCATTCTCATTACCTCCTTACCTATTTTCTAAGACTCGCTCTAAAGGTACAATTACTTGTTTTTAAACCTTTTCAACGCGGTTTGAGCATGAAGCTACAAACATCTAAGATTCTAACATACTATTAGAAATTAGTAAAGCCCTTTTTTACACTTCCTGAATAACACTAATAATCATCGGCTTACACTCTGTTTCTTTATAAAAGAACTTTCCTAATCTTTCCCTAACATCGGTTTTTATTTTCGCATAATCGACTCTTTTTTCTCCTTGCGAAGTGTTTTCCATAATAATTTCCAATGCTATTTTTTTCGTTTCTTCTAATAAATCTTGACTTTCCTTAACAAAAACGAAACCTCTTGTTAACACCTCGGGTCCTGCTAAAATATTTTTCGTCATCCGATCAATGGTGCAACTAATAATAACAATTCCACTTTCTCCTAGCATTTCCCTATCTTTTAACACTAACTCTCCAATATCCCCTTGCGTTTTTCCATCAATTAAGATTTCATCAATAGGTACTCGTTCAATACTTTTACTTAACTTACCATCCACAAACGTTACTACATCACCATTTTGCTTTAACAAAATATGATCAGGTCGAATCCCTAATTCTTCAGCAATAGTAGCATTTTGGTATTGATGTCGATATTCTCCTTTAACTGGAAAATAATACCTTGGTTGAATTAAATCGATCATCAACATCAAATCTTCACGTGATGCATGGTGTAGTAAATGTTTTTTACTCGATAAACTAATCGCATTAACACCCATTTTAGCGATATCGTCCATCACTAGTGCTAAACGCTTTTCAATTCCTTCATATGCTGGTTCTGTGATAAAAATGGTATCCGTGTCTTTTAATTTGATGTATTTATCAAACCCTTTAATAATTTTTTCTAAATTAGCAAAAGGCTTTTCTTTCTCATCAGAAACTAACACGACAACATCTCGGTCATTTAAATTCGATAAATCTCCTAATTGATTCTTATTTAAATGTAAATACCCTAAATTAATGGCCATATTAATGGTCTCTTGCAAAAGCTTTCCCATCACCACTACTTTTCGATGGGTTTTGCCAATTTCATTAAAAATTTCTTGCACGCGATAAATATGAGATGGAAAAATTGTAGCAATGATACGGTGTTCATTTTTTAGTAACACCTCATGGATAAAACCATCTACTCGATTATTAGGACTAGTATGCCCTTCTTTTTCCGCATACATTGACTCTGCTAATAAACAAAGTACCCCTTGTTTTCCCACATACGCAAGTTTTCCTATATCCGTTTTGTAATTTCCCATCATCGTAGAATCAAAGACAAAGTCTCCTGTATAAACTATTGCTCCATCTTTGGTATATAATACATAACATACGCTATCAGGAATCGAATGTGTTACACTAATCGGAAAAATAGCTAAAGAACCAAATTCCAATTTGGAATGAGGACGAATTTCTTTTAATTGATATTTTTCTAATAAAGAAGGCTCAATATCCCTTTTTAACGTTTCCATGGTAAACTTCGTTCCATACACTTTAATGTTAGGAAGCTCTTTTAATATATCAGGTACTGCTCCCATATTGCCATCATGTCCATGGGTTAAGAAAATTCCCTCAATCCTATTTTTATTTTCTTTTAAATAATCAAAATTGGGAATAATGTAATCTACTCCTAAAGAACGATTATTATCATATTTTAATCCCGCGTCAAAAACAAAAATTTGCTTATCTACTTCAACAACATACATATTTTTGCCAATTTCATTTAGTCCTCCTAGACTAAAAATTTTAATTTTACTCATAAGTACTCCTTTCTCTTCTTTTCATCGTGGCGACTATTATATCAAAATTTTAAACAAAATACAACTATCGATTCACTTTTTGTGCTAAAATCGATAAAGCACTCTTCGCTGCTTCTTGTTCTGCTTCTTTTTTGCTACCACCGATTCCTTTTCCATAAACGATATCATCTATTTTTACCTCTATCGTAAATCTTCGATCGTGTGCTGGACCTTCTTCTTTTACCAAATGATACACTAAACTTTTTTGTTCCGTTTGTACAAATTCTTGTAATGCTGATTTATAATCACTAAAAAAGGTTACCTTAGGATCTTTAATATAAGGTACAATAATGGATAAGAGTACACGTCTTGCTGTAGCATACCCTAAGTCGATATAAATGGCTCCTGTCATTGCTTCAAAAATATCTGCAGTAATTGCTCGTTTATACTTTCCACCATCAGACTCTTCTCCATGTCCCACTTTAATATAGCGATGTAACTCTAAATCTTTAGCATATTCTGCTAAAGCATTCTCACAAACATAACTTGCTCTAACCTTGGTCATATATCCTTCTTCTTGATCAAAATTAGAATACAAATAATCAGCAACGACTAAATCAAGTACTGCATCACCTAAAAACTCCAAACGTTCATAATCTGCTTTCAAATTATGTTCATTGACATACGAAGAATGACAAAATGCTCTTTCGTACAACTTTTTATCTTTAGGTTCAATTCCTAAACGCTTAAATAATTCTTCCATACTTTTGTCAAGCTAAAACTCGACTCGCCTTCCTTTCTTCTATTTACATAATCACCTTGCATCATTATAACACACCTTACTTTTCTTGTAAAATAAATAAAACGCAAAATTAATGATAGAACACAACATTATCTTTTTAAATTCTTTCCCATTTTCTCGATTGAATTTGAATTTTTTTCTCATATAGTGTACAATATAAACATGACAAATTTTAGAAAGGTGAACGTAATATGAAAAAGATAAAATTCTATTTTCCCCTTGTGTTTATCATTATTTTGTTAACTACTGGATGTAAAATGGACAACATGGAAAATATTGAAATTATTACTACTAGTTATCCAATTGAATACATCACTACTAGATTATATGGAGATCATGCCATCATTAATTCTGTTTATCCAGATGGAACCAATATTAGAGAGTATGTGGTTACCCAAAAACAACTAAGTGATTATAGTAAAAAGGAATTATTTATTTACAATGGACTAGCAGAAAGTGATCGTGAAATTACTATTGATTTATTAGATCGAAATGATGAACTAAAAATTATTGATGGTTCATTTGGAATGGAGCTAACTTATGGTCTTGAAGAATTGTGGTTAAACCCTTCACAATTATTGATGATTACGCAAAATATTCGTACAGGGTTAAATGAATATATCAATAGTACTTATTTGAAAAAGGAAATTGATGATCGTTATGATGAGTTAAAAGTAGAGCTATCTGAGTTAGATGCTGAAATTAAGTTAGTCGCAGAAAATGCGAAAAATAAAACCATTGTTGTTCAAAATAAAACGCTAAGATATTTAGAAAAATATGGTTTTAATGTTATTTCATTAGAGGAAGAAAGCAATGTTTTAGAAAAAACGATGCAACAAGTAAGAACAATGATTGATAATCATGAAATTAATTATATTTTTATTCTTGAACATGAAAGTGTAAATCAACCTGTGCAAACATTAATTGATGAAAAAGGAATTGAAACGCTAACATTTAGAAGAGTTGACAATATTACTGACCTAGAACGAGATAATAATGATAGTTACTTAGAAATCATGAATAGTAACATTGAACTTTTAAAGCAAGAAGCATATCAATAAAATTTTATCTATAATAAAAATTAAACCTAGAACTATCCTAGGTTTTTTGTTGTTCTAATTTTTTGTTTTTCTTCTTGACTAATGCGATTACTGTCTAAAATTTTTCGTATCATCAAATTCTTTACTTCTTGATCTAAAAACTTTTTCTTAAAAATATCATGCTTTGGATAGTGAATATAAATTTCACACATGAGCCATGCTAGAGCCATTTTGACGTAATAATGGGAAGATTCAATCGTTTTTAATAAGGAAGCGACTTGATTGATATACTCATCGTTTACATAATAGTTAAGCAATAATACAATGCCTACACGAACAATATAAGGATTATCATCTCTTAACATTTTTTCAATTCTTGTTAAGTACAAAGGACGATGTTTTTTTATCATATGATAGTGACTACAAAAAGTATCACATGTTGCCCAGTTATCAATGTGGTTTAGGTATTCGATAAAATAAGGATAGGCATCCTCTTCTTCTTTGATGGAAGCAATGACTAAACCATTTAAAAGAATTTCTTCATGCGTTTGATATTTTACTTGTTCTAAATAAGAATACGGACTTACTTTAACGATTTCTTTGGCGATTTTTGTTAAAATGGGAATACGTACACCAATCATTTCATACTTCGTTTGAACCAATTTTTTATTAAATGCTAAGTATTTTAGGTCTTGTTGTTTTTTTATTTCTAGCATAGCTTGTTGATACACATTATTCTTCATGACTTTTTACAGCTTTCCACAATTTACTCCACATTTTATCTGTTGAATAATTTAAAATACCTATTTTATAAATTTTCATTCCAAATTTAACAAGAACATAATTGAATAAACATAAAATGATAATAGAAATGATGACATCAATAATTCCTACTTGACCTAAGACCAGTAAGGCAGGTGACAATAAGCATGAAATTAAAGGAACATAGGATAAAATACGAATCAATAATGAGCCATGGAACATCCCTGCCATGATGGATAAGTAATAGGCAATTAAGCACAAGAAAATCACGGGTGCTTGTATTTGTTGAAAATCTTCCATATTCACGGTCATAGAGGCTAAAATTCCTGAAATTAGGGCGTATGCTAGGAAAGATAGTATCAATAAAATTAATGTTAAGGGAATGATGTAGACTAATTGATGAATAAATCCACTTTCATTAAGACGTTCTATGATGGGCGATAAGCTTCCCATGATGGTAGTAGACTCACCTGATGTAAAAAAGCGAACAGCAAAAGCAATAGCTCCATATAGAAACAAAAGCACGCCTTGTACGATGACAAAAATGTTGCTGGCTAAAACTTTAGAGAAAAAGTGAACCTTAGGACTAACGTTTGAAATAATGATTTCCATACTTCTCGTGGTTTTTTCCTCATTAATTTCTGTTCCGATCATTTGAATTAAGAAAATGACTAGCATGAAAAAAGGTAATATTAAGGTAGGAAATACTGTTCCCATAATCGTGGACATATCTTCTGTTTCATTTTTATCATTTTCTAAGATAACGCGAGAAATTTCTAAAGGTGCTACTACCATGGCTAGTTCTTTTTCATCGATACTGCTTAAAGATAGTGCATATTGTTGTTTGGTAGCCATTAAAGCTTGGGTAATTTGTTGATATTCTAATGCATCAATGGCACTTTTGGATGTAATTTTGGCTTTTATATAATTAATATCATCTAAGGTTAACTCTATAACAATCGCATCGGGTGACTCTTCTAAGACCTCTTCTATCGTTTGCATAGACTCTGTCAACTCTATGGCATCATCTTCATCAGTTAACGACGTAGCTAGTAAATTCGTTTTAAAATACGAAAAGCTTTTTTTCGTTTCATCGATAACCACAATATTTGTTTTCTCATCAAAATCTCCACCGAGAAATTTTATAATCTGATCGATATTCACAATGGAGATAATGGCTATAGCTAAAATGAGGTTGACAATCAAAAACCATTTTGTGGCAATTTTCTTTTTTAAACTTACTTTAGTAAGATATTTTAATTTACGATACATGTAAACCACCTACTTTCTCGATAAAAATTTCATTTAACGTGGGTTCTTGTAAATCAAAGGTTAACACTTTACTATTTTTTACGGTGCGAAATACTAAATCAGCAACACTTTCATTTTCAATTTGAATGAGATAACCGTCTACTAAATGAGATACACTAAGTACTCCAGATACTTTTTTTACTTTTTCAATGTCGATATCTCCTCTTAAACGAATGTTCATTTTTTGATAGGCTTTTTTCACCTCGGTAACGTATCCTGATAAAATACTTTTTCCCTTGACTAGGATAACTAACTTTTCACAAAATTGCTCAATGTGTTCCATTTGATGAGAAGAAAAAATGATGGAACAACCTTTTTCTTTTAGTTCATAAATCGCATCTTTCATCATCTTTACATTAATCGGATCAAGTCCAGTAAAAGGTTCATCTAAAATGAGTAATTTAGGCTCATGTAAAACTGCTGAGATAAATTGAATCTTTTGCTGATTTCCTTTAGATAATTCTTTGATTTTCCTGTTTTTGTATTCACTAATTTGGAATTTTTCAAGCCATATATCCATACGTTTTAGAATTTCTTCTTCCTCTAGTCCTTTTAAAATACCATAAAAAAGTAATTGTTCTTTCACGGTTAATTTGGATAAAAGACTTCGCTCTTCTGTAACAAAACCTATTTCATTAGTTACAGAATAATCAATAGGTTTACCATTTAAAGTAACTTTACCACTATTTGCTGCTAAAAGTCCCATAATGATACGAAAAGTCGTTGTTTTTCCTGCACCATTTTCTCCTAACAGACCAAAAATTTCACCGTTTTCTACGGTAAAGGATAAATCATCCACGGCTAAGTGTTTTCCATAAGACTTACTAATATGTTCAACGTTTAACATCGTATCCCTTCTTTCACGATTATTATAACAGGAAGTCGTTTTCTTGAAAAGAAAAAAGAAGAATTTTTTCTTCAATATTTCCTTACTTTATCTGTTTATGGGGAAGATATGATAACACCACTTGAAGTTGTTCCTGTTACAAAAGATAGTATATCTTTTGTATCTTTATTGCTGTTGTTGATTAGACTTCTGATACCAAATGGCTTCCACATCCACATTATTACTTAATGGCTCTGGATTAGGTTTTTCAATAACCATTGCCGTCGGTACCAAAAATGCACTTCCAAACGCAATACAATTTCCTGGTTGAAGATTTTTTACTTGTTCCATCAACTCATCACTCACACTAGGAACCATTTCCTTAATATACTGCAAATCTTTAGGATGCAACGTTCTTAAAATCAAAAAATTAGAACACTGTGAAATCGCCGTATCACTAAGTTCCGAAGGTCGCTGCGTAATTAAACCCAGTAAAACTCCATACTTTCGTCCTTCCTTAGTAATTCGCTCAAAAATATTATATCCCAAAATTTCCATATCACTATCCACTTGCACATAACGATGTGCTTCTTCAATCACAATATGAAACGGCACACTTCCTCGATTAGGGTTTTCCGCGGCAAAATCAAAAATCAACTTCGACAAAATCTTAGTAATCACTTTCGCTAAACGATCATCTACATAATGAATATTAAAATTGACAATCTGGCACTTCTTTTGATCAGCACCAATGAACAAACTTCGCACATAATCAGCCTTACTAATCATTCTAGGATAAGCAAAATAATTTGATGCATTACTATTGATTAACGAGTGAATTCTTACCAAAAGCACATTCGCTTCATCATACACCCGATCACTATTTAACACACCCTCGCTAATTAAAGATAACGACATAGCCTGCTCAAAATCAGCTAAATCATACATTATCGTACCATCAGGATCTTTTAACTCTAACCCTTCAATAATAAACTGTCCAATGAACTCAGTAACCAATTCAATTTCTTGCATTTTACTTTTATCCACATACAAACATTGCTTTAACGTTCTTACATATCCTGGTTGCACAATTTGACTATCCAAATGCAAATCTTTCGTATGAAACTTCGTCAACACAGCAATCACCTGATCACGAATCTTACTAGAATCCGTACTACTCGTTAAAATATCCATAATACTTCGTGCAATAATATCATTTTTATGCTGTAACACACTCTCATCATCATTTTTCAAAATCGGCACAATTTTTAACGCCTTTTCAATAATCGGCAATTGATTAGGTGTCGTTACGCCCAAAAGCAGTGCAATATCATCAACCCCTAACAACCAAAAAGGAATTTTTAACACTTCATCCATTGAATAATTCGTATTCGTCGTATACACTTTATAATTTAATAAAGGTGATACCTGCGATAATGATTGAAAAGCACTCGTATACTCACCATATGCATCAAACAAAAGAATGTTAGCACCTATTGGAATATACTCACTGGTAGTAAAAATATTTTGAATTAATCTAGCTAGCGTGAAGCTTTTTCCACTTCCTGTATTTCCTAAAATAGCAAAATGATTACTCAAAAAACGATTGACATCCACATAAATTGGATACTGTTGATAAACATTCGAGTATCCAATTCTAAACTTAGAATTTTTAGATGTTGTACTACCAAATAATAATGCTAATTCATTCGCGTTTACTAAACGAACCGTTGAACGAAAAGCAGGTTTTCTTATCGCTCCAGGCAAAAATACATTATTTACAATTTCACCAACGATATTAATCTCCGCTTGTTTTTGGGTAATATCCACAATTTCTCCAATAATCATCGCTTTCTCATCAATAAAGACCACATGAAGACCTACAAAATTTACCTGAGCTTTAATATCAATCGCTAAATCAATCGTGACTTTATTACTTTTTATACAATTAATCGTTCCTAACATTTCTTGCATGCTCCTTTTCTACATTACTCATTATAACATACCTTAATTCCTCTTAGCAACGATTACTCCCGCCATTTTTTTTTACTTTCACTCATCCTTTTTTAATAATCAATATTCTTCACCAAATCAAAACGATATCCTAATTCATGCATCTTATCTATGAAATCTCCAATAGCTTCAAAATTTCCCTTATTTTTAGGATGAAGAAGATAAATCGCTCCATTATGATAACGCTTTAACATCAACTCCAATGCATCATTTTTAGATTTATCTTCATTAAAGTCTAGATAATCAGCACTCCAAAAAAAGCTTTTATACCCCATATCCTTAACTATCTCTAACCCACGGAAACTCCACTCTCCCTTAGGATCGCGATATACTTTATCCATAGTTTTCCCCGTAATTTCAAAATACGCCTTTTCCATACTTAAAATTTCATTTTTAAATTCCATAAAACCTATTTCATTAGCATACTTTGGCATCTGCCGATGATGATACGTATGATTTCCTATCGAATGACCTTGTTCTACCCATTTTTTCACTTGCTCTTTATGACTTACCATATAATTTCCACATAAGAAAAATGTTGCTTTTACTCCTTTACTATATAACACATCAGCAATTTCATCCAAATAAGTATCTCCACCACCTTCATCAAAGGTAAGATAAATTACTTTTTCATCAGGTCCCATAAAATAAGCTGAATGCTTAGCTAACTCCTCTAAGTTTCCTCCACCCTCTGGTCGCTTATGATCAAACTTATTTCCACTCCACCAAGAATGAAGAGTAGAATCAATATCATTATATCTTACTTGATAACTAAATTCTTTAGGTAAAACTTTAATTTTTCTTACTTGATTAGTACAATTTTTATTTCTATCACAAACCACATACTTTACTTGATACTCCCCCACCTGATGTATATTTATATCCCCCTCTACTATCACTTTTGTCGATAAATCTCCATCTTGTAAATCATATGCTGAGTAACCATCTTCTTTATATGGGGTATCCACAATTAAAGAATAAGGATTACTTCCTTTCAATGTTAACGACGGGGCTAATTTATCTTCATTAATTAACGTCCTTTTTACTGTCTTTTTCACTCCCAAAAAATTCCTTGCTGAATAAAGAATACCATCATCCTTTACTATAGTTTTTACCTTTAATGATAAACCCAAAAATCTTGCTTTTGCTCCTTGTTCAACATAATAAGTTTCACCTGTTAAATGAACCGTGTCACTTCCATTTAATTTTATTTGTATCAAAAAATAACTACACGCCCATACCACCCATAGAAGTAGTAAACAATAAATAAATCTTTTTTTCATCACAATCCCTACCATTTCCTTAAATTATATGAAAACGGTAAGATGAAAAATGAAAACTAAAAGAAAAAAAACGGAAAATTACTTTTCCCTTTTGTGAATTCGTTAACAACTATCACTCTAACGAGCTTTTAAAAAATAAATAATTAACAATAATATTACAGCAATAGCTAAACCAATGGATAATAAATGAACAATCTTAAATTGAAATTTTCCTTGATCATTTATATTTTCATTATTTTTCATCTACATTACCTACCTTATACATGTAGTATAACAAAATACTAGTAAAAGAGCAACGACTTTATTCAATTTCTATTCAAAATTTGTACAAGAAAGATGAGGATGATATATTGGCGTCTTTTCATTTATCTCAATTAACACATAAGTATGGTCTAAATCACAAGGGTATTTGGAGGTAAATGATGAAATATCCACATCATGATTGTCATGCAAAGACTGTAAAGTTACTTTTATTGCATGATTATTTGCCTCGCTAATAGAATCTAAATTTACTTGATAATTCACTTTTACAAATTGAACCAAATCATTTTCTACTTGTTCAATACTAATTGATGGTGCTAGTCTTTTTTCTTTTTGACTTAAGTTTATTCCTACACCGATTAATGATAATGCAACAAGTGCTAAAACAATGGCTAAACACTTCCCTAATTTCATCTTATCCCCTCGTACTATCTTCTACTATTGTTATTGTACCACAAATTCGCCTGATAGTACACCATCAAATTTTTAAATGCTTTTCAAGATGATAAACTCATGTTATAATGATAAAGAAAAGAGGGATAAAATGAAAAAGAAAATCTTAATGATTGTTATCATGCTATTTGGTATTTTCTTCTTCACTGGATGTAGTGAAAGTAATAGTATTGAAGAAATTAGTTTTGCTTCTTTACAAAAAAAACTAGAAAATAAAGAAACATTTATTTTGGAAGTTGTCCAGACTGGATGCAGTGCATGTCAAGATTTCACACCAAGATTTAATAAAGTTTTAGGAGAAAACAAATTAAAGTCATACTCTGTTAATCTTAGTAATTTTAGTGAAGAAGAAGCAAAAGAATTCAAAAAAATGATAACCATTTCGGGAACACCAAACGTCATTTTCTTTACCGAGGGTGAAGAAAAATCAAGCATGACTAGAATCGGTGGAGCAGTAACGAATGCTAAAATTTTAGAAAAACTAAAAGCTAATGGTTACCTTAGTGATTAAAAAGATAATAAAAACAAAATAAAACTTCGTTTTCAACATATCAAAGCGAAGTTTTTTTTATGATAACTTTTAAAAAGTAAATAGTTTAGTACCTAAAAATATAAAAACCTTGAAAAATCAAGGTAAATATCAATATGGTGGAGAATAGGAGGTTTGAATCCGTAATAATCAGAAAGGATTATTTTTGGAATATTATGTTATTTATGATTTAAATGATAATATTATAGCTTATATTAATACTCTTGAAGAATTATCTTTATATACTCAGCTTAGAAAAAAACAATTAAAATATAAGTTAAAAAATAAAGATTTCATTTATTATATTTATAGTAATACATATAGAAAAATTTATAAATTTTTATGAAGAGGTCACAACCTCTTTTTTGGTGTGTTACTCTTAAAATGAAAGGAGAGTGTACAAAATGAAGCAAGAATTAAAAGCCACATTAGAAACATTAACTAAAACAGATAATTCCGGTACTTATCAATGTGTAGTTATACAATTGACTCCGACTTATTCTAAAAAAGTTTTTTTGGAATCAGCGGAACTAGAATTATTAAAATTATCTAATAGCTTTAATTTAACCACATCATCTTCTAATCAAGATGGTGACTGGGTTGTTTAAGGAAAGGAGTTGATAATATGCCACTATATTTAGCAGAGGTAACTGGAACTGGTGGAATGGATGCTATTGTTAGTCAATTAAATACAGGTATCAGTTCATCTACTATGTTTGCTACCGTTGGTCAATTAATGCCTTGGGTAATCACGCTAACTATTGCTAGTTTAGGTCTTTACTTCTTACGCAAGTTGATTAAAGGTGCTAGCAAAGGTAAAGTACGTTTCTAATTGAAAAAAATGAGCCATTTCGCGGATGGAGGTAGGATATTAATACAAGTTAAGCGAGTTTTTGCGATGTGGGGACTTCGTAAATGCGTAAATGCTCTAAAGCTTTAGAGATAAGCACTTGTATTTTTTTTATTATAAAGTTAAGGAGATGATTCTTTATGTTTGAAATTTCACTCACTTTCATGTCTAGATTAATTGATTTATTTATACCATTATTTGCATTGTATGTTATTTTTGATTTTGTTGGCAGTTTGTTATTTGGAAAGAGATAATTATGGTTACTAATAATTTAAAGACATATTTACGTGATTTAAATATTATCAAATTTAATTTAACAAAATTTTATTATCATTCTTGCAGTGAATGGCTAAAAAAAGATATTGCTAATTGCTTATTAGCTGTTCAAGATGAAATTATACTATATTCTGTAAAAACGTCTGAAAAGACTATTAAAACGTCTCAAACGACTATATTTGATGAGGTGACCTTATGATTTACGTGCCTGAAAAAGATTCTTATGCTTGCTATGTAGTCAATAGCGATACTACTATTCGAGCTTATAAGCAAGTTCCTAATCATAATTCTAATATTGATTACCGAGATTATTACTTTCATTCGAATTATATCTATCGCGATGGTACACAAACCTTTAATCAGTATTCAACACTACCAGTATGTTTGCCATCAAATAAAATTACTAGTGAAGTATATTATCGTAATGATTTCGATTCAATATTAATCATATTCTTGATTATGTGTATCTTTTGTTTTTATATTCCTTTAAAAATTTTTTTTAGACTTTTTAGGAGGTTTAATTGATGAAAAAAACACTTGTTTATTTTCTAATTGGATTTTTGATTCTAACTTTATTTTCATTTTTTCAAATTACGGAAGTACATGCTGAAGATACAAATATTCCTTGGACAAGTTCGGAATCTTGGTTTTATACAGGAACAGTCTATATGGATAATTCTGCTATTGATTATGGTTCTGCCACTTGGATGAAAACTGTACCGATTAATGCTGATTGGTTTTGGTACAATGAAATGGATTGTGGTACTGGAAATTCTACTTGTATTTCTAAAGGTGTGCGTTCTTTTTCCGTCGGGGCAAAGGGTGCAAACATTAAGCCTGATAGTTATTACAAATTAATTATCAATATGGAATATTCTGGTTTGGGTAACTGGACGATTGATACTTCTAGTATCAACAGTAATAATATGTGTGCGATTTATACTGGTTCATCTTGGAATTATGGTACAAGTGTATGTGATGTAAGTTCTGTTTCTGTTTCTTCAGACGGTAAAACTGTTACTGCTTACGTTCATACCAAGACGGGTGCCGATGGTTTACTTTTAGAAGTAGGTAGACCATCAAATACTAGCAAAGATTCTATTTTAAGGGTTTGGCAAAATCGTTCATTTAATTCTGTAGCAATTAGAATTAAAACGTATCAAATCTTGCTTACTAATGACTTATCAGGTCAACTTTCTGATATTAGTGGTCAATTAGGTTCAATAAGTGGTTCTATAGCAGGCACTAATCAAAAGTTAGAGGATGTTAATCAAGGTTTAGATAATATTAATGATAATTTAACTGATTCTTCAATAGATGATACTTCATCTAAGAACTTTTTTAATAATTTTCAAGATAATGATCATGGCTTATCTTCTGTAATTACTGCACCACTTCAATTTATAAAGAATTTAAATAATAATACTTGTACTCCAATTTCTCTTACTATTCCTTTTGTAGACAAAAACTTTACATTGCCATGTATGTCAACAATTTATAGTGATAACTTTGGTACATTCTTTACACTTTATCAAACTATTACTACTGGTTTTATCGCTTATTATGTATCAGTACGTATTTTTGCTCTTGTCAAGGGATTTAAAGATCCTAAAGACGATCGCATTGAGGTGATGGATCTATGATCAAGGCTTTAATTAATGGATTGATGTCGTTAGTTATGTCATTAGTTACAGTTTTAACTGTTCCTATAGATGCAATCATCAGTACTGCACTACCTGATTTGTCGAATGCTCTTAGTTCATTTGCTAGTATGTTAGAATTGATCGCTGATGTCATGGGCTGGGTAATTAGCCTTACTGGAATTAGTTCAACTGCTTTATCGTTAATTGTAACGTATTATGTATTTAAATTAACAGTACCGATTATGTTCAGTGCAATAAAATCAGCACTTGCTTGGTATAATTCTTTGAAAATGTGAGGTTATTATGTTAAAAATTATTTTAATTGGTATACTTGTTCTTTTAATTATTCGATTTAGAAATGTTCGGATTAAGTTTAAGACTTTTTTCAAAAAAGGATTTAAGCCAAATCGCGGGATTTTTGGTATTTATTGCTATTGTGGTAAACAAGGTAGTGGTAAGACTTATTCAGTAGTAGAATTTTTAAAAATGAACAAAAACAAGAAAATTTATGCTAATGTTAGTTCTATAAAAGGTATTAACTATATTTATTTTAATGGCTTTGATAATTTATTGAAGCTTAGAAATGAACATGATTGCATTATTTTCTATGATGAGATTTTTACTGCTTTGACTAAGTCTACGAAAATCAATACTGATGTTCTTGATTTCTTAAGTCAAATGCGAAAGAGAAAGATAATCTTTTTAACGACTGCGCAAGAATGGTTAGAGATACCTATCACTTTAAGACGTTACTGCAGATTTCAAGTTGACTGTCGTATGATCAATCTTGGCATTGGTTTGTTGATCAAGTCAATGTACGATGCTGAGCAAATGAAATGGTCTAATGAGGATAATGAGTATGTTGCACCTCTTTTAACCACAACCCTCAGTAAGTGTAACTTAGATGTCGCTAATAGTTATGATACTTTTGAGCAGATCAAGAACTGACTTCGTCGCACTGCGACGTGTCAGTTCGCTCTAGTGAAGTAAGTAGTCAAGCGACTAGCGTAGCGAGTCGACGTAGTGCAGCGCTTGACTTCTTACGAATGACCACTATAATTTTGTTGAAAATACGAACCCGTTCGTGTTTTCTGCCTGAACGGCGAGTGGAAGTTTTGGTTACTTTTTCAAAAGTAACAATTTCGCGCATTTTTGCTCGAAAATGGGGGTTACTACGACACCCCCATGGAGTGATGCGTGACAAAAGTACCTTTAAAATAAGGAGTTGATATAATGAAAGGTCGAAATTGGGCATTTGTAATGTATCCTGAATCAATGCCCGAAAATTGGTTTGAAATCTTGGAAAGTACTGGTTTACCTTATGCTATTAGTCCACTACATAATCATGATGTTGACCCTACTGGTGAAGTTAAAAAGCCTCATTATCATGTTATTTGTCAATATGGTAATACTACTACTTCTAACAATGTTAAAGAAAACGTTTGTAATAAGGTTAATGGAACATTACCAATAAAATTAGAATCAATAAAAGGAATGTATAGATATCATTTGCATCTTGATAATCCAGAAAAATATCAATACGATGATCGTGATCGAATTTTTATTAACGGTTTTGATGTTTCTAACGTTAATGCTTTAACACAAACTGAAATTGATAAATTAAAACGAGAAATAATTTCTTTTATACTTGATAATAGCATTTATGAGTATTCGGATTTGCTTGATATTTTTTTAAAAGAAGATTTAAACAACATGTTTATAGTTGCCAGCACTCATACTATTTTCTTTACATCCTATCTTTCATCAAAGCGTAATAAAAAAAGACAAAAATCATAATTTTATGATAATATTAATATGAGGTGATAACGTATGATTGACAAATAATACGATTTAACATATAATATGCCTCCGAGGTGGGGAATATGAGTTTTGAAGAAGCTTATGAAAAATATTTAACATTAGGTACAACACACCTAAAAAAGCAAAGTGTTGAAACATTAATCAATAAATTTAATTTACATATTTTATATTATTTTAAAAATAATGATATTTATAAATTAACAAAAATCGATTATTTAAAGTGGAAAAACGAAATTATTAATAAAAATTATTCTAATAATTTCAATAATAGTCTTTATGCTCATTTCAATGCATTTTTAGATTTTTGTGTTAATTATTTAAACCTTGATCATAATTATTTGCGAGATTTGGGAAATTTTAAAAAGAAACAAGAAGATAAAAAAATTGATTTTTACACTTTAAAAGAATTTAATAAATTTATTAAATATTGTGATAATGATATTTATAAATATTTCTTTTGTTTCTTATTTTATTCGGGCTGTAGACCTGGAGAAGTTTTTGCCTTAAGATTTAGTGATATTGATGATAAATATGTTCACATAAGGCATAATATGACTTCTAAAGGGGGTAGAATATTAGATACTACTAAAAATCGGTCTAGTAATCGTACAATAATTTTAAATCGATTATTAGTTAAGCAAATTTATAAATTAAAAAAATATTATGTTAAATTATATAATTGTGATGTGTTTGATTATTATGTATTCGGTGGAAAAAAGCCTTTAAGTCCAACATCAGTAAATAGATGTAAATTTAAAACTTGTTTATTGGCTAATATAAGACCTATTACATTACATCAATTTAGACATTCTCATGCGACCTTATTATTAAATAATAATATTCCTATTACTGAAATAAGTCGTCGTTTAGGACATTCTAAAACTAGCACTACTTTAGATGTATATGTACATAGCAATTTTATGCAAGAAAAAAGAGTGCTAAGAACACTCAATCTTCTTTCCAAAACTAAGTTTTGAAACATTAATCAATAAATTTATAATAACATTTTATGTTATTAACGTAATGGTGGAGAATAGGAGGATCGAACTCCTGACCTCCACGGTGCAAACGTGGCGCTCTCCCAGCTGAGCTAATTCCCCATAAAAACTAGTCATTTCTGAACCAGTAATTGAATTATAGCATAATCGATTTTATCATGTCAATAATTTTTTCTAAATTTTTTCGATAGGATCTCTTTTTCTGTTTTATACCCCAAAAATGTATGGAACAAATGCGTGCACCCCTTACGCATATCCCTTACTTCCTTTACTATTCTTCTTCTAGAAAAAGAAAATTCATGCAAATAACGTTCTAATAAAAATTTTTGATAATAGTAGTGTCTCTTCTTATACTCAACTGTCACTTTTCCTAATAAAAAAAAGGACAAAAAAACAAACTGTAATTGATGATTTACGCTAGTAATAAAAAGAAAAGTTAAACAGGTAAAATAAGAAACAAAATAAAGTAATTTTAAACTTTTCCAGTAAGATATGCAATAAGAAAACAATAGATGAATCAACTTTCCACCATCCAAAATACAAATAGGAAGAAGATTAAAAAATAAAATATTATAATGATACATTCGATACAATTGACAAATATTAATAGGCAAAAACTGAATTACCAAACCATAAAATAAACACTGCACAATAGGTCCTGATAAAAGCATCAATAATTCATCCCTCATCGATCTATTGATAAGAAAGTTGAACTTGCTTACTCCACCATAAGGATAAAACCTAATTTCTTCTAATGTAAAACCCAAAAGCACTCCCACAAACGAGTGACCCAGTTCATGAACAAATAATAAACTAAAGAAAACAGCAAAATCTAAAAACATTCCTGAAAATAAAAATAAAAATAGGAAGGCAACAAAAAGGAAAGAAAACCTAATTTTAGGTAAGATATTGCTTATAATCTAAAAAATTCCCATCTTTTTTAAAATACAAAAATATCTCATTAGATAAACTCTTTCCTAATAGACTTCCCTTTTCCACATAATCATATAATTTTACTTCTTTTAACTCAATGTTGTTATACCAAACATCCACTCCATTCACTTGCTGCACGATAACTGTTTTTCCTAAATCGTCTTTTTCCCCCACAAAAACAACAATCCCACTTTCCAAAGCGGGTACCAAATACTCATACCCCACCTCTAGTTTTGCTCCATTATTAAAAGTATCAATATTTTGATACACCAACTTTTCCCCAAAAACCATTGTATCTTTATCCTTATCTTTACTAGAAAAAAACAAATTTCCTACATACTTATCATAAACTTGCCGAAAATCAACAAAAGGGAAATTACTTTCATAAACCTTTCTTTGAACAAACTTTTGATACTCTGGATTTTTCTTAAAAACAATCAAAGTGCTTAAGAAAATAACCACACAAACCATTAAGCGATTGAAGAAAGAAATAATTTTTCTTTTTAAAATTTCCTGATGATTTAACTGGGAACAAATAGCGTACTGTCTTTTTTTCTGTTTTCTTTTCGTATTCATCAATTAACCTCCCATTAAAATTTATGAAGGATAATAAAATAATATGTAATCAATTCGTACGAACCAGTTTTTTAAATCCCCATATTTGCCCATGGAACAAAATGAGACTTCCCAAAATTTCTTTTACGAAAATTAAAAGACAATCAAAAAGAGAAATACTAAAACGAGATGAAATTTTTAAAAAGGCAAAAAGTAATATTTTATTTATCAATAATAAAAAGACAAATAAAATACTTTCAATAAAAAAATTCATTTTTAAACGTTTCATCACAAAGCGTAATAAACTTGCACAAACAAGAAAAATAATTCCATGAAGAAAAAAGTAATTGGTATAAAAACAATCATACAAAAAACCACAAACAAAAATGATCCCCCAATCCACTAAGGACATTTTTTTTCTAAGACATGCAAAGGTAAGTACAATCGTAAACGTAAAGGCAGGTATACACCAAAGTGTTGAAACGGAATAAGGAATAAAATTAGAAATATATCCATCTAAAAATAAACTAAGTAAAAAAGCGATCACAAAAAATTTCAATAGGATTCACCTTCTTCTTGATTTACCACTACCGAAACATGACGGATCTTAGCAAAATTTCTAGCTGGTTCCACGATTAACTTTTGCTTTATTCCATAAGAATCTTCCTCCACTGCTACCACTGTACCAATTAAAATACCACTAGGAAACAATTCACTTAATCCACTACTCACTACTTGGCTTCCTACTTGCACATTTAACGACGGACTAACATTATCCACTTCAAAACTATTTTTCTTTTCATCGTAATTTTTTAAAACGCCATAACCATAATCTGAGTCTAATAAAGAAATCTTTACCGATAGATAATAATCGGAGTTAGTTGATGTTAACAATTTTACAGAAGAAGTATGATTGGTCACATTAAAAGTTTTTCCAATTAAACCAAATGAATCGATTACCGCCTGATTTTCAGTTATTCCATCGGCTTTTCCTTTATTAATAATTAAGGTGTCCAAATAATGTGATACATCCCTAGAAATAGTTGTAGCACTCACTAATTTGTAACCAACTAAATTGGAATTCATATCTAGTAATTCCTCTAATTCCTTAATGTTTTGCTCCAACTCTTTTATCCTGGCACTTACGACCTCATCTTTCACTTCTATTTTCTTATCCTCTGCCAAGTGAAATAATCGAAAAACACCACTATATCCATCCCGAAAAAACTTTTCTATTCGCGTAATTTCTCGAAAAGGACTTAAGAACGGAATAAAAACTAAAATCATTATTACACCACACATAATGAACCATTTTTTTCTTTTCTTCTTCATATAAGCCCCTTACATTATCCCTGCTTCATAAAAACTATAATAGCCATCATCGCTTACAATAATATGATCCAAAACAGGAATTGCCTGAATTTTTCCAATATCACACAACGTTTTTGTAAACTGAATATCTTCTTTACTTGGGGTTAAATTTCCCGAAGGATGATTATGCAAGCAAATAATAGAAGATGCAGATCTTACATAGGCTTCCTTAAATACTTCTCTAGGATGCGTAATACTACGATTAATCGTTCCCATAAATAATAATTTCCTTTCAATCAATTTTTGTGCATTGTCTAAATATAAACAATAAAAATATTCTTGCTTTTTGCCGATAAAAAGATAACGTGTCGCATTATAAATTTCTGCTGGGGTTTTTAGTGAAGTTCGAAAAGATAATTCATGTGATAAAAATATCCTTTTTCCTAATTCAATGGCACTCATCACTTCTAAACCTTTAACTAAACCTATTCCTTTTAAGGATGTTAATTGAGATAGAGTCAAATTTTTTAACTCTGAAATAGAACCGACGGTTTTTAATAGGTCTATTGACACTTGCAAAACTGATTTTGTTTTAGTGCCAGTTTTGATCACAATAGCAAGCAATTCATCATCTGAAAGACTCTCCATACCATATTTTAATGCTTTTTCCCGAGGACGTACTTCCCTTGGCAACTCTTTTATCATATAATTCACTTTCATCACCCAATTATAATATTGGCAACAAATGATAAAATTACTACCGATTTAGGATTAATTCGTCATAACTTGCTAAAATTACTTTATTCACTGCCATTATTTCATCTTTAGTTTGTGCACTTTTTAATAAAATATCATACTGTTCTAAATTATTGATAAATTCAGCATTAGAAATACTTACTTCTTTCATATAAAGGCTAATTCCCAAATCTTTGTACATTTCTACAATTTTATCGACATTTTTACTATTTTTGGTTATGCCAACATAAACATGGTATTCTCCGTCCTCTAAAGTATAAGTAGAAGCAGTTAATTTTGCTACATTTTCATCCAATGTATCCTTTTGTGAATAAACACCTTGTTGCAAAAAGTAGACCTTGCTTTTCTCTTGAAACACCATCTCATTTTCTTGATAATGATTAAAAACTATTTTGCCACAGAAAGAACCAAGAAAAATAGAAATTAAAATAGTACATAGAAATTTTTTCTTCATTTTTATCACCAATAATAGGATAACAAACAATTAAAAAGAACTTTGTCGAAAAAAGTTCTTCTATCAAAATTCTTCTTGAATATTTTCTACCATTTTAACTTCAGGAATTTCCGCAACAATTGCTTGCTCAATGCCATTTTTTAAAGTGTAGTCCATCATACTACAATGGCTACAGGCTCCTAAAAGCTTGACATAAACTATCCCATTTTCGTATTTCACAAATTCTAAATTACCACCTTCATCTATTAGAAATGGGCGAATTTGATCGATTACTTCAATAATTTTTTCCTCAGTACTCATAAAATATCCTTTCTTGTTTATAATATTATAACAACAAATTAATTTATTCAGCAAGAATTATCTAGTAAATTTTAATACAATTTTAACAGATGGTTTACACTGAAATATGAAAACTAGTCACTGCATTGATTAATTTTCAAAAATTTGGTATAATATCCCAAGAGGGTGCATATATGGCAAAGTATGAAAAGGATAAAATTGTAACAGGATATGTAACAGGAATTGAAAAATATGGTATTTTTGTTGGATTAGACGAATATTACAGTGGACTAATACATATTTCTGAAATATCTAATGGTTACGTTAAAGATATAAACGATTATGTTAATATTGGAGAAACGATCAAAGTTAAAGTTCTGGAACATAATGATGAAATATATCAAGTAAAATTAAGTATAAAAGATATCGATTATCGTATGAACAAAAAAAGAAGGAATCAAATTATAGAAACACCTAAAGGATTCACTACATTAGCTAATAATTTAGAGCGTTGGATACACGAAAAGAAAAAAAAATAACTTTTTTCTCTAATTGTATTGACAAAGAATGAAAAATCGGGTATATTTGAATACGTCAACCTGATAAGCGGGCGATTAGCTCAGTTGGTTAGAGCACCTGCCTTACAAGCAGGGGGTCGTAGGTTCGAGTCCTACATCGCCCACCATTATGTGCCGAAATAGCTCAATTGGTAGAGCAATTGATTTGTAATCAATAGGTTACGGGTTCAATTCCTGTTTTCGGCACCATTTTTTTGGAGAGGTAGCGAAGAGGCTAAACGCGACAGACTGTAAATCTGTTCCCTTTGGGTTCGATGGTTCGAAACCATCTCTCTCCACCACTTATACTGCCTCGTAGCCAAGTGGTAAGGCATCAGACTTTGACTCTGACATGCGCTAGTTCGAATCTAGCCGAGGCAGCCATTTATAGATGATCTGTTAGCTCAGTTGGTAGAGCATTTGACTTTTAATCAAAGGGTCATGAGTTCAAATCTCATACAGATCACCATTTTTAGTTAATGAAGGACTTAAATTAAGTCCTTTTTCCTTAAAAAATTGCATAGACTATATAAAAAAGAAATTTTTTGTCAAAAAAGTATTGCAAAATTAAGAGAAATATAATACAATTAAAAAGTCTTAATTAATTAAAAACTTGCCTGAGTGGCGGAATAGGTAGACGCACAGGACTTAAAATCCTGCGAGAATCAACCCTCGTACCGGTTCAATTCCGGTCTCAGGCACCATTACGGAGGAATACCCAAGTCCGGTTGAAGGGATCAGTCTTGAAAACTGAGAGGTCATGTTAAGTGGCGCAGGGGTTCGAATCCCTTTTCCTCCGCCATCTTTTTATGAGAAAGTGTTCTCAATACATCGCGGGATGGAGCAGCTCGGTAGCTCGTTGGGCTCATAACCCAGAGGTCAG
>CASRZP010000004.1 GCA_949440065.1 uncultured Bacilli bacterium
AAGTAAAACCCTTATTACATAAGGATGAGAAGAAATTCTTGTTCTTTTTCTTGCTCTAATTTATTCTTTGCTAACTTTTACTAAAGTTGCCAAAAATAGGATAAAATATAAGAGATAATGATAATGAGAGGCTAGCATATGAAAAAGAAAAAGATAATTTTAGTTTTGATAATGGGAATGATTATATCAGGAATAGTACTCATGTATAAATCATTTGCTTTATTTTCAGTAAATCAAATCAATAGATCGGTAATCACCATCAAAGTAGGAACCATGAATGGAACGATTAAGGTTAATCAAAATGCAACCGATTCCTTAACGATAAATGCTAACGAAACAAAAGAATTTACTGTAACTTTAGAAAATACCAATCGCATTGCAGGAAAATTCTTATTTTACTATCAACAAGAGTTACCTAATGGTTTAACTATTGGATACCAAGTAGCTACTGACATTGATATTCCTCCAGATACTATGGGTACAGTACTATCAAGCAATGAAACACAAACATATTCTATAAAAGTTTCTAATAAAACCTCAAGTAGTCAAACAATAACTTTAAAAACTACTGGAGGATTAGAAAATTTAGGCTTATCTTTACCAACGGATGCACATATTATTGAACAATATGTAGGAAATAACTTTGCTGATGTAATTATTGAAAAGGCTAATGATAAAACAATTACCTCTTATATTAATGGAAATCAAGGAGAAGTTTATACTTTTATTCATGAAAAAGGAGTACAACAGGAAGGATGGACAACGGATGAACTAACATCTTATCGCTACATTGGTGCAACTCCTAATAATTATGTTTATTTTAATTGCAAAGATTCTAGTGATAAAAATACTTGCGAATTATGGAGAGTCGTTGGCGTATTTTCGGTAGAGAACGAAAAAGGAGAAAAACAGCAACGTGTTAAGATAATGAGAAATAACTCCCTTGGCATTTATGTATATGATAATAAAAAACAAGGGGAAGGTTCTGCTTTATATAGTTATGGTTCTAGCGAATGGAAGGATGCCCATTTAAATACCTTATTAAATGATACCTATTATGATCAAAAACAAGGTAGTTGTTATATTACTACCGCAGCACAAACAGCAACCACTTGTGATTTTACTTCTCTTGGGTTAACAAAAAACGCAAGAACTATGATAGAAAAAGCAAAATTTTATCTTGGTAGCATTACTAATCAATCATCCGTTACTGACTCTTCCACAGAAAACGTATATCTACAAGAACGAGGTACAGCCGTTCAAAACACTAACCAAAGTACAAATTATTTAAGTAATATAGGACTAATTTATCCATCAGATTATGGGTATACATACTCTCTTGGCGTTAGTAATACAATTTATAATACTTTAATTGCTTCTAAAGGAACTTCTGGTTTTGCCAATGGATGGATGTATAGTATTTTAACAAATAATGGTGCTAATTTTGCATGGACGATGTCTCCCATGGGTGTTATTTCATCTAGAAATGATATTACTCCACTTGGAAATGATGGAAGAATTTATTATAGTACAGGTCGTGCTTTTCCTAATATTGCCTATTTAGTTACTCCATCTACCTATTTAAAAAAAGATGTTCAAGTTATATCAGGAAGTGGTTCATCTACAGATCCTTATATTTTAGGATAAACTTAATCAAAAAGTGGCAAGAATACATTTCTTGTTTTTTCGTATATCCATCAATAGTAGGTAACAAAAAAAGAAAATTTTTGACAGTTAATATGATATATATTATAATATGTGATGTGATATTTAGAAAAGCCATTTGATTTAAGGGGGGATTTTTATGACTGATTATAAACTATGGGTGTACTATCACAGTGGTGCAATAAATAGAGAGTTAACTTTAGAAGAACAAAGGGAAATAGATGCTTATGACCTAGCTATGCATTTACTTATCCCAACGAAGTCACTATTAAGATTTTTAGATAGCCTAGATAATTTTCCACTTGTTTATTGGGGAGAAACCGAATTTTTAGCTACAGTGTTTAAGGTACCACTAGAGGTAATGGAAATTAGATTAAAGGATTTAAAGAAAAATAAAAAAATATATAAAGATAATGGTGAAAGAAGAAAAGTTTTAAAAAAGGGTAATGCAATATTTTTAGAATTTAAGTAGTAAAATAAATGTATATGTGATAAATAAAAGACAAAAGGAAAAAGGTCTTTTTCTTTTCTTTCATAAACTATCAAAAAATTTGTAAAATATAATGTAAATTTCGAATTCTTTTCCAATGATAATATTGAGAACCTTGTATAAAAACAAAAACAAAGTATCAATATTTTAATAGGGAAAAAGAAGTCCCTAGAAAGAAAAAATAAAACGACGAAATTTGACAAAAGTATGATTTTATAGTAAAATATATACTTGTCACGTTAATAAAGAGGTGTTTAAAATGTTTTATAATGAAGAACAAGCAATAAAAGCGTGCGAAGAAGCACCCTCGTTAATTTTTGAATTATTAAAAGAGGGTCATATCGAATTACTCGATAAAATTTTATCCATGAAGTTAGTAGATATTAATACTTGTGATGATATGGGAAACGATATTGTTACACGATTACTAAAAGCAAAACAATACCCATTGGTATTAAAACATATGAAAAATAAAAATTGGGATATCAACCATCAAAATCAAGAGGGAGATACCTTTGCACATATCTTGGCATCTATTCATTATGTTAATGTGATAGAAATCATTAATCAATTAAAAATGAATCCAAATTTTATGCCAAATATCAAGAATAATAAGGGGGAGACAATTCTTGACAAATCTATTAACGATCATTACATTTATACGACCGTTAAAATCCTTGAGGATGAGCGATTTACAAACATTGATTTGCTATCCTTTAAGAATTTATATGAAACGTATATAAAAAGTAGTAATTATGGAAAATATTCTAAGTTAACCAATTTAGAAGTGATTCTAGAACGCTTGGAAGAGAAAACCTTACTTCCTAAAATGTCTAAGTTATTATTTTATATTAAAAATAACCTAGAATTAATCAAAGAAGAAATTATGGGAAACAATCCAAGTCAAATGGATCAATTGATTCATAGCTTACTAGAAGAAAATGAATAAAAAAGACGCTTATGTTAAGCGTTTTTTCTTGTTTTTCTTTCTCTTTTGGGGTATATTATTAAGGAAATGGATGTGATACTTATGCATTTACCAACGTATAAAGAAGCAAGAACGATGAATAAAAAGCCATATGAGAGAAAAGCGTTTTTACTAAACCCAGAACTAAAACATCGATATCAGGGAACGTATCATTTAAAAACATATGGATGTCAGATGAATGAACATGATAGTGAAAATATCAAAGCTATGTTAGAAGAGTTAGGTTTTCTAGAAGTAGAAGACTATGAAAAAGCTGATTTGGTATTACTAAATACTTGTTCAATTAGAGAAAATGCCAATAATAAAGCTTTTGGTATGTTAGGAAGATTAAAACATCTAAAAGAAGAAAACAAAGGGTTAATCGTAGGAATATGTGGTTGTATGGCTCAAGAAGAAAAAGTCATTCAGGATATTTTAGACAAATATCAATGGATAAACTTTGTGGTAGGGACAAATAACTTATATCAATTACCAGAAGTTATTGCTAAAGTAATAGAGTCTAAACAACAACAAATCGAAGTTTATTCCCGCGAACAAGACTTAGTCGAGCAACTTCCTGTAAAAAGAGATAATCCTTATAGTGCCTATGTCAACATTATTTATGGATGTGATAAATTTTGTACTTATTGCATCGTACCATACACTAGAGGTCGTCAAAGAAGTAGAACGATGGAAGATATCTTAAATGAGGTAGACCATTTGATTCATGAAGGATACCAAGAAGTTATTTTGCTAGGACAAAATGTCAATGCTTATGGAAAAGATTTAGCATACGGTTATGATTTAGCTGATTTATTAGAAAAAATTGCCTTAACGAAAATTCCGCGAATTCGTTTTGTCACTAGTCATCCATGGGATTTTACCGATAAAATGATCGATGTCATTAGTAAGTACAATAATATTTGTCCAAGTATTCATTTACCTGTTCAATCAGGAAGTAACCAAGTATTAAAACGAATGGGTAGACGCTATACTATTGAACAATATCTTACTTTATTTGATAAATTAAAAGCAAAAAAGAAAAATTGTGCGATTTCTACCGACATTATTGTAGGATTTCCTAACGAGACAGAAGAAGATTTTATGGATACGCTTAAATTAGTGGAATATTGTAAGTTTGATAATGCTTTCACTTTTATCTTTTCTAAAAGAGAGGGAACTCCTGCTGCTAAGATGAAGGATAATGTTAGTGATGAGATAAAAGAAAAGAGATTACAACAGTTAAATGAAGTAGTAAACCAATATTTTTTAGAAAATAATCAAGCATTACTAGGAACAACAGTAGATGTGTTAGTCATGGGAACAAGTGAGAAAAAGGATGGCTATTTGTATGGCTATACTGATACGATGAAGTTGATTAACTTTATAGGAGAAAAGAGTATGATAGGAAAAATTGTTCGTGTAGAAGTCATTGATGCTAAGACTTGGAGTCTTGATGGAAGAGCGTTATGAATGAATTAATTGAGGAATTTGATCGATTAGTTAATCTAGTAAAAGAGTCTACTGGCTATCAAAATTATCAAAAGTGGAAAACTCTAGTTAGTCAAGATGAAGATTTAGTATCATTAATTGAAAAAATCAAAAATACGCAAAAGGATTTAGTGAAAAAAACTTATCAAGATGATGATCTTAAGGAAAATGTAAAATCAGAACTTATTTTATTAAATCAACAGTTAGAAAGTAATCCAGTTTATCATAATTATTTAGCATCACTAAATGAGTTGAATGCCTTAGTGGATGAAATTAAATATCGAATAGAAAGCGTTTTAGATCAAGTGAATCAACCCTTATGGTAAAAAAGGTTTTGAGAAATAAAAAAAATGTGATAAAATTAAAGATGAAAATAGAAAAAGGTATTAACAAGTGAATAGAGTGTGAAGAAGTGAATGAGAAAAATTATAGGAATATATGTTACTCTTTCCAATCTTGATGTTAACTGCAAAGTAATTAGGGGGGGGGGAATTGATAAAATAAAGTATCCAGTTCAACATGAAAGAGAATAGATTTTCATGTTCTTTTTGCTATGTTGATTATATTATAGTTAACTTTAAAGTATTTTCAACAAATTTAGGATATACTAATAAGAGAGAATAAGATAGGAAGGGAAAAAATGAAAAAGAATAAAATAGGATTTACGATAATAATGTGCTTATTGTTGATTGTGGTAACAATCGGCGTAACGTATGCGGCATTCACCTTTAGTAAAGAAGGAACAGTAGAAAATACCTTAGAAACGGGAACAGTTGTGTTAACCTATACTGAAGGGAAAACGGGAATTACTTTGAATGAAGCCTATCCCATGAGTGATGAACAAGGAAAACTGTTAATGGGAGAAAACAATGTTTTTGATTTTACAGTACAAGCGAACCTATCAAGAAGAGTACCTATTGGCTACGAAGTTACGGCAGTGAAAATTCCCATTACTGATATGACACCTTTAGAAGATGATGAAGTAAAACTTTATTTAGAAAGAGCGATAGATCCTGATACGACTTATCAAGAAATATTAGCACCCACTCACTTTTTACCAAGAGATGAACAAAGTGAAATAGGATCCCCAATAGGAAGTATGATCATTGATTCGGGAATGTTTATTAATAAAGGAATAACGCTTCATCATTATCGCTTACGTATGTGGGTAGATGAAGATGCGGACCTTGCAAGCGGTGTTGCCAAGAAATACGGAGTAAAAATTAATGTTTATGCTAAGCAAGATGTTGCTGCTACTACAGTAGATGGAAGGAATCCCTTTATCAAAAAGATCTATCAGTATGATCAAAATCTAGGATCACCTACTTTCTGTGTCACAGGGGAAGAAGCAACATGTATAGAAATAGTCAAGGCACCAGATATTTATGAAGTAGGGACAATTGTTAAATATAAAGTAGACGATACTTTAGAAAAATATTTTCATGTAGTAAGTGATAACGACGATACTTTAACTTTACAACAAAGAGAAAATACAATAAATGGTACACCTTGGAATAATGATGCTAACGATAGTAGTAAAGGACCTATAATTTTGTTACCAGAATTGGAGGAAGCTACTAGTAGTTGGAGTAATGTATTAGATCAGATATATACTATAGAAACAATGCCTATTCCACAAAGAACTGCTAAAGCAAGGACCATCACGGTTGAAGAACTAACTAAATTAGGATGTATTACTAATCAAAAATCCTGTCCGATATGGGTATATAATTATTTAGCCGCTTCAACAAATTATGGAGGAACCGTTAATAATAAAGAGTCAGATATTGGTTACTGGACAAGCGAAGCAAGGGGTCAGTATGCTTATTTTATCTTTCATGGTGGCTATTTAACATGGGGTAGTTCTGTGGCTTCATTGGGTACTCGTGCAGTTATTAATGTGTTAAAGTAATCTCTCTTAATATACAAGAAATAAATCACAAAAGGTAAAGTTTACATAAATCATTTTTATAAGTCGTAAAAACGACTTTTTTTATTCATTGTAGTAATTTATCTCATTATGATCATCCATTTTTGATTAGCTTTATACCACATTGCGATCTTATTTTCTTCTCTTCTTTTTCTATATCAAACTCTCTTTATCATTATCATACGAATCTTAATTTAAAATTATATAAAAATAAGAAATTTTTAGCATATTAATTTTCTTTTTCTCAATTTTATATTAAAGTATAAAATAAAAGCATCTGTTCTTTCTAAATTTTAGCACAATTATGATTTTTTTTGCATAAAGTAGAATGAGGAGGGATAATGATGGCCAATTATAAAGAAATTGTTACAAAGGCCGTTATTGGAAAAGGAAAGAAGGTATTTACCACGACTCATTCGATAACGGTAGATCCTGTTCCTACGACGATATTAGGCTGTTGGGTAATTAATCATAATTTTAAAGGAAGCAAAGTGGGTGATTTAGTTACTATTGATGGTAGCTATGATATTAACATTTGGTATTCCTATGATAACGATACCAAAACTGAAGTCGTTCGTCAAAATAATACTTATCAAGAAACAGTAAGTGTTAGAAAAAGAGAAGATAATGATATTGCTAATGAAGAAATTATTGTTCGTAGCTTAAAACAACCAAGTTGTACAAAAGTAGAAATTGATAATGGTGTAATTCATTATACTATTGAAAAGGAATTAGGAATCGAATTAGTGGGAGATACAAAAGTAAAAATTGCAATTGACCCTGAGGAAGACCCTTGGGATGATATTATTGATGATAATGATTTAAAAAATATCGAACAACAAATTGAAAATGAAGTAACGGAAGACTTTTTAGAATAGTGTTAGTAAAAAATACTTGACAGACTTCATTTAGCCAGTTATAATGTTAGTCATAGAAATGAAATGGAGGAATTATCATGGCAGTTAAAATTCGTTTAACAAGAATGGGTGCGAAAAAACATCCAAGTTATCGTATTGTTGCAACTGATTCAAGACGTAAAAGAGATGGAGAATATCTAGAACAAATTGGTTTTTATGATCCGATTCAAAACGAAGTACGTGTTGATCAAGAATTAGCACTAAAATGGTTAAATGATGGAGCTAAACCTAGCGATACGGTTCGTAATATTTTCAGTCAAAATGGTATTATGAGCAAGTACGCTTCATCAAAACAAGGTAAATAATGAATAATCATTTGATTGAATTAACCACATTCATTGTGAAGTCCTTAGTAGATGAACAAGAATTAGTATCCGTTAAGGAATTTCCTACTAGCGAAGATGATACCATCTTAATCGAAGTCATGGTATCTAATAGTGATATGGGTAAAGTCATTGGAAAAAAAGGAAAAACGGCTAATGCTATTCGAAACTTAGTCCAAGTTGCTAGTAAGGAAAATAAAAAGGTTAAATTAAATTTTGATGCCTTTTAAGCTAAACAAAATCAGTTTGGCTTTTTCTATGGAACAAAGACGGCAACTAAGTTTTTACAAAAAACAACTAAAAAGTGGTGGTATGCTACTAGTAGAAAAGGATAAAATGCTACTTGAGGAGGAAGAAAATGAATAACAAGTTTTCAGAAAATTTAAAAAAATTAAGAAGGGATTATCATTTATCACAAGAACAATTAGCGGATGAGCTTGGGGTATCTAGACAAGCTATTTCTAAATGGGAATCATCTAGTGCTTACCCTGAGATGGATAAAATTATTGCCTTATGTGATAAGTTTAATATCAATATTGATGATTTACTTCATCAAGACATTAGAGAAATGAAAGAAGAAGATGAGCGAAAAAAGAATTTAAACCAATCACTTCACGACTTTTTAAAGTACATCACTGATACAGTAAATTTATTTAGTCAAATGAATGTTAAAAGCAGAGTAAAATGTATTTTAGAACAGGTAATTATTATTATCGTCTTATTCATCATATCATCTATTATCATTTCATTTACTAGTTCCTTTGTTTCTCCTTTATTAAGGGGACTGCCTACTAAAGGGTATCATTTTTTAGATAATTTGTTTCAATTAATTATTGCTTCTTTTTGTGCGATTTCATCAGTAATCATATGGGTACACCTTTTTAAAACAAGGTATTTAGATTATTATCACAAGATAAAAAAACAAGTAAGTGAAGAAGAAGTGAAGCAAGAAAACTTATGTAAAGAGGTGGCTTCTTCCATAGAACTTAAGCAAAATAAAAAGGTAACCAGCAAAGATGAAAATAAGATCTTACTGCAAAAAAGTGAAAATAGAATTATTATTAGAGACCCTAATCATAGTGAGTATCGTTTTATTGACGGATTATTTAAAGTCGTTATTGGTATCATCAAGTTCTTTTGTTTATGTTTTTCTTTCTTCTTTAGTTTTACTTTAGTGTTTCTATTTGCCATGTTAGTTCTTTCTTTCTTCACTGCTAAAACAGGTTTAGTTTTTTGGGGGACACTTTTACTTATTGCATCATCTATTGTGATTGATGTTATCTTGCTTTTAGGAATTTTCAATTTTGTCTTTAATCGAAAAAGTGATAAAAAGAAAATGATTTGGGGATTTCTATTATCTTTAGTTGCCTTTGGTCTTGGTTGTGGAACAATTTTTGTTGGTATACTTGATTTTGAAATACTAGAGGAAAATGCTGGTATGTTAAAAACAGAAGCAGTAGAATATGAGATGAGAGAAAATTTATTTTTCCATAGTTATTATGGGATGAAAATTACTTATGTTGAAATGCCAATAGAAAAGGTCAAAGTAGAGTATACCATGAATCAATTTTGTAATTTAGAGGAGTACTCTATGAAAAAGGGTGGAATTTATCTTTGGACTTCTTGTGATGATTTCATGAATTTGGCAAAAACATGGTTAAATCAGTTTAATCAAAAGAAGATAGTTCCTATTCATGATGGTATTCACCAAGTTACGGTTTATGCATCGAAAGAGAATATTGAAAAACTAAAAAGTAATGTAAGGGAATATGATTATCGTTAAATTTAAGGAAAAGATCCTGTTGCAATGGATTTTTTTTGCTACGGGGAGATTTTCCTAGAATAGAAAATTAATGGTAAAAAATTTAAAATAAGTGATAAATTTAGTTGACAAATAAGGATAAAAAGCTTAGCATAAATAACATCGAAAGAAGGTGACACCAAATGATAATAGATAAAGCATATCGTTTTAGCGTGTATCCTAATAATGCCAAGAAGGTGAGAAAATGAGTTCAAATATGGATAAAGAGATAAATGAAATTTTATCAACAAAAAATTTCCCCTCGAAAGTAAATACATTATTAAAAAATACTTTATTATTAATAGATATGACTTATTATAAAACAACGGAAGAAAAGGAGAACTATCTTAGTGAATATATTCATGTGATAAGAAATTTAAAAGGATGTGCTATTATTGGCTTGGAAGAATTGAATGAACCATTTGAAGTAGCTCAAATCTTTCGTAAGGGAATAAGAAAACAAGAACATGGAAATTTAGAATATCAAAATGGCATATATATTTCTAAGGAAAACGGTTCTTATCAAACATCGTTTTCAGGTTTTGCCTGGAATCGTGAAAAAATGATTTTTTTATTGGAAAATGATGAAAATCAGTTAAATCTTATGCTTACTTGTTATCATGAACTATCACATTTACAAGAAGGAAATTATCCTTTTTGGTTGTCTAATTTTCCTTTAAAACGATGGTTTCAACAAATGTGTTGTGAAGGTCGTGTGGCTTTAAAAGATGAAAAGTTAAAAATAAATAGACCATATTATTTAGAACAAATAGAAGATGATACGGCTATTGTAAGGGTAAAAGCTACCAATTGTTATCCTTTATATAGCTTATTGTATCAATTTTTATTGTTGGTTTTTCAAGAAGAAATACTAGAAAGTTTTGCACATAATCATCTTTTTACTTTGAATATGAAAGAAGTATTAGAACAAAAATTCCCACAAGTTCCTGTGGATAAAATCTTCGGCTTTTTGCTTTATGTATTATCATGTTACCATCATATTTCTAAACATACTATCCTATCTTATCTTGTAAAAAAAGGTTATCCAGATGATTTTTTATATGAAACAATAAAAAGTGCTTCCCTTGTTGAAGCGTTTACTTTTTTAGAACAACTAATTATAGAATTAACCCCGGAAATTTTAAATGTCAATTACCAGTTGGAAAGGAAAAGATGCCATCAAGTATTATCCTTGAATAAAAATATAAAAATTCTCAAAAAGATTTAAGAATAAAAATTGTCAAGTAGGGATAAATGTATTATAATGAAATAAGTTAGGTGGTGTTATATGACTTCGTTAGAGAAAAATATTCCTTATCACGTAGGAATTATTATGGATGGAAATGGTAGATGGGCAACTAGTCGTGGGCTAAAGAGAAGTGAAGGACACAAAGAAGGAGCGAAAAACTTAAAATCATTAGTTGAACACATCTTTCGATCTGGTGTAAAGGTTCTTAGCTTATATGCTTTTTCATCCGAAAATTTCAAACGAGAAAAGGAAGAAGTTAACTACTTGATGAACTTATTTATGGAAAATTTTAAACGGGAATTTTCTTATTTGAAAAAGCAAAATGTAAAGGTTGTGTTCTCTGGTCGAAGAGAGCCTTTACGAGATGATGTTTTAGCAAGCATGGATAAAATTGTTGAAGAAACAAAGAATGGAACATTAGCAACATTAAATATTTGTATCAATTACTCAGGACAAGAAGAAATTGTAGATATGACAAAAAGAATTGCTACTTTAGTAAAGAAAGAAAAACTGAAAGTAGATGAGATTAACAAAGATACAATATACCATTATCTATACCAAGACTTACCTCCAGCAGACTTCATCATTCGTACTAGTGGAGAGTATAGAATTAGTAACTTCCTTTTATATCAATCATCTTACGCTGAATACTACTTCCCTAAAATATATTTTCCAGATTTCAACGAAAAAGAGTTTGACCTAGCTTTAGAAGAATATCAAAAACGCAATCGTCGTTTTGGAGGTAATGCAAAATGACTAGAATTATTAGTTCAGTTTTATTAATATTAATCTTTTTTCCCATTCTCTTTCTTGGAGGAAATGCTTATGCCATTTTAATGGCCATCATTGGCTTAATGGGATTATTTGAATTAGTGCATATTAGAGAGAAAAAGCGTGAGTTTCCTTTTTTAATGAAAGTATTTGCCTATTTACTAACAGCGTTCTTTATTTTGTCAAACTATCAGACCGTGATATTTATTTATCAATTAGACTACCGAGTGATGAGTTTTATCATGTTTGCTTTTTTGGCTCCGTTAGTGTTAATTAATGATCAGAAGAAATATAATGTTAGTGATAGCTTATTTCTAATTGGTGCTGTACTGTTTATTGGTTTATCCTTTAACCTTTTAATATTAACAAGAAACATGGGGTTATATTATGCACTGTATTTATTCATCATTACCATTAGTACAGATACTTTTGCTTATTTCATTGGCAAACTAGTAGGTAAACATCAATTATCAAAGATTTCACCAAAGAAAACGATTGAAGGTCTACTTGGTGGAGTGGGAATGGGGACGATTTTATCAGTAATTTTTTATGTGACAACGATTGATTCTGGTATTTCTATTTTTACTATTAGTCTAGTAAGTTTGTTCTTATCTCTCATTGGACAGTTAGGAGACTTGGTATTCTCATCGATTAAACGTTATTTTGAGCAAAAAGATTTTTCAAGTATTATTCCAGGTCACGGTGGAATTTTAGATAGATTAGATAGTATGATTTTTGTCATCTTAGCATTTATCGTCGTCTCATCAATATTATAGGAGGAATTTTATGACAATAATTTATTTTATTTTAATTTTAGGAGTCGTCATTTTAGTTCATGAGTTTGGGCATTTTCTATTTGCTAAACTTTGTGGAATTTATGTTTATGAGTTTTCTATTGGTATGGGTCCTAGACTATTACATAAAAAAATTGGAGAAACTGAGTATTGCTTGCGTTTGATTCCCATCGGAGGATTTGTTCAACTAGCAGGGGAAGAAGTAGAAGATGATGATAAAGTTCCAAAGGATAGAAAGCTTCAAGCGAAAAAGCCTTGGCAAAGATTTGTTACCATGTTCTTTGGAGCAGGATTTAACTTTATTTTTGCTGTTATCTTATTATTCTTTATTGGACTAATCTGGGGTGCTCCTAAGATGGATCCAGTAATTTCTAATGTAGAAGCCAATTATCCCGCAAGTGAAGCAGGTATACAAGCTGGAGATAGAATTATTAAAATCAACAAGAAAAAAGTGAGCACGATGGATGATGTTTCTATTTATTTAACATTAGCAAATCCTGAAAAAGCAACAGAAATCGTAGTAAAAAAAGCCAGTGGAAATACAGTAACTTATCAAGTAAAACCTAAAAAAGAAACTGTAGATGAACAGGAAGTATATCGTTATGGAATAGGCTTAGTAACGGAAAAAGAGCATGGATTTCTAGCAGCAATTAACTACATGGGAAGAAAAACAGTTTCTTTATTTAAACAAATGTTTATTACGGTTAAAGGTCTATTTACTGGTGGAGTAAAGGTGAATCAATTATCTGGACCTGTGGGAATTTATACCATTGTAGGAGAACAAACGAAAGCAGGTCTAGCAAGTGCCTTATATTTAATCGCCTACTTAAGTATTAACGTTGGATTTATTAATTTATTACCATTACCTGCATTTGATGGAGGAAGAATTTTGTTTTTAGCCATTGAAAAAATTAAGGGAAGCCCAGTGAAGCCAGAGACGGAAAATATGGTACATACGATTGGTTTCTTCTTATTAATGGCTTTAATGGTATACATTACGTTTAATGATATTTTGCGATTATTTTAGAGTAGCTTAGCTATTCTTTTTGTTTTTAGAAAAAAATATGTAGATTTTATGGTTTATCGTCAATAATAAGATTAGAATTCATCTAGAGAAATTTTTAAAATTATGATAAGATAAAAAACACAAGGAGAGTTGCTATGGTAGTAAGTGTTTTAGTAGAAATTACAAGTAGAAATACCGATAAGATGTTTGATTATCAAGTTCCCAAAAGCATCGAAGAGCAAGTAAAAATTGGCATTCGTGTCGTTGTTCCTTTTGCCAATCGAACGCTTCAAGGTTTTATTTTAGAAGTAAAAGAGCAATCAGAATATCAGGAGTTAAAAGAAATTATCGAAGTAATAGATACCGATGTTGTTTTAACTAGTGAATTACTAGAATTAGGCAAGTACATTAAAGAAACTACCTTAGCTACATTGATTCAATCATATCAAGTGATGTTACCTAAGGCCTTAAAGGCAAGCAAAAAAAGGAAACCATCTATTCAATATGATAAATGGCTTAGTTTAGCAGTAGATAGAAAAAGAGCATATCAATTTGCAAAAAATGAAAAGCAAAAAGAAATTATCCAAAGGTTAGAGGAAAAGGACGAAGTTTTATATCAAGATTTAGTGATGATTTCTCCATCCTCTGTTAAAACGTTATTACATCATGGCATTGTAAAAGAGGAAAAAAGGGAGCATTATCGCCTAGTTCACGCTAAGGAAGATGCCTTTTCTCTTCATCAACTTACAGATGAACAACAGCAAGTGGTAGATAAGATAATGCAAGGTAAAAAGTTAGTTAATCTCCTTCACGGGGTAACAGGAAGCGGAAAGACAGAAGTGTATATGGCTTTAATCGATGAAGTGTTAAAATTAGGAAAAACCGCTATTGTTTTAGTGCCAGAAATCTCTTTAACACCACAAATTATTGCGCGTTTTCAGTCACATTTTGGCAACATTATTGCCATTTTACATAGTGGGCTAAGTGATGGAGAAAAGTATGACGAGTGGAGAAAAATTAATCGTAAAGAGGTAAAAATAGTCATTGGAGCTAGAAGTGCTATCTTTGCTCCTTTAGAAAATATCGGGATAATTATTATCGATGAAGAGCATTCAACAACTTATAAGCAAGAAAATAATCCAAGATACCATGTAATAGATGTGGCAATAAAACGGGCAAAAACCCATCAGTGTTCCGTTTTATTAGGAAGTGCCACACCATCATTAGAATCTTATGCCAGAGCACAAAAAGGAGTTTACCAACTTTTAGAATTACCTCACCGTGTAAATGGAAAGTCTATGCCTAAGGTATATATCATTGATAAAAAGGTCAATAACAAAGAATCTTTATATTTTTCTACTGAATTGATGAAGGCAATAAAAAGTCGCTTAGAAAAAGGTGAGCAAACGATTCTCTTTTTAAATAAAAGGGGTTATTCTTCGTATGTTACTTGTCAAAACTGTGGATATACAGAAAAATGTCCCCATTGCGATATTACTTTAACATATCATAAGTCATCGACGATGTTAAGATGTCACTACTGTGGTTATGCGATAAATAAAAAAAATGTGTGTCCAGAATGTCATCAAAATTCTTTTCGCGATTTAGGAATGGGAACCGAACGTTTAGAAGAGGAAATGAAAAGATTGTTTCCTTTAGCAAAAGTAGTTCGAATGGACTTGGATACAACAACGACAAAAGATGCTCATAAGAAGATAATTGATGCTTTTTCACGCCATGAATATGATATTTTAATTGGGACACAGATGATTGCTAAAGGACTAGATTTTCCTTTAGTTACACTAGTTGGTGTGATTAATGCGGATACTTCTTTAAATATTCCCGATTTTAGAAGTGGAGAATATACCTTTCAGTTATTAAATCAAGTAGCAGGAAGATGTGGTAGAAAAGACTTAGAAGGTGAAGTTTATATTCAAACTTTTAATAAAGATCATTATGCAATAAAATTAACGTCCACTTATGATTACCAGAATTTCTATCGTTGTGAAATGAATTTTCGCCGTCAATTAAAATATCCCCCATTTTACTATTTGACACTAGTGAAAGTGTTAAGTAAAAATGAACAAAAAGCTCTTGAAATTTCGACAATTATTGCTAAAATTTTAAATCGCGACTGTAAAGAAAGCACCATTTTGGGACCTTCAATGAGTAATGTATTTCGTATAAATAATGTCTACCGTTACTTGGTGTTAGTAAAATATAAAAGTGAACCACGATTGTATGAAGTATTAGAAAAAATTTTAAATCATTATAAAACACAACCTGATTTTAGCATTGAAGTGGATTTTAATCCTTTATTTGTTTCTTAATAGGAGGTCTGGTCGACTTCTTTTTTTTACTAAAAAATTAATTTTTTTTCTAATTTTGTGTAGATAATTCAAATTCTTTTCAATGATATAGGTGATGGGAAATTTCCATTAAATATCTACTAAGGGAGAGTTTATCAATAACTAAATAGAAACATTATCAATTTATGTTAGAAAGTTGAAATAAGAAGTATATGAGATAAGGTTCAATATTGTAGGTGTGATTATCGCATTAAGTGAATTCTTATCAATAAGGAAACGATAAAAAAATAAATTAAAGAATGGAGAAAGTGAGAAAATAGATGAGATGTTTTCTTCAAAACCTGCGGTAAAAGAGCCATTAATTACTATCAAAAAAGGGTGCTTTAACGAATAGATTAAAGCAAGATAAAAAGGTATCATCAAGAGAAACCAAAAAAAGAGAAATAAATTTTTATATTATTTTATTTTTCGTAAAAATTTTATCAAGTAAGCAATTGTATTTTTAAAAATTGTTTGCTATAATTATTTTAAGATAGAGTAGGTGATCGTGGGTGAATATCAAAAATATTCTGCAAGATGATTTTGTTGTTAGTTTTCTTCATGACGTTTTAACCGATCCAAATACAGCTAACGAACAATCGATTGTCGCTCCTAGTGGAGAGTTGTATCGTACCAATCAGTATATGATGTTAACGGTAATCGAATCATTAATTCGTTATCAAATTATTATGAAGGAAGATCAAGATACGAAGCGTTTTTTGAATAATTTAAAACGTCAATTTCATTATGTTCGTAGTTATAAAGATGTAATTTTACTGGCTAATTATTTAATTGCTGAAGAAGTAAAAGAAAAGTTAAAATTGGATGAGATGAATAGTAAGGAAAGTATAAGAAAAATTGTCAATTTTATCTATCATAACTATATTGAAGAGGGATATTGTTTTCATGCTTTTCCATCAACTTTTGTTATGTCAATTAACGAGGAAGGATTGTATCCTGAGAGAAATTATGGTTCATTAGATTTGATGAGGCAAGTAAATCAAATTTTTAAAGGATACCACTATAGTTTTTTTAATCAATTAGATCAACCTATTGCTCCAGCAATATATATTACTGATAGTCCAGCGATGGCTTACTTTTATGGGATGCAAACACCTGAATATTTTTCAAAGTTATTAGCAACTTCTAATGCTTATCAAGACCCTAAAAAATATGATTTTAATGCCTATTATCGAAAAGATAAACGTGCTTGTATGAAAAATATAGAAAACTTTTGTAATGAATTAGCCTTACCGTTGAAAGATAAAAGTACAGTTATGCGTTATGTGATTGAAGAGTGGAATAATTTAGATGCTAGTATGATGGAACCGTGTGTGGCTTTTATTAAAAGAAGCGCCATTGGACGTAATCAGTTAAAAGAGTACGATGTAATTTTAGAACAAGCAGGAAGCGAAGACATTGTTTATACCATTTCCAAAATTACTGAAAGTCGTTTTCCAAGGGATAAAAGATATACCAAAATATTACCATTTGAGTTTGACATTGTGAAAATGCCTAGTTATAATAAAATTCTACAGCAAGAAGCCATTGTAGAAGAAATGGAAGAAGTAGTTGATGAAGTAGAAGTAGCTGTGGAAAATGTAGTTATGGATAATATAGAATCACAAGTAAATCAATTGGTTTTAGAAGATGTTTCAAATGAGATAGAAGATGATCAAAAAGGAGTAGAAATTAATTTCAAAAAAGCTAAACCACAAGCAGGATATGCTGATTTAGTTGCGTTAACTGGATTATTTTGTATTACTTTAGGTTTAACCATTACCATTATTGTAAATTATTTTCATTGATAGGGGGAAATTATGAAATTACGTATCGTATTTATGGGAACACCAGACTTTAGTGTTCCCGTTTTAGAAGGTTTAATAGAAAATTATGAGGTCGCACTAGTTGTATGTCAACCAGATAAAAAAGTAGGAAGAAAACAAGAAATCGTGTATCCTCCAATAAAACAAGTGGCAATTAACCATAATATAGAGGTGTTTCAACCAGAAAAAATTAGAAAAGATTATCAAAAGATTATCGATAGTAATCCTGATTTAATTGTAACTTGTGCCTATGGACAAATTATTCCAAAAGCATTACTTAATGCACCAAAGTATGGATGTATTAATGTACATGCTTCTCTTTTGCCAAAGTTAAGAGGAGGAGCGCCTATACATCACGCTATAATCGATGGTTTAGATAAAACGGGAATTACCATTATGTATATGGAAGAAAAAATGGATGCAGGGGATATCTTATCACAAAAAGAGACCACAATTAGTAATATAGACACTTTAGAAACATTACATCATCGTCTAAGTTTAATGGGAAAAGAACTTTTATTAGAAACACTACCCAATTTAGTTTCAGGAAAAATTACACCCGTGAAACAAGATGAAGAAGAAGTAACTTTTGGATACAATATAAAAAGGGAAGAAGAATTAGTTAATTTTCATCGTCCTAGTATAGAAGTATTTAATCATATTCGTGGGCTTAATCCTCATCCAGCATCATATGCCTTTTTAGAAGGAAAACAAGTAAAATTCTTTGATTGTAAAATTTCTGAAAATCAAAGTAAGGGAACGCCAGGAGAAATCATTGAAATTAGTAAAAATTACATGACCATAAAAACTTTAGATGGAGCGATTGATTTATTTGTTTTACAAAAAGAGGGGAAAAAGAAAATGAGTGTTTTGGAGTTTTTTAACGGAAATAAAAAGGAAGATTATGTAGGAAAAGTATTTAATCAGTAGGGAGAGTTGTATGCAAACAGTAGTAATCACTGGCAGTGCACGTGGTTTTGGATTAGAAATGTTAAAATTGTTTAGAAAAGAAAATTATCATGTTGTGGTGTGTGATGTAGCTAAAGAACATTTAAAAAATGCCGAAGCAGAGTTAGAAAGAATTGAAGGTAAGGGGAAAATATTAACTTATTTGATGGATGTTACCAAGGAAGTGCAAATAAGAGATTGTATTCAACAAGTCTTAAGTGAAACAGGAAGTATTGATATGTGGATTAATAATGCAGGGGTAAATCAACCTAATGTTTCTTTATGGGAATTAGAAGAGCCAGTAATTGATCGTTTGCTTGATATTGATTTAAAAGGGACAATCTTATGTTCTAAATTGATTATACCAGTAATGATGAAACAAAAACATGGACAAATTTATAACGTTGAAGGACATGGTAGTAATAATGCAAAAATTTTAGGATTATCTTTATATGGAACAGCAAAAAGAGCTTTAACTTATTTTACTGAGGCTTTAGCGTACGAGGTAAAAGTACTAGAAATTCCTATTCAAATTGGAAAAATTGCCCCAGGAATTATGATTACGAACTTTATTCATACTGCGTTGGGAGACGGGAGTAGTATTGAATTAGATGACAAAACAAAAAAAGTGTATAATATTTTAGGAGATTATCCATCCACCATTGCTAAATTCATGGTGAAGAAGATAATTAATAATGATAAAAATAATGTAAAATTTACTTGGTTAACGAATAGACGAGCAACGTGGCGCTTTATGACTTCATGGTGTAAGCGAAGAAATTTTTTTAAATAGGCGATAAACAAACGTCTTTTTTTGTCCAAAATGTGAAATTGATGCGATTGATTTGCTCCAAAGACTTCATTTGATGATTTTGTATAATTTTTGTTTAATTTTTTATTGAAATATGTCAACTTTTTTGCAAATTAATCTGAACTTTGTTATAATGAGTTTGGAAGGTGTAGCGATGAAAAAAGAAGAAGAAGCAGCAATCGTGGTGAGCCATGTTTATAAAACATTTAAACAATATTATGATAAGGCCAATACCTTAAAAGAAAAATTGTTGTTTTTTAGAAAAAGAAGTGGTAATGATTGTCTAAAAATATTAAATGATATCAATATTATCATTAACAAAGGTGAATCAGTTGCTTTAATTGGTACTAATGGAAGTGGAAAAAGTACTTTATTAAAATTGATGACAAAAATAATTTATCCTAATTCTGGAAAAATCATAGTCAATGGAAAAGTAGCCTCACTACTAGAGTTAGGGGCGGGTTTTCATCCTGATTTTTCTGGACGAGAAAATATTTATTTCAACGCATCTATTTTTGGTATGACAAAGCAACAAATTGATATGAGAATAAATGACATAATTGAATTTTCTGAATTAAAAGATTTTATTGATAATCCTGTTCGTACTTATTCATCAGGAATGTATATGCGTTTAGCTTTTGCAGTGGCTATTAATGTTTCCGCAGATATTTTGTTAATTGATGAAATCTTAGCAGTAGGAGATCAGCATTTTCAAGAAAAGTGCTTTGCAAAAATTAAAGAGTTAAAAAAAGAAGGAAAAACGATCGTATTTGTCTCCCATTCCATGGAACAAGTTCAAGAATTTTGTGATCGAGCAGTATGGTTATATCAAGGTAGCATTAAAAAGATTGGATCAACCAAGGAAGTATGCGATGAATATTTGAAAGTATGTGGGTGATTGACTTTGAAATTAATGAAAAATTTATATCAATATCGAGAATTGTTAAAAACGAATATAAAAAAGGAAATTCGGGGAAAATATAAAGGAGCATGGTTAGGTGTTCTATGGTCATTTTTAAATCCTTTACTTATGCTTGCTGTATATGCGATTATCTTTCCCTTAATTTTAAAAAATGATATTCCGCATTATACCATGTTTTTATTTACTGCGATGATGCCATGGAATTTTTTCACTTCTACCATTAATGGATGTTCTTATTCCATTATTGCTTCAGGAAATATTATCAAAAAGGTTTATTTTCCAAGAGAAATCTTACCAATTTCCATTGTTTTATCCAATACCGTAAATTTTTTAATTACTTGTATTATTATGGTAGTGTTTCTTCTTCTATCAGGAGTAGGAATTACCCCTTACATTTTACTTTTTCCTATTATTTTACTTATTCAGGAAGTTCTTCTTTTAGGAATATCCTTTATTCTATCTGCGATAACCGTGTATGCTAGAGATGTAGAACATATTGTAAACGTTGGATTAATGGCTTTGTTTTATGGAACGCCAATTGTTTATTCATTATCGATGATTCCCATGGAATTTAGAAAATTTATCTTTTTAAATCCGATGACCTCGATTATTGAAGGATATCGTTCGATTTTATTTTATCATACTTGGCCAAATTTTCTTCATTTAGGAATTGTTTTGGGTGTATCTATGATAATCTTTGTTATAGGACTATTTATTTTTAAAAAATTAGAAAAAGGATTTGCTGAAGAATTATAAGATGATGATAAAAGAAAGGAGGTTTATATGGACGATTTCATAAAACTAGGGGAATCTTACAGTTACTTATTATATGATTTTGCCAAATGGTTGATTGATGAGCAAATTCGACTTGGGAATGATACCATTTATTTTTGTACACGTGAAGGAGAGTTTTTCAAAGAAGTGGTAGATTCAATTAATACGACCTCTTTAAAGACAGTATTACTTGAGGTTAGCAGAATGTCTACTTTTGCTGCTTCTTTAGAAAATCCTTCTATAGAATCTTTCATGCGACTTTGGAAACAATACACGCAAACAATGGAATCTTTTTTTAAAACAATAGATTTTCCTATACAAAAAGTTGATGAAATATTACGCAAATATCATTTAACTGGCAATACTCTCATTCAAATAGAAGATGACGCGATTAGAAGCTTTTTTTCAGATAAAACATTTGAAAATTTATTAACTGAACATATAATGAAGAAAAAAAATGAACTACTAAAATATTTGAAAAGTATTGGTATTAGGCAAGAAATGGAGACATTAGTTATTGTTGATATTGGATGGAGGGGAAGTATTCAAGATAATTTGGCTTATTTATTAAACGATGTTGATATTTATGGATACTATTTTGGATTAGAAGAGTTTATCAATCAGCAACCTTTGAATACCAAAAAGGTTGGGTACTTAAATCAATTTTCCTGGGGATTAAAGTTTATCACTTATGTTCCTATATGGGAAATGTTATTTAATAGTCCCAATGGCAGTGTTATCTCTTATCAACTTGATCCGTTAAAAGTAAATAAAAAAATAAAAAAAGCAGAAAATTTGATATTTGAAAAATGCACTAAATATATACAACAAGGAATATTAACAAAAATGAAATCTTATCAAAATGTAGAACAAGATCCAAAAAAAATCTTAAAAATCTTAAAAAAAATTTATTTACATCCCAATAAAAAGTTAACTGCGATGTATTTTACCTTAGTTCATAATGAGGAGTTTGGTAAAGGAACAGATTTGGAAATGTCCTTAGAAAAAATTCCATTAACACTAGTGTTTATTAGTATAATTTCTAAAAAAAAGAGAATATTGTTAAAAAATATGTTATATCAATCCACTTGGCCGTATGGTTTATTAACAAAGGAACATTTATCTTTTGTTAATTACTATTTTGATTATATGTTATTTAAATAATATTGTAAAGAAAGAAGAAACAACCTAAGTTTTGAAGAGGAAATAAAAATGTTAAAGAAAATATCTATTATTATCCCTGTTTATAATACAGAAAAATATATTCGCAAATGTTTGGAAAGTATACTTCATCAAACTTATTCTAATTTAGAAATTATTGTTGTTGATGATTGTACTAAAGATCATGCGATAGAAATAGTAAAAGAATATCAAAAAAACGATAATCGTATTAAAATCATTCATAATGCTACTAATCTAGGATTATTTCATACTAGAATAGAAGGAATAAAACAAGCTACAGGAGACTTCATTGCTTTTGTAGATAGTGATGATTTTCTTAATTTAGATTATTACCGTATTTTAGTAGAAAAAATGAAAGACACTGATGCTGATATTGTCTATTCCACCACGGTAATCACTTACGAGCATAAGCGCTATATTCATCAACTGGCTGAAGAAAATCTTCCTGAACAATTAGAAAATGACAAGATTTTAGAAGCTTTATTCAAACAGAACGGTTTAAATTTTTCATGGCATACGGTGTGGAATAAATTATACAAAATAGATTTATGGAAAAAAGCATTGAAAGAGTATGAAAGAATTCAAGGACATCTTATTCAAACAGAGGATATTGCATTTACTATTCCTATTTTCTATTTTGCTAAAAAGGTTGTAAAAGCAGAACATGCATATCATTTTTATGTAAAAAATGAAAACTCCTCTACCAATAATACGACTAGTGAAAAAATATATAAAAATTTATCCGATATTATAAAAGTATTTGATTTTATCCATGCCTTTATTATAGATAAAGGACTAAATAAATATTTAAATGATATAGAAGCTTGGAAAAAACAGTTGGCTATAAATTATTATAAGCAGATTGTTAAGATAAAGGACAATGCTAAGGCTTACCAAAAGCTTGAAGAGTTAAATAAAGATTATAAAGAGCAAGAACAACCGATGAATCAATATTATTATAGTATACAAATTCCTTTTAATGATACACTGGATAAAGTAAAGAATAAAATTATTGATTCAAATTGCAAGGTAGTAAGTTTTGATATTTTTGATACTTTATTGCTACGTCCTTTTGCAAATCCTACTGATTTATTTCTTCTAATGGATGATTACTTTCATCAGTTATTAAATAAAAAGACACCAACACGTTTTTCTACTATTAGAGTAGAAGCAGAACAAATGGCAAGAGAAAAGGCTGATGAAGATAATAAAGAAGAAGTTACTATAGATGAAATTTATCAACAGTTGCAAGAAAAATATTTAATAGATAAAGAAATATGTGATCAATTAAAACAAGAAGAAATTAGGTTAGAAATAAAATATAGCAGACCACGACATACAGCTAAAGAGTTATATCAGTTGGCAAAACAGTTAAATAAACAAGTATGTTTTACTTCTGATATGTATTTAAAAGAAGCAGTGATTAAAGAAATGCTTTCTAAAAATGGTTATGCTATGGATACATTATATTTATCTAGTGTATATCAAAAAACAAAATCAAAGGGAACATTATATGATTTAATTGTTAAAGATTTACATGTTTCCTATAAAGAAATTGTGCACATTGGAGATAATTATCAAAGTGATTATATCATGTCTACCAAAAAAGGAATCATAGGAATTCACTTCCCAAAAACTTATGATGTTTTTAAAAGTCAAACAGAAACGGAAACTAATGATTGTGGAAAAATTTTACATGATACTTACTTTACTCCGCATGATAGTAATATGGCTTATTCATTTTTAGGACTTAGAACAATGGAAGCAATAGTAGCTAATAAATTTTTTGATAATCCATATATTTCTTTTCATCCAGATAGTGATTTTAATGGAAATCCTTATTTTATAGGATATTATGCATTAGGAATGCATGTTTATGGAGTAGTAGAGTACTTAAATCAATTAGTAGAACAAAATGATTATGATACAGTAGCCTTTCTAGCAAGGGATGCTTATTTAATAAAACTTTGCTTTGATTTATATCAAAAAGATAGAAAAAAAGTCAACAGTATTTATAGTTATGTATCAAGGAAATCCTTAATGCCATTAGTAATACAAAATGATTTGGACTGGTTTAGAATCCCTCATTGTGGGATAACTATTCAAAAATATACGCCTATTAGAATGTTTAAAATGTTTGCGGTTATCTTAGATGATTTAGATATTGTTGATACTTGCAAAAAATTAAAGATAGATCCTAAATCTTGCTTTTCTAATCCGTTAGAATATGAATCTTTTGCACGAGAAGTTTTGATTCCTCATACCAATATAGACAAATTAAAAACGTATAGAAAAAGAATGAGGGAATATTTTATGAGGGAATATCAAGGAAAAACATTAGCCTTTGATATCGGTTATAGTGGTAGACCAGAATATATTTTGTCTCAATTATTAGATAAACCAATTTCTGCTTGCTTTATTCATATTAATGATGATCAAGCAATGGAATTTGAAAAACTTGGAAATTTTAAAATACATACTTTTTATGATTTCAAACCAACGATTACTGGTGGAATAAGAGAACACTATTTTTCTTCAACAGAAGGTAGTTGCATCGGATACGACTTAGAAGGAAAAGAGGTAAAACCACTGTTAAGAGAAAATAATTTGGATTATACACAATTACAAGTAATCCATTTATTGCATCAAGGGTGCATTGATTTTATGAAGGAAATGTTAAATACCTTTGATGGGGTAAAGTTACCATATCGAAAAAGTGATATATCTTTACCATTAGAATATTATACGCACTATTCAAAACCAGTAGATAAGCAAATTTTTTCTACGACTAGCTTTGAAGATGATATGAATATCGGTGTGGATAGTATTGAAAAATGGTGGCCAACTTATGTGATTAACGGAAAAAAAGAGGAACTTCAAGATAAAATAAAAATTAAATCACGTTACAAAAGAGCTTTATATTATCTACTATTTGATCCTTATCAATTTAAAGATAAAGTTTATAATAACTTAGATCATAATGGAATCGTCTTTAAAGTGACCAAAGGGACTTATCGGATATGTCGTGGAGTAAAAAGAACGTTAATAAGAGGAAAGAACAATGAAGAGTAAATTTTTAATAAGTTCTATTTTACTTATTTTATGTATAATAACCTTTGCTTTTGTATTTACCAAAGCACAAGAACAAAAATTAAAAAAGCAACAAATAAAAGAAAAAGAAGAACATTTAAAAATATTAAAAGAAAAATATAAACCGTATGTAAAAACGAAAGATAAAGTCAAACTGTATAAAAAAGAAAAAGATAATTATAAGGAAAAGGGATCTATTGAAACATCATGGGAATTGTTATTAAAACAAGATTTTATTTATGATGAGAATACGCTATATTTTCCATTAGAAGAAATTCCTTATTATATCTCATATCAGGATATTGAACCAATTGAAACTTTAACAGCAACATCTCGTCACTATAAAAATTATATTCCTTTTGATTACAACATTGTAACGGAAAATAAAACAATATTTTATGATAATGATCAAGTGGTTTTAGAAATTAATGAAGGTGTTAATTTGCCATTAATTGTGAATGAGGATGATTACTATTATGTGGAATATGCTAACCGCTTACTTGGGATAAAAAAAGAGGAGGCAAAGCAAGTAGAACACCATAATAGTGATTTAGAAAAAGCAAAGGAAATTGCGACATTGAACTATCATTTTTTCTATAATGATACATCAGAAGCGTGTAATCAATCTATTTGTATTCACACAGACTTATTTAAAGCACACTTGGATTATTTAAAAAATAACCATTTTTATGATATGAAAATGCGTGATATGGAGCTTTTTGTAGAAGGAAAGATTAATTTGCCTAAAAAGTCTGTATTAATTACTATTGATGATGGATGGTTATCAGATTTAGGTCGTCAAATTTTAACAGAATATAAGATGCACGCTACCATGTTTTTAATCACTCTTACTTATGAGAGAGAATGGTTTGAAAATGACTATATAGAGGTTCATTCACACAGTGATAATTTGCATTATACAGGAGAATGCCCTGGAGGACAAGGAGGACCAATTCGTTGCTTACCTCGTGAAATGATTTTATCAGATTTAGCTACTGCTAGAGAGAAACTTAACCAAACAACTTATTTTTGTTATCCATTTTATGAATATAACCAATATGCTGTAGACTTGCTAAAAGAAGCGGGTTTTACAATGGCATTTATCGGTGGTGGTAGAAAAGTGAAGGTAGGAGATAATAAAATGTTATTACCACGTTACGCTATTCAAGGTTATACTTCTGTAAATACTTTAGCTAATATGGTAAATTAGAAAATAGAATAGGGTAACTTGCTGTTATTTATCATACTTAGTTATTTACTCTTTGTTGATTGATGAATTTAAAAGAGTTCTTCTCTTTTTTTCTTTTTTATTTTGTGGTAAAATAACATTAGAAAGATGAGGGTTTGTAATGAAGGAAGTATCGTTAATCGCTCTACAAGGGGCAATCTCTTTAGGTGAATCTATACAATGTGCATTAAAAAAGGAACAAATATTATCTAATTTAGTTGTTCCTATAGAAACTCGTTTTGGAAACGGGGAAGGAAAAGTTATTTTAAAGGAAGATGTCCATAATAAGGATGTGTTTATTCTTTGTGATATTGGAAATTATGATTGTACGTATAATTTGTATGGAGAACTTAATCATATGAGTCCAGATGATCATTATATGAATTTAAAAAGGACAATATCAGCGATGAGAGGAAATGCAAAAAAAATTCATGTTATTATGCCTTTACTATACGCATCTAGACAGCATAAAAGAAAAGAAAATGAGTCGCTAGATTGTGCCATGGCTTTACAGGAACTTCGTAATCTTGGCGTAAATAGAATTATTACGATCGATGCTCATGATCCAGGGGTGCAAAATGCTATACCATGCATGTCTTTTGAAAATTATTATCCTACTAAAATTATGCTTGAGGAACTATTACAAAATCATGATTTTAATTTGTCTGAATTATTGGTGATTAGCCCAGATACAGGAGCAATGGATCGAGCAAGATATTATGCTGATTTATTAAAGTGTGATGTGGGAATGTTTTATAAACGTCGTGATTTAAGTAAAGTGGTGAATGGAAAAAACCCAATTGTTGCTCATGAATATTTAGGAAAAGATGTTAAAGAAAAAAGCGTATTAGTTGTCGATGATATGATAGCTTCAGGTGAATCTATGTTGGAAGTAGCAAAAGAATTAAAGACAAAAGGGTGCAAAGAAGTATACTTGATTGCAACGTTTGGTTTATTCACAAAAGGAATTGAAGTATTTGATAAAGCTTATCAAGATGGGATTTTTGATAGACTTTACATTACTAATTTAACATATATGAGAAAAAATATCGATTTACCATGGTTACACATAGTAGATTGTGGTGATTTTTTAAAAAATATTATTATGGAATTAATATAAGAGGAAATATGAAGAAGGTTATGTTTATCTCTTCCACTGGAGGACATTTTTCAGAGTTACTACAATTAAGTACGATGTTTGATAATTATGACTATTCTATCGTGACAGAAAAAACAAAAATGGTAGAGGCATTGAAAGAAAAGTATCAAGATAAGATTCATTTCTTATGTTATGGAACAAAAGATCATAAGTTGAGTTATCCTTTTAAGTTAATGTTAAATTGTGTAAAGAGTTTGTTCCTTTTTTTGAAAATTCGTCCTATGTATATTATTACAACGGGTGCTCATACAGCAGGACCAATGTGTTGTATTGGAAAGTTATTTGGTGCGAAGATTATTTATATTGAAACATTTGCTAATATTAAAACAAAAACGATAACAGGACGTTTGATCTATAAATTTGCGGACTTATTTTTAGTCCAATGGGAAAGTATGCTAAAGCTTTACCCAAAGGCAATTTATAAAGGATGGATTTATTGACTTTTCTAAATAGAGTTTGTGTGATATGATATATATAAAGTAGGAGGAAATCATGAGAAAGTTTAAGTCAGTGAATGATAAATATGTGGATAAATATCTAATAGAAGAGCAAGAAGAAGAGGAAAAAGAGAAAAATCGGGTATGGTTGTTATTAATGTTTTTTGTTGTCATATTAGTTGTTGCAACTATTGGGTGTAGTTATTCTGTATATATTTATACTAAAGGTGGGAGCAGTGGTGATGTTGAAATAGGAACTGTATCTTTAACTTATACAGAGGGAAATACAGGTATTGCTCTAATGGATGCAAAACCAATGAATGATGAGGTAGGTAAAGCTTTAACAGGAACAAATCAAAAATTTGATTTTACAATACAGGCTACTTTATCCAAAGCGATGGATGTAGAATATGAAATTTCTGCTGTAAAACAAAATAATAACAGTGGACTACCTCAATTAAGAGAAGATGAGGTAAAACTGTACTTGGAACGTGCAGTAGATCCAGATAGTGATTATCATATGACACTTGCTCCAACACATTTTACTCCATTAGATAATCCATCCGAAATAGGAGCACCAGGGGGGGCGATGATCTTAGAAAAAGGAAAGTTTACCGAGGAGGGGACAACCATTCATCGTTATCGTTTAAGAATGTGGATAGATGAAAATGCCCATTTAGATTCAACACCAAAACGTTTTGCGGTAAGAGTGAACGTGTATGCTAGACATAAGGTAAAAGAAGAGGGGTAAAGTAATTTTATGCAATAAAGAAAAGAGGCTAGATAAATTAGCTTCTTATTTTTATTAAAAGTATCCATCATATTTTATATTTGATATTTGCTAAATTTGTTAGGCTTATCTAATGTATCATGCTTTATTTTATGAATTGTTAACATTTATTATAATGGAGTTACCTTTGGTCAACTTTATCTATGATAAAAAAATAGAGTGTTTTAAATCTGAAATAGAAAAATTTAAATTTATTGCATCAAAGTAAAAAAGGGAGAAAAAATAAAAAAAAATCAAAAAAAGCGTTGACAAAAAGAGACAAAGTTGATATATTGGAGACACGTTGTGCGAAGCAGCGAGTGCCAAACGGAAAAAAGAAAAGAAAATGAAAAAAAAATATTGACATCAGGAAAGAAGTTTGGTATATTAATAACGCAACTTGCAA
>CASRZP010000005.1 GCA_949440065.1 uncultured Bacilli bacterium
GATATACTGGTGAAATTATTTATGCAACAAGTACAATAGACTTTTATGAAAGTGCTTATTACTATCGTGGTAAAAATTATTACTATACAGATATCATGACGCAACCAGGATGCTTTGATATTGATGTTCATGCGATAAACATTGGACAAAATTGTTCTGTTAACTTAGATACATCATGTTACTATAAAGTACGTAATAAATATTACTGTGTAACAGAAGACTGTGAAAGTGAAGGGACAGGTAAAGGTATTCAATATATTTTTAGACCTATTGATTTAAATGATGTGTTCCCCAATGATCGTGGACCTAGATGGAATTGGAGTTGTAGTGCTACCAATACTTGGGATAAATATTATCCTATCGCACCAGTGTATTTAACAGAAAAAATTGAAGAAAAAGGCTACAATATTTATGGAACATCCGATAGTGAGTATGATGCATCTAATGACTTAGATTATGAAATTACCTTAACACCAACGGTAATGAGAAAAGTTAGACAGTATAATCGTAGTCAAGGAAGTTACTTAAATTATGATGATTATTGCTATCGTGATGATAAAGGGAAAACCGTTTGTAGTAGTAACTTCTTACATGGAGAAATACAAAAATATGGCGATAACGTCTTAAACAAATCAGGACTAATCGGATGTAACAATCAAAAAGATTCAACAACTTGTGATACCTACTTCAATATTGACTCTTGCTATACTTACTTTAGAAGCAATGGTTGGAGTGAAGAAGATTGTCGTAAAATTGTTCATGAAGTCTATATTGATTAAAAAATTATCATATAGTATTTGTTACCATATAGAATATAGATTTAGGATTTAATTTCCCTTATCTATATTTTTTTGTTTTTAAATATCAACAATGATAACCATATAAATAAAACTAGAGTGCTATTTAGCTTCTTTTAAAAAAGAAGTCAAGGAGAAATGTCAAATTTAATCGGTTTTTAAAAAAATAATTTTAAGACTTTTTTTCTTTTTAAAAGTAGGGTATACTTATTATAGTAGGAAAGTAGGAGAGAATATGGTATTACGTAAGCCTTATGCATTTTTAATTAAGCATTTCCGCAAGATGAATATCGTTTTGCTCCTTTTATCATTGGTTATTTGCTACTTAAATTTACAATTATCAGACTTTGTAAAAGACTATCTAACATCAGGCTATTATAACGAACTATTAAATTCTGTAACTCTATATGTTAACTGGGTATTTTATGTATCAGCTCTCATTGTGATTGTAATATCCGCTATAATGGCTTACTTACTAATGGTCAAGAAAAAACCTGTTATGTTATATATTGCCATTTGTGTTGAATATATTGCCGTATTTATCATGTTTGCTGTTACATCAAGTTATTTCCAAGGTTTAGATGATCAATTAATTAACTTAATGGAGACTAGATTATTGCGTGACTTCTTATTTATCTTTAACATGCCACAATTTGTTTTAGTTATCTTACTTTTTATTCGTTCAATTGGAATTGATTTAAAGAAATTTGGATTTAAAGAAGATAAAGAATACTTAGAAATTAGAGAAGAAGACCGAGAAGAATTTGAATTTAGTGTTGAAATAGATAAAGATGATTTAAAAAGAAGAATACGAAAAAGAATTCGTGAGATGCGTTATGTGTACTTAGAACATAAGTTGCTAATTAATACTTTAGTAATTACTTCTACGATTGTCTTAGTCTCTTTTGGAAGTTATATTTATTTAACTAATCATGTAACTTATCGGGAAAATCAAACTTTTGTTGCCCAAAACTATGGTATCACAGTGAAAAATAGTTACATTACCGATAAAGATTATGCAGGAAACATCGTTAGTCAAACTGATGGAAAAACTTTTGTTATTGTTGAACTTTTAGTAGTTAATCAAGGAATCGATCGTCAAATGGATGTACAAAAGTTTCTTTTAATGGATAAAAATCAATATTATGCTCCTGTGATTAAATATAATGCAGCGTTTATTGACCTTGGAACACCTTATGAAAAAAAGACCATGAAAGAAGGAAGTAAGACTAATTTTCTACTTATCTATGAAGTGGATAAATCCTTTGTTAAAAAGAAAAACTATGCCCTATATTATCAAGAAATCATCGATAGGATGACAACTAAATATCGTAAAGTGGGAATTAAGCCAAAGGATATATCAGAGGTAAAAGAAGATAGTGATTATATTATGGGAACAGCACTTACTATCAATGATAAACCCATTATGTTTAGAAATTATCAAATCGCAAGTTCCTTTGATTATCGTTATGAAAAGTGTAATAGTAATAAATGTAATCTTGTTAATGGAACCATAAGTTCAAATAATAGAAAAATATTAGAGTTATCTTATCAAGCGTATGATTATAAAAAACAAGAATTATTAGATCTTTTAGAAAAACAAGGAAAAATTGTTTACCAAATTGATGGACAAACTTATACATCAAACCTTTCCTTAGCGTTAAGTTGGAATAGATATATTGGAGATAGGTTATACTTATATGTAGATGCTAATATCGAAAGTGCTGCATTTATTAATTTAGAAATTACCTTAAGGCAAAGAAAGTTAGTCTATCATATAAAATAGTTGTCGATTTAAGAATTTCTATGTTATAATAATTTAGAGTAGAGGTGATCTTTGATGGATTTGAAAAAAATCATGAGAAAACATAAAAGTAAATTGATACTTATTTTAAGTGTTGCTTTTTGTGTGCTTATTATCTTCCTACTTTATATTTTTGTGATAAAAGGATATATCACTTTTCATCAAATGGAAGATAAACTACTTACTACCGCTAAGGATTACTATGAAGAAGTAAAAAGTGAATTACCAAAGAAAAACGGTGATGTATCCACTGTTACTTTAGAAATGCTTTACAAATTTAATTGGTTAGATGCCCTACATATTCCAGGAAAAAAAGATTTATGTAGTACAAATAGCTGGGTAAAGGTGATTAAAGAAGATGATGAGTACAAATATTACACTTATTTATCTTGTGGAAAATATCAATCAAAGACTGATCATGAAGGACCTAAGATGGAATTAAATGGTGATTCTACTATTGTACTAGACTTAAATACGCCATATCAAGAATTAGGGGTAAAATCAGTAAAGGATAATAAAGATAAAAATATATCCGTTAATCAAGTTGTCATTGATACATCTAAACTTGACACTTCCAAAGTAGGAAGTTATGAGGTTACTTATACAATAGAAGATAAATTAAAAAATAAAACAACCTTAACAAGGATAGTACAAGTCAATCATTATTTACGTCAAGAAGTTGTAGCAAAAACAGATGAGTCGAACATCTTTAAAGGAAATATTGATAACAATTATGTATGGTATTCAGGATTTCTTTGGAGAATCATGTATTTATCTGATAATGATATAAGATTAGTAACTGATGAGCCAGTATCGACACTTATGGTAGGGCACTTAATTACTGATTATATGAATTCTGATATGGTAAAATGGTTAAACGATTACTTTAAAAAACATTTAAATGATAATGAAAATATCATTAAAAGCGATAACGAATGGATAGTTAACAAAATGGATAATGTAGATGAAATGCAAACGATTAACTTAGATATTGGAACAATCACTTTAAATGATTATCAAAATTCTTTTGCTAATAATGATACTTATATGAACCAAATGAGTTCTTATGCGTTATTATCGTATAAACTTTATGAACATTATGCATATAATCAAGTTAATTATATTGAAAGACAACAGGCTAATTCGTATCAAAGGACTTCATTCGAAATGAAACAATATCGGGATTATACGCCAATGCATGTTAGACCTGTGATTGCCATTGAGAAAGATAGCTTAGTTTATAGTGGCGAGGGGACAAAAGATAATCCATATCAATTAACTAGCATGGTTAATGAAAGTAAGGAGTTAAATAAACATACTTCTGGTGAATACGTATTGTTTTCTAACTTACTTTGGAGAATTGTTCATGTTAATGAAAACGGTACAACACGCTTAGTATTAAATCAAAATATCTTTGAAAATGGAGAAAGTAAATTAATTCATTACTTTGATAATAATGGAAACACTAAATTTAATCCTTCCCAAGAAGGAAATATAGGTTATTATTTAAATAATGATTTTATTCATCGATTAAATGAAGATAAAATTGAGTATAGTGAATTTGATATTACAAATAATAATTTTCATTATGGATATGAGGGCTTGAAAAAAGATTATATTTCTGCTAAAATAGGAACAATTAGCTTGGGGGAGATGTTTACTACGCAACCAAGTTATATGCCAAATCCAGTTTGGATTATGAATGGATGGAAAACACCAAGTGTAGGATTTATTTTGAATGGCTATGTTGCATTTTCTGAATCAAATTTTAATTATTATAGTAAAAGTAAGACAGTAGCACGGCCTGTTATCAATTTGAAAAGTGATGTACAAATTGTTAGCGGAAGCGGAACTAGTCTTAATCCATACGTGGTGAAGTAGGGGGAATGAAGATGAAAAGAAAATTAATTTTTGGAACAATTTTAGGATTTCTAATAGTACCAAATGTAGTATTGGCTGATGCTTGTCCACCGAGTGGAACAGAGTGTCCAGATCCTAGTGCATCATGTTCTTATACAGAAGAGGTCAATAATTCATGTCATTATGAATGTAAGGAAACATCACGACTAGAGATACCAGGACCCGTGTTGGGAAGTGATGGAAAAGGTATTTTAGCAGGAACAGGTTTTGATTTTCCGTTTACTGTTGATACAGAATATCAATGTACTTTAGTAATACATCCAGAGCCAATACCACCAGAACCTAAGATACCACCGAAACCAAATCCAGGTGATTATTGGTACACAGAATGTGAAACTTGTTGTGATGATTGTCCTCCAGTACATGATAATCCTAGTACTGGAGGCCCTGAAGGTTGTAGTGATCCAACGTACGCCGATGCTAATCCAGAAGAGTGCGAAGATGATGAAGGCGGTAACCCAAATACAGGTGCTTGTTCTTTTGAAGTAGAAGATTTTTGGAATACCAAACCAACAATTCTTCCATCCCTTATTATGGGAACTAAACCAACAGTTATTGATTATTGTGAATGCGGAGAACATAGTTGCAATTGCCGACAAGTATTCGAACAAGACCGATATGATGCTGATTTGGGGGCATATGAAGCAGCTGTTGAAGCACATAAGAAGTGGGAAGAAGAAAAAGCAAGAATTGAAGCAGAAATTGCTCACTGTGAGTCACTATCCGACTACTCTGGAAGTATGACAACAACAGATTCCAATAAAGTAAGTATGACCATTGAAGAAAAACAACCTGGTAAAGTTTTGGGACATACCTATACCTTTGGTGAGTTAGAATATACTGGCGCATTTACAATTAAAGCACCATACATCAAAATTGGAACAGGGGAAATCGTTTACGCAACAACCGTATTAGATTTCTATGAGAGTGCATACTACTATCGAGGTGATAAATATTACTATACCGATATTATGACGCAACCAGGATGCTTCGATATTGATGTATCCGCTATCAACATTGGACAAAATTGTACTGTAAACTTAAATACCTCATGTTACTATAAAGTAAGAAATAAATACTACTGTGTAACAGAAGATTGTGAAGATGAAGGAACAGGTAAAGGAATACAATACATCTTTAGACCAATTGATTTAACAGATGTTTTTCCAAATGATCGTGATCCTAGATGGAACTGGAGTTGTAGTGCAACAAATACATGGGATAGATATTATCCAATCGCACCAGTGTACTTAACCGAGAAAATTGAAGAAAAAGGTTATTCCATTTATGGTACATCTGATAAAGAGTATGATAATTCAAATGAATTAGATTATGAAATTACCTTAACTCCAACGGTAATGAGAAAAGTTCGCCAATATAATCGTAGTCAAGGAAGCTACCTAAATTACGATGATTATTGCTATCGTGATGATAAGGGAAGAAACGTTTGTAGTAGTAATTTCTTACATAATGAACTTGAAAAATATGGTGATAATGTCTTAAATAAAACTGGACTAATCGGATGTAACAATCAAAAAGATTCAACAACATGTGATACTTACTTCAACATCGACTCTTGCTACACATACTTTAGAAACAACGGATGGAGCGAAGAAGATTGCAAAAAAATAGTCCATGAAATATATATAGACTAATGGAGGAAGAAAAATGAGTAAAGGATTTTTGACAGTAGGAATTATCATACTTAGCCTACTAGCACTTGGTGTAGTCAACATCATTCAAAACTACTTCTCAGGAAACGAGTTAGACTACTATTTATTAAAGGAGACAACCGAAGCAAGCATGATTGATGCTGTAGACTTAGGATACTATCGTCTAACAGGTCAACTTCGGATTGATAAAGAACATTTCGTCGAAAGCTTTGTTAGAAGGTTTTCTCAAAATGTCAACATGGATCGTAACTACAAGATTAGAATTTATGACATCAACGAGACACCACCTAAAGTAAGTATTAAAATTGGATCATCAACCAGTGTTACCTTTAATAGCTCAAGCTTTGAAATTAAAAATAGCATTGATGCGATATTGGAAACAAAATATGATGAAAATAGAACCATTGAAGATATGATGAAAGAAGGTTTATTAAGTCGATGAGTAATTTAGTCGTTGGAATCAAAAGATTCCTTACCAACAAAAACACAGTCACAATTTTGGGGGTTATCATTGCTATGGTAGTGTTATATCTTGGATATAACCGTCAAGTAGCAGCAGCTACTAATCCAGTAGAAGTACCATATGCTAAAGTTACTATTAATCCAGGGGTTAGAATTACAAAAGATATGATAGGATACACTAAAGTGCCTACTAAACAAATTCAAGGTGAAGTATTAACCGATGTATCAAAAATCATTAACAAATTTAGTAATGCCGATAGCGTTATTCCAAAAGGAAGTTTGTTCTATGCTAGAAGTGTAACGACACAAGAAGTTATTCCAGGAAGTATCATTCTAGATTATCCAGAAGGATATGTATTATATAACTTTCCAATTGATACCGAGGCATCTTATGGTAACAATATGTTCCCAGGTCACTACATTGATATTTACCTAAAAGCCATCAACAAAAAAGATGAAGCTAATCCAACCAATGAACCAGATAAAATCATGGTAGGAAAATTATTACAAAATGTTAAAATTCTTGCTGTACAAGATGCAAATGGACGTAACGTTTTTGAAAACCTAGAAGATATTAAAACACCATCATTAATGATTTTTGCAGTACCAGAAGAATATCATATCTTACTACGTAAAGCTAGCTACTTAAGAACATACGATACAACACTAATTCCAGTACCTACAGCAGAAAGTCTAAAAGATGAACCAGGGGAAGTATCATTATCTAGTGAAGAATTAAAAGATTTCATTAACCGTGTAACTGTTTGGACAGAATCATAATAGGAGGGTAAAATGAACGAGCAAATATTTGAACAAATTGACTTCGGTGCTTTTAAACCATTGATAGACAATGACGATATTACCGATATTTCATACACCAATCATGGACAAGTTTGGATTCGCTCGTTGACGAATGGAAGCCAAAGAATAGAAGTAGCAGGGCTAAACGATCCTTTCGTAGAAAAGCTAGCCTTCCAATGTTCCAACGTTATGGGAGTAACCTTTAATGCGGCAAGTCCATTTCTGGATGCAGAAAGTAGCGAGTTACGTCTTAACTTCGTACATGACTCCATTGCAACGAATGGAATTGCCTTGGTTATTCGTAAAACACCAGCTAAAATTAGGTTATCTAAAGACAAATTGTTAGAAGAAGATTATGTAACAGAAAACATCTTAGATTTTCTTATACAATGCGTACATGGTCATTGCAACGTCATTGTATGTGGAGAAACTGGTTCAGGTAAAACCGAGTTTGTTAAATATCTAGCATCTCACACCAAAGAAAATGAAAAACTAATTACGATTGAAGATACCCTAGAATTACACTTAGATAAAATTTATCCACATCGCGATATTGTATCGATGAAGACCAATAATATTGCTGCATACTCTGATGTATTAGTTACTTGTATGCGACAAAATCCTAAGTGGATACTACTATCCGAAGTTCGTAGTGCTGAAGCGGTTAGTGCTGTACGTAACTCGATATCATCAGGTCACAACATTTTATCTACCATTCACTCAGATAAAGCAAGTGCCATTCCTTACCGTCTATATAGCTTGATGGAAACCGATGTTGATGTTGATCAATTCTTATCTACCATCTATAGATACATTCAATTAGGTGTACACATTAAAGCTTATTATAGTCAAAAATATGGTAAATTCCATCGTGAAATTGATGAAATTGTAGAGTTTTATGTAGATGATGAGAATAAGCCTATGTCAAGAACTATCTATAAGAAAGATTTTGAAGGAAACAGTGTTATTGAAGAACCTAGTGCACACTTACTTGATTATCTATCTCGTCAAGGAATTACCATTAGTTCCTTAAAAGAAGCTCATCCTAATGTGAAAGTAGATAATCCGTTTGAACAAAAGCAGCCAAATGTAGCGAATCAAACAACTCCTATTGCTAATCAAACAACAGGAGCACCTAATGTAAACATGGCACAACCGATGAATCCAACGCCAAGTCAAGCGATGGCTCAAGGACAAGCAGTTACCCCTCAAGATGTAATTGAAGAAATTTAAGGAGGTGAAATTATGGAATTATTTATTATTATCGTTATCGCGATATTCATTATTTTATACCGTAACTATAAAGGAGAAAACATTTCCAAATTCATTAGTGACCAAGTAGGAACAGTCTATACAAAGTTTGCTCCATACTCCTTTAAAATGGTGCGAGAAAAAACAAAAGAATTAGGAAAAGAATATACAAAAAAACAATACTTAATGCAAATTGGTATATTCGCAACCTTTACCGCGGTAGTTACTTACATTTACTTTTATAACATTCTAATTAGCATTATTTATGTCGTTGCTGTGATCTCATTTATCCCATACTTAAATTTCTTACGATGTAAAAAAGTGTACAGTGAATTCCTATTTGAACAAATTCAAGTTTATACATCCAACGTTATCATGGAATTTGCTACAACTCAGTCCTTTGTTAAAGCTTTAGAAGGAGTATGTGAATCAGGTGTACTAGAAGATCCTATTCTAAGTGATGTTCGATACATGATACAACTAGCTTACAGTAATGGTAGTATCGATGAATCTATTCGCTATATGAATGAAAAATATCCATACTATATTGTAAAAAATATGCACCAATTATTCTTACAAATTACCAAAGAAGGTGCACGTGATACAGGAGAGTCTATGGATAATATGCAACTAGATATCGATATGCTTGTAGAAAGCGTGTATCGTGATAGAATTGAGCGAACTTCCTTCCATAAGTCCTTTATTCAATTTGGTATTATGCTATATTTAATGGTCATGTTAGTACAATACCTCCTAGGACGTGAATCATATATCCTTTTACTAGATAAATGGTATATGCAATTAATATTACATGCCATTATCCTAGTCAATAGTTATTTCCTATTTAAAGGGGAAAAATATTATAACGAGAATATAGGTGAAGAATAATGGAAATATTTATTATTGGAGTCATCGTCATCTTTATCTTAGTATACAATAAGACCATTGATGGACAAAAATTCATTAAAGATAACGAAAAATACTTCAATCTATTAAGAGAAGATGATTTTGACTTTTTGGTATATGCTCGTTATGGTGAGCAAGTGAATGCCGATGATTTAATGAAAAAAAGAATATATACAGGATTTGGTGTTGCCATTGGTTTCTTGTGTGTGTTCTTAACCTCTCTTAGTATGTTAAACATTGTATGTGCTTTAGTCATTGGTTACTTAGTATATAAAATCACTTATATGCAGTTAAAAAATTATTATAAAGCACATTTGCATGAAATTGATGTAATGCTACCATACTATTTAAAAGGATTAGAAATTTTAGTACAACACTATACGGTACCAGTTGCCATTGGTAAGTCCATTGATGATGCACCAGAAATCTTTAAACCAGGACTACGTGATTTAATTGCGAAAATTGATGCAGGTGATTCATCTATTGAACCGTATATGGACTTTGCTAATTTTTATCCTGTGCGTGATTCGATGCGTATGATGCGTTTATTATACCGTTTAGGAATCGGATCACAAGAGCGAAAACAAGAACGACTTTTGATGTTTTCAAGAACCGTTTCATCCCTTCAAAATAAGGCTCGTGAAACGAAGTTCAAAGAACGTCTTAACCATATGGAAAGTCAAACTATGGTTATGCTAGTTGTATCAGGAATTGGGTTGATGATCATTATCTTGATTTCGATGTTTATGTTATTTGCAACCACATAAAAAAGATTGTCAATTGTTATCTTGTTTGATATAATAAATTTATAAAATAGAAAGGAGTGAGGTTTTTTGAAAGCAGCTACAGGAGAATTAAACTTAACCGTTATTACTATTATTGCAATAGGAGCAGTATTAGCATTTTTCTGGTTATTATGGCCTAATATTCAAGCACAAATCAACAAGACATGGAATAATGCAACAACAGATAAAACAGATTATACGTATATCGTACGTGATTTTAATAATAAGTAATTGAGGTGACTTTAGATGAAAGAAGCGATTGGTGGAGTATTTACAATTCAAATCATTCTCTTTTTTATCATACTAGTAAACGGGTATTTAGCTTTTTCTGTTAATTATACAAAAGCATTCCGTGTAAAAAACGAAATTCTTAGTTTAATTGAACAACATGAAGGGCTAACGGAAGATGCCAAGACATCTATTCATAACTATTTAAACCGTGTAAATTATCGTATTCCAGATAGTTATTTTAGAGTGTTACAACGTGATGGATACTATTGTGAGACGGGAGAAGGATATTGCGTAAAAGTATTTGCAGCATTAGCCGATAGTGGAATTAATCAAACTTATAAAGGAAGTTATTATTCCGTCGTTACTTTCGTCAATGTAGATATCCCAATTATTAATAAAATCTTGCCACTTACTGGAATATTACAAGTTAAGGGTGAGACTAAAATGATATATAGTTCAGGAAATAACAGTGAAATAGAATGGTAAGTGGGGATAAAATATGAATGTAATTGTATCTAATTTACAGCAACAAGCATTAGCTAATCTCGATATTGATATCATAAAAAGTGTATCAGGGGAATTTGAAGTTGATGAAATTATCGATATGTTTAAAAACTTCTTCTTTGGTAGAATGATTTTAGATGTCACTGCGATTAAAGAATATGAAAATATTGCTAATCTACAAAAGTTATCCATTAACTTAGATGTAGAAAAGATTATTATGTTACTTCCTAATGATCCACTAACGGGATCGACAACATTTCTATCTAAGTTAGTATCACTTGGAATTTATAACTTTACAACTAACGTCGATGGAGTAAAATATTTACTAGATCATCCAAATTCATATCGTGATGTTGCCCATATTCAGCAAATTAGCGATATGAATGGAGGGGCTAGTAGTGATGGTGTTTTAGGTGGCGTGCATATTTTAGGAATTAAAAATATTACAGAACACGCTGGTAGTACAACACTAATTTACTTAATGAAAAAAGAGTTAGAACAAGTTGGACTAACCGTAAGTGCCATTGAAGTAGATAAACGTGATTTTCAATTTTTTAATGATTCAACAATGGTATCTACGACAAAAGATTTTCTACCAAAGGAATTGTTGAAACAAAAAGATGTGAATGTCATTTTAATTGATTTAAATGAAGCACCAGATGATGGAACTTGTACCGATGTGTTATATTTATTAGAGCCATCCATTCTATCATTAAATAGAGCTACAAGACGTAATCGTCGTTTATTTGAGCAGTTAAAAGGAAAGAAAATTGTCTTAAATAGAAGTTTTTTATCTAACAGTGATGTAATGGACTTTGAATATGAGTCTAAGTCAAAGATTTTCTATAATATGCCACCATTAAATGATCGATTAAAAAGCATTAATGCTGTTCGTGAGTTATTAGGAAAGCTTGGAATCATTCGTCTAGAACCAATGGATGATGATTCGAATAAGTTAGGAAAACTAGGTGGACTCTTTGGAAACAAAGATGTGTAGTGTAAATAGATATTGACAAAAATATCAAAAATAAAGTATGATATTGCTATCGAAAGAGAGGTATAAATTATGTTTGATTTAATACAAATGCTAGATTGCCCAGAAGACTTAGCGCCCATTTTAAGATTTGCTCATAGTATCTTAGGTATTCTTCAAATGGCTGTTCCGATTATCTTGATTATCATGGGTACTATCGATTTAGGAAAAGCGGTATTATCTAGTGATGAGAAAGAAATTAAAGGAGCTACAGGAAAATTAATCAAGCGTTGTATTGCAGCAGTTTTAGTATTCTTTGTATTTACTATTGTATCTTTGGTAATGAGTTTAGTTAAAGGTACTGATGCCAATGGAAATAAATATGATTGGAAAGAATGTTGGCAAAGTGTTGAAGGAACATCTGGAAAAACAGATAATGATAATTAAAATGAATTTTTAAACCGTAAAAAGAAGTAGAAATCCTCTTATCTTGATGAGAGGGTTTTCTTATACAGTTAAATTTTTCTTTTTTTCTTAGAAGTTATTTGATATAATGTTGATAGGAATAAGTGGTGAGATAAAAATGAAAAGAAAAAATTCGTCTATGGCAAAGAAGATTTTGCTATATTTAGGAATTATTGTGGGAATAATTGTTTTAGTTGTTGCTGGAATCTTTATTTATCGATTAATCGTAGGAAATACGAAAAGTTATACAGAGTTAGAAAAGATGATGGAAAATTCAGCGAAAAACTATTTCCAAAAGTTTGATACGTTATTGCCAATCAATATAGAGGAAGAAATCAGTGTATCAGATAGTCAATTAGTTGAAGCTGAATTTATGAAACCGTTAAGTAAATACACCAAAAAAGGTGTTACTTGTACAGGTGAAGTGAGAGTACGAAAAGTTGCTGATGATTCTTTCTCTTACCGCGGTTACTTAGACTGTGGTAATGACTACGTTACGATTGAATTATTTTCTAAATTAATTGAAGATGGACAAAAATTTAAAAACGATCGTTCAGGGTTATACCAAATGGATACAGAATATGTTTATCGTGGAGATAATCCCAATAATTATTTAAAATTTGCCAATAAAAATTGGAGAATTGTAAAAATTACCGAAGATAATAAAATTATGATCATTCAAATAGGCAAAACTGATAATGTTGTTTGGGATAATCGTTATAATAGCGAATATGGAAACTCCAATGGTATCAATGATTATTCTGTTAGTAGAATTCGCAGTACCTTAGAAAAAATGTATAATGATTCTAAATATTTATCGAAAAATGATATTACTAAGCTAAGCCCATATTCGTTGTGCATTGGAAAACGTTCACGATTTGATTCTTATGAAGATATTGGTATTGAGTGTAGTGAACGCTATGATAATCAATACATTGGACTATTACCATTATCTGATTATATTAGGGCAAGTCTAGATGAAAATTGCAAAGGTTATGATAGTGCAGCATCATGTAGTAATTACAATTATTTTTCCTTATACGAAGATGCCTGGTGGACCATCACGGGAAATAGAAATGCAAGTAATCGTGTTTTTAAAATTGATCGATCTGTACAAAATGTTTTGGCATCAACCATGGGAAGAGTTCGTCCTGTATTAATGTTAAATCAAGACGTAATGTATATGTCAGGTAATGGTACACAAAATAATCCTTACACAATTCGTTAACTTAAAAGATAGCAATACGCTATTTTTTGTTTAGAAAAAAATATGTAAAATTTATTGACTTAGCTAGATATATGCTTTAAAATATAAATCTTGCTATTAAATTAGTAAGATAGAAAATAAAAGCAAAAAAACATTTTGCGATTAATAGATTTATGCTATAATTATACTAGGTATCTAGTCTATCATAAAGGAGTGGGGAAAAATGAAAAAAGCAACAATAATAATGATGTGTTTACTTACATTAACATCATTATTTTTCCCGTTTTCAGTAAAAGCTGATAAGAAAGATTCAGAAAATTACAATAATTATGCGAGAAATTGTATTTATCAAGATGGAAATAAAGAGGTAGCGTATATTGATGGAATAGAAGATAATGTTTTATTAGTTCGATATGGAGAAGACAGTGAACAACGTGAAGTGCCGCTTAATACTATAAAAAACTTGAATCTACTAAAAGATTCATGTCCTGCGTATTTTACTAAGGTTAATGGTAATATAGAATTTTCAAATACCGCACTTCCTTATGATTCAAGTGTAGTATATAAAAAATTAAATTCTTCAAGTGAAATACAAAAAACACAAGTATGTGAATATCAAATAAAAGGTGATTATTTTGAAGTAAAACTAGATGATGAAAATGCAACGGTATTATTGTATAAAAATGGAAAAAGCATAAGAAATCCCTTTCCTACCAAAGGTAACGAGTTTATTATGCCGTTAAGTGAAGTACGTCAATCACTGATTAATGGAACATGCCCTAGGTCTTTAGTTTATAAAAGTGGTGGGCAGTACCAATTTTCTACTGGTGCACAATTTGTACTACTTGGGGCAGGCTCAGTACTATTAGATGCTATCAATAATCTTGTGAATTGGATTCAGGATGAAACCTATTTTTTAACGAATAATGATGATTGGAAAGCCAATGGAATAGGGGATAACAAAGCTCCAGGTTCGGAAAACAATGGTGGAAACATCTTTGGTCCAGGTGGAATCAGTGGAGATAATTGTACTGATGTTTTGGACGATGGTTTAGTAGAATTTTTACAAGAAATCTTTAATTATATGAAATTTTTTGCTCCTGTATTAGTTATTTTACTTGGTAGTCTAGATTTTGGAAAAGCAGTTGTATCTAGTGATGAAAAAGAATTAAAAAATGCCACCAATCGTTTTATTAAAAGACTTATTGCTGCTGTTGCGCTATTTTTCTTACCGTATTTATTAAATGCAATTTTAAGTTATATTAATGAAGTGGATGGAACTTGTGGAATAACTTACATTTGGAGGTGATAAAATGATGCCACGTAATACATTTATAAATTGTGTCCGATGGTTATTTGCTGTAATCGATTGGGTAGTTTATCATATCGTTGGTTTCGTGTTAGATGTTATATTAAGTTTAGCAAATCTTGAAATTGATGCTGACTTTGTAGAAAAATTTAGCAATCGAATTTATATTATTGTTGGCGTAATTATGTTATTTCGTCTGGCATTCTCCCTTGTACAAGTTATTGTTAATCCAGAATTAATGACAAATAAGGAAACAGGAACAGGAAAACTTGTTCAAAGGGTAATCATTACATTAATCATGATTGTTGGTCTTCCTTTTGCGTTTAATTTAGTAACCAAAGCACAGAGTGTAATTTTACCTGCCATTCCTAAATTTATTCTGAGTCAAGAGGTAGATACTAGTCAAGCAAAATCACAAGGAAATCAAATGGCTTTATCTATGCTTCGTGCTTTTTATTATCCATCCTCCTCGGTTAAAGGAGAGGTTACTTTTGATACAATGGTGGACTTAGCAGCACTCCCAGATCCAGGTGATAAGGAAAAATATGCTTATGAATATGTGATATTAATTTCTACAGTAGCTGGAGTATTTTTACTTTATTTGTTAGCTGGTATTGCTATCAATGTTGCTGTTCGTTTATTTAAATTACTAGTGTTAAAGATGTTAGCACCTATACCAATTGTGAGTTATATTGATCCAAAGGCTAGTAAAAATACTTTATCGGCTTGGTTAAAAACTTTTTTCTCAACATTTATCGATTTATTCTTGCAGTTGGGCTTGATTTATTTAGCTTTATATATTATTGAAGGAATAACTGGTGAGGGAAGTAAAATTATTACTGGTATTGCAGGTAGTTCTGACAACCCATTAAATACTGGTTTTATGTTTGTATTCCTTGTTCTAGGTTTATTCTTCTTTGTAAAGCAAGCACCTAAATTTATTAAAAATTCTCTAGGTTTAAAAGATTCTGGCGGAAGTTTATTTGGTGTAGGTGGAGCATTTACTCTTGGTGCTTTAGCAGGAGGAATCAATTCAATGGCTTCTGGTAATGGTTTCTTTAAAGGAAATTTAATTGGTGGAACCCATACTGGAATTGAAGCGGCTAATGCAGTAGCAACAGGTAAAGCAATAGGTTCAGGATGGTCCGTTGGACGAGATCATGCAGCACAAATTTTATCAGGCGATGAAAAACGTACAGGAGGTCTATTAGCTGGATTAGAACGTAATTTGGAAACTAGTGCTAGAAGACATAATGTATCACATCGCTATGGAATTAATGATGCCATGGTGGCAGAGGCTAAGAAGAAGATGATTACTGCTCAAGGTGAAGAAGATAAATGGCAAGCACGTTATCAACAAGCGATTCAAAGTGGTGCTGATTCTAAGACAGTTGAAGCTTATCGTCAACGTTATCGTGCAGCTCAAGTATATTCACAAGATGCTACTAAGATTTATAATAAATACGATGAAGATAACAAACGCTTTGGACCTCGTGAGACACTTGCTAGTAAGTATGCAGATATTCAAAGTAAAAATCCAGCAGCTAGTTACGCAACAGAAATGCAACGTTTAGATAATGTGGCTCCTCTTGCTACTGAAAGCCAACCAGCATCTGCTCCTTCACAATCTACACCAGCACAAAGAGTTGATCAACCAGTAACTAGTTCACAACCAACGAGTAGACCATCTAGTGGAGGAAGTACAAAACCTTCTGCAGGTGGTAATAAAGGTCAAAATTCAAAAGGCAACAATAATGATATTATTTAAAAATAAAAAGGGAAGGAATATAAATTATGAATCAATATTTGATACCAGCGAATTCAAAAAGGGGAAACCTCATCTTAGGATGGTTTTTCCCTCGTGATTTAATGATTTTTGGAATAGGGCTCGTCATTACTTTATTTTTACTACTTTTGATAAAAATGGAAACAACAACTGACGCACTTATCGTACTAGCTCCAGCATTAACAGCTACCTTACTAGTAGCTCCTGTTCCTTATTACCATAACGTACTAGTTGTCATTACCGAAGCAATCGAATTTATCAATAGTCGTCAAAAATACATTTGGAAAGGATGGTGTGTACTAGATGAAACAGAGAAGTAGTTCAAAATACACAGAAGATTGGGTTCCCGTTCAATCTATACAAAATGGTATGATTGTTTTGATGAATCAACAAAAAGTAACAGGAATTAAAAAAACCCCAAGAAATATCTTCATCTTAGACTCTGCATCCCAAGATAGCGTTCTAATCAACTTAAAAAACTTCTACAACATGATCGATTTTGAATTCTGGTTAGTTGTAGCCGATCGTCCTGTGGATATTTCTGTTTACATGTCACAATTACAATTACTTTACAACAATACCAATTCTCCAACGGTAAGAAAAATAATTAGTCAAGACATTCAAAAAGGCAATACCTTTATCAATAACAACATTGTAGATACTGAGTACTATATCTTATTTAAAGAGAAGAATCTAGAAATCATTCAAAAGCGAATTCGCCTATTGATTAATGGGCTAGCAACCTGTGGATTAAACGCTATGCAAACATCAAATGATGATTTACGTATCATTCTAGATAACTTCCTAAACGGGGGAATGACTACTGAATTTGGGACGGTGACACCTCTATGAGTATGAGTTTACGATCACAAATTGCACCTAAAGGATTGCAATTTAATCCAAGTGATTTCTTTATTAGCGATAAGTATGCAACTATATTATCCGTTGTATCTTTTCCAAAATTTATTGCACCAGGTTACTTATCATCACTAACTAGTATGCCTGGTACCAAAGTTGTTATTAAACATATTCCTGTACCTTTTCAAACGATTTCTAAAATGTTAAATAAACAAATTGCTGATTTACAAGTAAAATATCGAGAAGAACGCGATCAAACCGTAAAAGAGAGAATAAGACAAGATGCAGAGTCACTAGAATACTTTATTTCCATGTTGGCAGCTAGTCAAGCAAGAATCTTCGACTTTCAAATGCACATTATGATAACCGCGGATACCAAAGATGATTTGGAATTAAAGAAAACTAACGTTAAAAACTATCTTGATGCGATGGAGTTAAAAGCTATTTCCCTACGTTTTGAACAAGAAAAAGTACTAAAATCTATTTTACCAATTTTCCCTAAACAAGATATTGAAGATAGAATAGGAACACCCATTCCCTCTGTTACCATTTCTGCCATGTATCCATTTATTTTCGATAGTATCAAAGACCCAGGATTATCTACCTTACTTGGCGTCGACTTTTCAGGAGGTATTATTCTTTTTAATCAATTTCTTTATAAAATTAGAAAAGAAAACAATCGAAATAATGCTAACCTCATTATCCTTGGAACATCTGGATCTGGTAAATCAACAGCAGCAAAATTAATCTTACGTGGACACATTCGTAATGGTTGTCAAATTGTAGCAATTGACCCAGAAAATGAAATGGAAGAAATGACAAAACTTTATGGAGGAGATACCATTGACCTTGGTAAAGGTGGAGAATATGGTATGATTAATCCATTACAAATTGTCATTGATGCCGACGAAGAAGAAATACAACAAGGACTAGGATATACCGTATTGACACGTACTTTACAATTTTTAAAAGCATTCATGAGGTATTATGATCCATCTATTGAAGAAGACGTACTAACCTTATTTAGTGAAGTTGTACAAGATTATCCAACGTTTAGTGATGTGTATGCTACGATTAAAGGAAGACTTTTATCCATGACAGATATGACGCATGAACGTGATATCATGGAGCGATTGGAATTAAAAATTCGTCCATTAACCAAAGAATTAAAATTCTACTTCGATGGACATACTACCATTGATTCTGATACCGATTTCATCGTCTTTAATATTCGTGAGTTAATGAATGCGGATACCAATATTAGAAATGCCTTATTCTTTAACGTATTAAAGTATGCTTGGGGCTTATGTTTAGATTCTAGCGTTGATACCGTTATGGTAGTAGATGAAGCACACGTCTTATTAAGTGGTAATAACGTACTAGGTGCAGATTTCCTAGCCCAGATGCAACGTCGTGCTAGAAAATATAACACAGGAACCATCATTATTACCCAACAACCTACCGACTTTACAGACCCAGCGGTAATTACCCAAGGTAAAGCTATCTTTGATAACGCTTCATACTATCTTGTCATGGGACTTAGAAAACAAGCAGTAGAAGACTTATCGAAATTAATCGATTTAAACGAAAATGAAAAAGAAAGTATTAAACGTTATTCGCAAGGTGAAGCCTTATTCGTATGTGGAAGTCGTCGTATGCGAATGAATGTAGTAGTTACCAAAGAAGAATTAGATTCCTTTGGTAGCGGAGGAGGATTCTAAAAATAAATTTGACTAAAGAAAGGAGTGATCATATTGGCAGAGAAATATCATGCGAACAAACTAAAGATACCGTAAAAGCTGTTGCTAAAGAAGCAGGAAGCAAGTATTTGGAAGCAAATGGTATTCCTAAACCTCTAGCCGATATGGCCACTAAAAGGCTTGCTAATAACCAGTTGATTGATAAAGCAGCTGAGCAGTTAGCAAGAAATCCGCAAATACAACAAGCAGCAAAAGCAGCAGAACCTTTAATGAATGCCATGGATAAAAAGGATGGTAATAAAAAAAGCGATACTGAAGGGGAAATGGAACAAGAAAAAGACGATAGTGGGGGAGATTTGGGAGGTTTAGATACCACAGGATCTTCGGGAACCTTTCATGGGAAAGCTATTTTACCCGTTTTACTTCCTATTATTATCATTATAGGAACATTTGTGTTAATTGTGTTTTTCTTTATCACAGCTATTTTTCCTACTTATGAAATGTTAGAAGGAATCGTGGTAAGTCATGATAACTTATATAATAAAGATAAAGCAGCAACCCATTTTCCCATTAGCACGATAACAAATGGAAAAATTACGAAAGAAGAAGAACAACGCTTTTATAAGATATTAGAAAGCACGAAACAAAAATTTAAAGACGAATATGGTATTGAAATTGATACCGATTTAATTACTGCGACCCTTTTTAGTCAATTTCTTTTTGGTGATTATATCGAATCAGATAATCATATGGGAGAAATTAAAAATGAACCAGTGGATGTTAGTTTGAAAAAATCAGCTGATCAAGTAGAACTTTTAGCAAGATACATGATGAAGACGATTCATTATAAAAAATTTATGGGATGTGCTCCTCAATTTAAATCAGAAATTATGGAAGATTCACTAAGTGATGAGATGGTTTCAAGAAACGATGAACCTGAAGGTGTAGAATGGCAAGATAAAGTAGCCGATGAGCATAATTATGAAAATTATCGTTTTTGGATGCCATGGCGAGAATGTGAAGTAGGCGAGGCACCAACGAAAGGTGAAGCCCATGAAGGAAGTGGAGATACCCCAACGGCTAGATGCTGTGATACTACGATGCCTGATCAGTATGTTTTATCGAAAAGAGAAAATCAAGTGTATTATTATAACTTATTACTAGAACGTTTTATGCCAGAATACTATAAAGATTTTATGCCTGATTATGAATCGAGAAAAAAAGAAAAAATTGAAGAAATGGTTGATGATATTTACTTGTTATATCATACCTTTTTACAAAGTTCTGGTGAAAATGGAAATGGTGTTACGGAATATTATCCATCAACAGGTGATGGTACAATGGATCAAAATAGTAAAGGTTTCTTTTGTAACGCGGTAAAACCCTTAGATAATATTAGAATTACAGCACAATATGGATACTATAACCCAGGAGGGGGACAAATGCTTCGTCATGATGGAATTGACTTTGGTGTTGCAGCAGGGTCTAATGTATATGCAGCAACTGGAGGTACAGTATATAAAGCAAGTAACGATTGTGCTTCCTTAGGAGGTTATCTAGGAAATTATTGTAACAGTGGAGCAGGAAACTACATTGTTATTGAACACAATTATAATGGAGAAAAGTACTATTCCACATATATGCATTTATCTAGTGCTAACGTACGTCCTGGTCAAACCGTAGCAGCAGGAGCTCTCATTGGACACTCAGGTAATTCAGGTAACTCAACAGGACCTCACTTACACTTCCAAGTAAACGTCGCTGGAAAAGGAACCATTAACCCTAATGCGTTCTTCACCAATGGTAATTTCTATAATGATAATTGTCAAGGAGGGTAGAAGATGAAAAAAAATAAGTTACTATTTTTAATCTTATTTGCTTCCTTCTTTTTAACTGGGTGTAGCATCAAATATCAAATGCAAATTGATAGAGATAATGAGGTAAAAGAATACTTACAAATTGAGGAAACCAATGATATGTTAGATACGTATCCAACGGGTTCAAGTGGACTATTTAACGATATGTATAATCAACACACCACATCTCTTTTAAGGGATAACCTAGAAAAAAACATTACTAAAGAAATAGACACGACAAACTTACTTACCAATACCATAGAAACGATGGAAATTACTAATTTTGCTAATTATGATAATATCTTATCAAAAATCTATAAAAATATATCCATTACTAAAGATAATAAAGGAATATACTCCTTATCCTTTAGCAATTACTTGGCTTATAAAGATGTTTTAGCTATATCCAATAACCCTTATGGGATAGAAGGTGCTACATCTTTTGAAATTGTTTTACCCTTTAAAGTAGTGAAACATAATGCAGATTATGTAGATAAAAAGTTGAACCTTTATCGTTGGGATATTGATTTAGATAGTGAAAAAAATAAAGATATCCTTCTATCTTATAATAGCAAAGTTATCGTGTTAAAAACCAAACTAGAAGAGTTAATTCCTGTTATCATTTTATTATTAAGCATTGCAATTATTGCTATAATAGGGTATATTAAATATATTGGTACAGTAAAAAAGAATAATGAAATATAATTTTTTGAAATGTAGGTGGATAGCGTGAAATTAAAATTTAGAGCAGATGCAAAAGATATCTTAATCTTTATTGTGTTTTGTATTTTTCTTTTTTATATTGTCGCAATTGGGGTAGTAAACTTATCCACTTTTGCAAGGGAAGGGACTTTTTCAGGATTGAACCCTTTCTTAGCGTTTTCTAAACAATATTTAGGAGCAACTCTTGTATTATATTTGCTAGCTTTAGCAGGATTATTCATGGCGGTAAAATCATACTTTTTTGATAGAGAAAAAGGTTTGGGTATTACCACCACGAAAAAAGATAAGGGATATTCAAGATGGGCGAAAGAAAAAGAGTTACAAGCAGAATTATCTTTTGTTGATCCTAGGGCAGAAAATGCAACAGTTGCTGGAGTTCCTTTAATGTTAAAAGAAGATGGTATGTGGGTAGATAATGGAGAGTACCATAACTTAGTCATTGGTGCCACTGGTTCAGGTAAAACGCAAACCGTCATTTTTCCTACCGTAGAGTCACTAGCTAAAAAAGGTGAATCGATGATTATTACCGATCCTAAAGGTGAAATCTATGAAAAAACATCAGAAATGCTACGTGCTAGAGGATACAATATTTTAATTTTAAACTTCCGTGATCCCCAGAATGGTAATGCATGGAACCCATTATCCTTACCATACCAAGTATATAAAGCAGGAAATCAAGATAAAGCTATCGAGCTACTAGATGACTTAGCATTAAATATTTTGTATGATGAAGCTAGTGCCAATGCTGATCCATTCTGGGAAAAAACGTCGGCTGATTACTTTTCAGGTTTAGCACTAGGTTTATTTGAAGATGCTAAAAAAGATGAGATTAACATCAATAGTATTAGTTTAATGACTACCGTAGGAGAAGAAAAATTCGGTGGTACGACTTATATTAAAGAGTATTTTAACGAAAAAGACCCAGCTAGTCCTGCTGCAGTTAATGCATCAAGTACCATTATGGCACCTAATGAAACAAAGGGAAGTATTTTAGCTGTATTTAAACAAAAAATTAAATTATTTGCATCTCGTGAGAACTTATCAGAAATGTTATCGCATAGTGACTTTTCTTTTGATAAAATTGGTGAAGAAAAAACAGCCCTTTTCGTTGTTATTCAAGATGAAAAGAAAACATACCACTCATTAGTTACGATTTTACTAAAACAATGTTACGAAACGTTAATTGATGTGGCACAAAAACATGGAGGAAAACTTCCTGTTCGAACGAACTTTTTACTAGACGAGTTTGCTAATATGCCACCGTTAAAAGATGTTACAACCATGATTACAGCAGCTCGTAGTAGACAAATTCGTTTTACCATGATTATTCAAAACTTTGCTCAGTTAAAGAAAGTTTATGGACCAGAAAATGCCGAGACCATTAAAGGTAACTGTGGTAACTTAATTTATTTAATTAGTACAGAGTTAGCAGCACTAGAAGAAATTTCTAAGATGGCTGGTGAAGAGAAGTCTAAAAAAGACGATAAAACAGCATCTACTCCATTAGTTACGGTTAGTGACTTACAACGAATGAAACAGTTTGAAACCATTATTTTAAGAATGCGTATGCAACCATTTAAAACTAAGATGACACCGTATTTTAAGATGGACTTTGGTAAAAAGTATCCACTAGCAGGATATCCAGAACGTGAAAAAGTTCCTGTAAAAACCTTTGATTTACGAGAATTTGTCAAAGAGAAAAAACGTAAAAAATTGTTTGATATGATGGAACAAGCAGAAAGTGATAGTGGAAACATTAATCCAACGAACTCTCTACCACCGTTTACACCACCTAGTTTATTCATGCCAGATATGCCACCGATGGGAGGAATGCCTAACTTCCAAGGAGGAGCCAAATCTGTTCCAAGGCAAACGCCACCACAATCTATGCCATCACCAATGAGTGGAGATAACTTCGATATTGATGTAGATGCCATTGTTAAGAAAATTGATGCTAGAATTGCAGAGATTGAAGCTGAAGAAAAACGTCTTAAGGAAGAAGAAGAGAAAAAGAAGAAACAGGGAATTGACCCTTATAAAGATTTTGCTAATCCAGATGAATTACCAAGGGTAAAAGATGTTAAAGAAGAACCTGTTATGCCTAAATCAAGAATTCAATCAGCTATAGAGAAAATGCCTACTCCTACGATTAACGAACAAGAAGGTAGTGCTGTAGTTCATCAAGAGAAAGTTGATAATTTACAAATTGCTGATGAAGAGAATGATGACTTCTTTGATGACTTTTTTGATGATTAATTTGATATAATATACCACATATTGAAAGAATCATCTTTCAATTCGTGCATTCACAAAACGACAAATATCAACATGAATGTACAGTACAATAAAATTGAACAATTAGGGGGCGAAAATTTTCTTCTTTCGCTACGCTTATAATTTTTATAAGTTTGAGTAGGTCTTTGACTGAAAGAATACATGTAGGACTGGGAGACTACGTAATTGTTTATAGCCTGCGATAATTCGCGGGCTTTAATTTGATAGAAAGGTAAATGTGGCATGGCAAAAAAAAGATGTAAAAACTGTTGGAAAAATAACTGAAAAGATAGCTTTCTATCACAATATGTCTGAATTAGTTGATCGGCCAATTGTACAGTCACTAGATTTTTATGTACACATAGCAAAGCATGTAAAAGAATTTCAAACAAGTGAAAATTATATGAATGCCTTAAATAATATTGCTAATGCACTAAATAATCCAGAATTTACCTACTTTGATAAGAAAAAAGGTTCGTTATTGTATTATGCTAAAATAAATGAAATTACTTGTTATGTAGTAAAATTAAATATAAAAAATGATTATTGTTATTCAGCTTCATTGTTTCCTGTAAGTTTAAAAAAATTAGAAAGAAAAAAAGAAGAAAGTTATATAAGAAAAGAGTAAGAGGAGTTCTATTTTTTTTATGATTTTGCATATAATAACTATATAAATAATGTTGTTTTGTATAAAAATAATGTTGATTTATTGATTTTTGTGTAAAAAAATGTTATTCTAATGAATAGAAAGAGAGATGAATATATTATGGCTAGTTTAACAAGTGCTATTAATGTACAAGTAGATACAAGAGATAAGGAAGAAGCTACAAATCTTTTAAAAGATTTAGGGTTAAATATGAGTACATACTTCAATATGGCTTTAAAACAACTAATAAAAAAAGGTGGTATACCTTTTGAAATCAATAATCCCAAACCAAGTGATGAATTATTAGACGCATTAGAAGAAGGAGAAGAGATAATCAAACAAATAAAAGAGGGAAAAAGAAAAGGTTATCATGATGTGAATAAGCTTTTTGAGGACTTAGATAATGAAATTTGATGTTTCTAATACCAAATATGAAGTAGATGTAACAACTACTTTTAAGAAAAATTATAGGAAAATAAAAAAACAAAATAAAAATGTAGAAAAATTAAAAGAAATCGTAGTTAAACTTGCAAATAAAGAACAATTGGATCCAAAATATAAGGACCATCAGTTGATAGATGATAAAACTTATAAAAATTGCCGAGAGTGTCATATTACCCCTGATTGGTTGCTAATTTATAAGTATGAAGATGAAAACTTAGTATTAGTACTTTTTGCAATGGGAAGTCATTCTGAAGTGTTAAAATAGATGGCGATTATCGTTCACGAAATGAGTTATATTATCATATAATATGATGAGGTGGATAATGAAATCTATTTCCATAGTGGAGCTACTTCCACAAATTGGTAAGAACATTCATCTTATCGATATTAGAGACAACTACCAATTTCAACTAGGAAATATCCCTGGTTCCATCAATGTTCCCATGAACTTTTTATTAATGATGCCAGATAAATACTTAGATAAAAATAATACCTATTATGTATACTGCGAATTTGGTAGTAGAAGCAAAAAATGCACGCTTGAATTAGAAAAACTTGGTTATCAAGTCATCAACGTTCAAGGTGGCTATCAAGAGTACATCTTAAGACGAAATCAAAATCAATAAACGAAAAAAATGCTAAGGATTGATGTTCTTAGTATTTTTGATATAGACATATTATTTTTTCATCGTTTTATTAATCATCACAACTGCTCGGGCGCCAGAGTTTGGATTAGAAGTTGTTAAATAAGTAGAAAAACCTCTAAAGCGTACACTTCCTGCTAAAGTGGTAGTAGAAGAGTCTGCTGATAAGGTCCAATAACCATAATCGGTACCATAATCTACAGTTCCCCCATAGGAAGTTGAAGTATTAAGATAATTATGCATCCACACTGGACATGAGTTGTCAGATGCACTACATCCTAATTTAATGACTTCTTGCATAGTAATCATTCTTGCCTTGGCTGTTCTTTGAGCTAAAGTATATCGATTCATTGTACAACTAGTAAGACTACATCCCGTGAAACGATTATCTTTTAATATGGTAGTACCAAGAGTATACGTTTGATCAAGTACGTTAGTCCATTCCTTAGTAGCTTCTTCTAATATAGGTAATACGGTTATTGGACCTTTCGTATTATCATTACTAGTAGAGTACCATGAAGTTTTGCTAATGGTATTTTCTCGCTGCTGCATCGTTAAAGTATTGCCATTATCTGCTAAAACATGGAAATATAATTCTTTCGTGTCATTTACTTTGTACTTAATAATTGTGGCAACAGGATAGGTATCAGGTGCTGTTTCTAATTCGATACAAGTTGCTTCTTCTTCCGTTATACAACTAGAGGCATTATAGGTATAAATGTGAGAAATATTTTTATTTCTAGTATCGTATTTTTTAATAATTTTGGCTCCTATAGGTAAACTTAATGGTTGATTAGATAATCCTCCTAGAGTAGTTAAGGAAATGGTAATACTAGAAGAATAATTGGATACTTTTAAAGAATAAGTGTTACTTTTATTACTTTCCAAAATAATTCCTTGTTCATTAGGAGGAGTATTTATTCCCGTAGCTTCTAAATAGCCAAAACTGACTTCATCAGGTAGGGTAGTAGTATAATATAATAAAAATTTTCCTGATGCTGAGTTTTCATTGGTTAAAGTAACAGTAAATGTTTTTTCTACACCACTTGCTACTGTGATTTTGTTGGTAATAGTTTGATCGACTTTTAATGTAGGAATCATTTCTCCTACTTTTATCGTAATAACAGAACGATTAATGGTAGTAATGGAAAATAGAGCAAATGAAGAATAAAGCATAGTAATTCCACTAAGTAAAACGATCGTAAAAAGAATTAATATCATCACTTTTTTCTATTCATGCTATTTCCTCACTCTATCTGTATATTAAATATCTTTATTATACTAAATTTTTCATAAAAAGTCATTAATCAGATGACAAAGTAAATTTTATAACATGTAGCGTTACAATTGATGTGACACCTTTTATATACAAAAAAAGCAATAAGTCG
>CASRZP010000006.1 GCA_949440065.1 uncultured Bacilli bacterium
TCATTGTTCCTACTTTAATGGTGATGGCTGACTTACTTATCTGGTTTGCTGAAAACAGTGCATAAGAAGAATACATCAGTACAATTCCTGATACCATAATTCCTATTAAAATTATCAAAAATATCTTTTTCTTTTTCATATTTTAGCCCCTCATTATCATTATCTCTTATATATTATCCTATTTTTGTCGATTTTTGGTAAAAGTTAGCAAATAATAAATTAGAGCAATAAAAAGAATGGGAATTTCTTCTCATCCTTGATATTAAAGGGTTTTATTTTAAATACTACCCCCCCCCCTAGTTAATTTTTGGTAAACTTTAGTGCGTAAAAATTGATTCTTCCTGTTCATTATCACACACCTCTTTTCCTACCTTTTATTATGATAAAATTTTAACATAACATGAATATCTTCACAAGCTATAAATTTAATGCTATTTAAATAATTCATCAATTTTATTAATTTCTATATTAAATCTCTCTTGCGTCTTAGTTGCTTCGATTTCTATCGTATCACTTGTTGCATGATTTCCAATGATGGCAATATATGGAGTTCCTAAGGTATAAGCATCTTTAATTCGGTTTCCTAAAGAGTACCCTTCACGATCATCAATAATCGAAGAAATTCCTAAATTCGTTAATTTATCATATAAATTCTTAGCAATTTCCTCTTTATCTTCTTTATAGACAATCTGAATTTTGTATGGAGCTATTGCTAAAGGTAGAGAAAATCCTTCTATTTTTCCTTCTTTTCTAATGACATTATTTTCAATTAATACGGCAATAATTCTACCTAAGCCAATACCATAACACCCCATATAGTAAGGGCAATCTTTTCCCTTATCATCTTTAAAATATAGCTTCATTGACTCCGAGTATCTAGTTCCTAACTGAAAGTTATTTCCAAGTTCTACTGACTGATATTCTTCTAAAGTAGCAATATTCTTAATACCTAACTGATCTAAATATTCTTCCTTATTATCAAACGTTAACACTTCCTGATTGATTCCTATATGATTTTCTTTATCATAATAAATCTTATCTTCCCCTAAATGCGTTGGGGCTTGGAATTCTTCGGCAACTTTGCCACCGATTACTCCATTATCACTTACCGTTGGAACAATAAATATGCCTAAACGTTTAAAAATATTCATGTACGCATTATGCATCAATTGATAAGACTTTTTCATATCTTCTTCATTTTTATCAAAAGAATACGCATCCATCATGACAAACGTTCTTGGACGAAATAGATACCCTCTTGTTCTAATTTCTTTTCTAAACTTATCTCCAATTTGATAATAAATCGCTGGTAAATTCTTATAAGAGGATAAGCGATTAGCACCAAAAATGGTAGCACATTCTTCTGCCGTTGGGGCTAGTCCATACTCTCCTAGATTGTTATCTATCGTAAACATAATATCATTTTCCTTGGTGTACATATCCCAACGATTTGATTGTTCCCACACTTTTTTAGGTTGCATTTTAGGAAACTCTACTTGAATACATCCTGATTTATCTAATTCTTCAATAATAATATTTTCAACAGCTCGCTCAAGTTTTGTCCATAGATTTCCATAACCATAGATACCACTTTCATATTGGTACAACTCTCCTAGTTTCATTAAAATATCTTGTCCTGAATAGTTACTATCCACATCATTCAAATTAATCTTTTTAATATTTAATCCACTTAATCTCATTTTCTTCTTCTCCTTTTACTTTTTTTAGAAAAAACAAAAAAAGAATGGTCAAGGAGTGCATATTACACGGTACCATCCTTTATTTATCTTTATTCTAATAACGGCGATTCCCCGGAAATGTTTACATTTCTCTTAGAGGTAGGAATTTATTTTTCATTTTATTATCTTTCACCAAACGATAACTCTCTATAAAAATTAGAAATAAACTATGTCCTCATCAACAATTTATGGTTTCATTCTAACATAAAATATTACAAATTGCAATAAGCTATTTTATCGTACTTTCTAGATGTGTCTTACTTAATTTTTCATACAGCATTCTCTTATTGGTAAACAAATACTTAATACCACTAATCATATACAGCAAAAAGATAATACCCAAGAAAATAACACCCATAAACTCTACTAAAATATTTCCAAAATGAAAACGCATTAAAATATATCCTAAGGCAAAAGGAATACCAAAGTATAGAACAAGGAAAATGATATTTCTTAAATAAAACTTAACAAGCTTTGGTAAATTATTCTCATCTTGCACCTGAATTTTTAAAAACTTTTCTCCTAGTGTACTACATTTTAAAATAGTAGGAATAAGAAAATAATAAATAAAAATAGAAAAACCCAAAATAGAATAGTTACTAAAACGATGGGAAAACATCATTTCTAATGGAAGATGTAATAGCAAGAATAAGAAGAAATCTAAACACAAACAAGTTGTTCTTCTAAAACCTGATACGACTTTTCCTTTTTCTTTAGCTTTTTCATCTACTTCATTTGTTTTAGGTAAAATTTTTAATAGAGGTTTAGCTATTACATAACCTAAAAGCCCACCGAAGGTATTTAAAATTAAATCATCCACATCAAATAAACGATATCCTCTTGGATAAATAAAGTATAAACCACTAAGCTGAGTTAATTCAAAAAACAGGCTTAGTAAAAAAGTATAAAGAATAATTCGTTTTTTATCACATTTAAAATAATATCTTAAATAAATACCAAAAGGTAAGGTTAAGAAAACATTATATAACGGAACATAAAAACAGGACTCTTTTAAAGCTACTAAATAGGTGTGAATATCTTGAATGCGAAAAGAAGTTTGATGGATAAAATCAGTGATAAAATGAAAAGGAATCCATTGTGTTCTTGGTGTAGTTAATAAAGCGACTTCACTAATTTTAGGAAGAGGCAAAATCACTAGAAAATAAGCACATAACAAATATAGAGCAAATGAATAAATCATTAGTGCTTTAAAAAAAGAAATAGAGCCATATCGATGATATTGTACCAAGATAAAAGGAGCACTCATCAAAAAGGCCAAAAAAGGAAAAGCCAAAAGGGCTATTTTTATTACCTCAACATAACTTTCCATAAATATCCACTCCTTTTATTACATTCATTATTATATCAGTTTTACAAAAAATTAACTAGGTAATTTCAAACTTTGCATACTTGAAAAGTAAAAATATCCTTGCTATAATAAAGGCGAAAGGAGATACCATGAAAAAATTGATTATATTTATTGGAATAATTTTCTTTCTAACAGGATGTTCCACTGATTCTAAGTTAGAAAAAATTATTAGAGAAAACAATTATGGATACGGCTGGGGTCCAACTAATCAAGAAGGGTTAAAATGTGAAGAGATAAAAGATGCCGTTTCTTATCAAGGTGATTATTTTGTTACTTCTCATGGAGATATTTATCTATTTAATAGTAGCAAATTATTTTCTAATCATAAAAATTGTATAAAAACAGAATACAATAGTGGAGCATCATCTTTTTCTTACGCTAATATCATTTATAATAAAGATAAAGAACCAGTGTATATTACAGACTATGATAATGAACAATTAACCTTCTTAACACCAAATGAATACAAGGAAAAAACTGGATACGATTATTCATTTAACAAAACGATAACTTCCTTAAATTTTGACTTTATTTCTTACAATGATAGTTATTCAAACGAAATTATCATCGTGCAAAATCATAAAATATTTTATGTTGATGATAATAACAAACACTTTTTATTAGGAACTATTCCCGAGGATGAGAAAATCTTATATATGAGTGGTGCTTTAATAAAAACAGATAAGGCTTACTATACTTTAGTTCAAACCAATTTAGAAGAATGTAACACTTATGTAGATATAAAATGCAAAACGGGATTTGTTAAAAGTTCCTTATCAGAAGTCTATGACAATTTAATTTTCGTTGGACAAGATATTTTGGTAGATAAAGATTATCATTCTTATGGTAAAGGAATAAGTTTTTCTATTAATCCATAGTAAAAAGGACTAATGTCCTTTTTTGTTATATCATATTTGCTTCATCACTTACTTGAAAACCTAGATTTTCAATTTTTTCCATGACTTCTTGTACTAATTTATCCTTTTTCACTGTAAACGTTAACTCCTTATTTTCTAAAGAAAGTGTAATATCCTCTACGCCCTTTATCCCAGATATCGCATTTTTAATACGATTAACACATCCTTCACACTTCATTCCATCAATAACCAATTTAATTTCTTTCATCCTTTTTTCCTCCTAATCTTAGCGAATTGAATACCACCGTTAAACTACTAAACGTCATGGCAATACTTCCTAGCATTGGACTCATCGTGATACCCAAAGGTTCTAAAAGCCCCATAGCAATAGGAATCATACACATATTATAGAAAAATGCCCAGAAGAGATTTTGCTTAATTACTTTATAAGATTGCTTACTTATTTTCATCAAATCTAAAATATTTTGAATATCATTATTCATCAAAATCACATCAGAAGAGTCCATCGCAACATCGCATCCTTCATTAATACTAATACCAATAAAAGCACTAACTAAACTAGGTGCATCATTGATTCCATCACCTACCATGACAACCTTTTTCCCATCATCCATCAACTTTTTAATTTCACTTTCTTTATTTTGAGGAAGAACATCAGCGATAACCTTACTAATACCTAACTCTTTAGCAATCAACTTAGCAACCACTTCATTATCTCCTGTTAACATCATCACATCAATTCCCATTTTCTTAAACGTATCTATCGTCTTTTTCACATCTTTTCTTATCGTATCACGAACACCAATTAATCCAATAACCTTTTGATTTTCAACAACATAAATAATACTACAACCATTCTTTGTTAAAAAGTTATAATCCTTGCTTCTATTCTCTTCCAACTTTAACTTAGCTAATACCTTTTGATTACCTAAATAATATTCGTCTTTTTCTATTTTTCCATAAATACCAATACCATTTAACGTCTTAATCTCTTCTACTTCCAAACTTTTTTCTACATCAAATGCCTTACCAATGGGATGATGAGAACCGTGTTCAAGATTTGCCACAATATTTAATAATTTATCATCTTTATACTTAGAATAATTAAATAGTTTAAACACTTTCAACTTACCATATGTTAATGTACCTGTTTTATCCAATACAATCGTATCAATATCTTTTGCTTTTTCAAGTACTTCCCCATCACGTAAAAATAAACCTTTCTTAGCACACCGTCCATTACTTACCATGATAACTAAAGGAACAGCTAAGCCTAAAGCACAAGGACAAGCCACTACTAAGATAGTAATCATATGAATTAACGATTGTTCTAGCGAAACACCAAATAACATTTGGAAAAGAAAAGTTAATATAGCAATGATTAGTACAATAGGAACAAAATATCCACTAATTCGATCGGCTAATTTTTGTATTTTACTTTTCGTATTTGTCGCTTCTACTACTAGTTTAACAATTTCTGATATCGTAGATTCCCTACCAATTCCTGTTGCTTGATACAAAATATATCCATCATAACTAATAGCACCAGCGATAACCTTACTTCCTTTTTCTTTTAACACAGGAACACTCTCTCCTGTAATAAAACTCTCATCCACATAAGTTTTTCCACTAACCACAGTTCCATCAACAGCTACTTTATCTCCTGCTTTACAAATTAAGATATCACCCTTTTTTACCTCATCGATAGTTACTTGCTTTTCCTTACCATCTACACTTAATGTTGCACTTAAAGGAGTAATTTGCACTAATTTTTTTATGGCTGACTTCGTTTTTTCCTTACTGATATTTTCTAAATACCTGCCTAGTTGAATAAAATAAATAACCATGCAAGTAGATTCAAAATATAAACTAGACATATATATAGGATGATTCAATAAGATATGGATATACCCATAAATACTATAGAAAAAACTAAATAACACACTAAACATTACTAATGTATCCATGTTTGGCATTTTATGATATAAATTCTTAATACCACTTGTTAATATGTCACGTCCATACCAAAGAAATAATAAAGTAAACACCAATAAAGTAGTAGCAAATACCTTTGGATAATAATGATTAAGAAAAGGAACACTAGGTAAATTTATCATATGTCCCATGGAAATATACATCATAAAAATAAGGAAAAGGCCTAAACCAATGAGCTTTGTCTTATCTTTATGCCTATCTTCACTTTCATTTATTCCCTTAAATTCACCTAAACTAGTAAAACCTGCTTCACTAACATATCGTTCTAAATCCTTTTTACTTAGATTTTCATATTCAATGGTAGCTAAAGATAAGACTAAATTCACCGTAGCTTTGTTTATCCCTTTTTGTTTATTCAAATATTTTTCTAATCCTATCGAACATGCACTACAAGTCATTCCATCAATGCTTAAAATTATTTTATTCACCCAAATCACCTTTAACTATTTTTCTACTTTCATTTTTAATATTCTAAGAGCATTTATTATAGCTAAAATAGATACACCTACATCAGCAAATACAGCCATCCACATATTGGCTACACCTATCGCACTTAATATTAATACCATAATTTTTACAGCAATAGCAAACACAATGTTTTCTCTTACTATTTTCATTGTTTTTTTAGAAATTTGAATAGACGTTGCAATTTTAGTTAGTTCATCGCTCATAATGACAACATCTGCTGCTTCAATCGCAGCATCACTTCCTAGACCGCCCATCGCAACACCAATGTCAGACATCGCTAATACAGGAGCATCATTCATTCCATCTCCCACAAACATAAGTTTTCCCAAGGGGGATTTCTTTGTCATTAATTTTTCTACCCAAGAGACTTTATCCTGTGGTAATAATTCAGCATGATACTCATCTATTTCAAGCTCTTTAGCAATTTCCTTACTAATTTTCCCTTGGTCACCAGTTAACATAACAATTTTTTTTACATGATTTTCCCTTAGTAATTTTATCGCTTGATACGAATCATCTTTAATTTTATCAGCAATGACGATGGCTCCTTTAAACTGTTGATCAATAGCTATATAAACTACTGTACCACTTTCTTCACTTTTTTGACTAGATATATCAAATTCACGCATTAACTTCTCGTTTCCCACTAGCACTGTTTTCCCATCTACTACCGCGGTGATTCCTTTTCCAGAAAACTCTTTAACACCTGTTACCATTTTTTCATCAATTTCTTTTTGATAGGACTGCCTTAGCGATAGCGAAATCGGATGGTTAGAATAACTTTCAGCATAAGTAGCATATCTTAATAAATCATCACTAGAGCATCCTATCGCATCAATCTTTTGTACTTTAAATACACCCTCTGTTAAGGTACCTGTCTTATCGCAAACAACAATTTCCGTGTTTGCTAATGCTTCTAGATAATTACTTCCTTTAATTAATACTCCTTGTTTTGATGCTGCACCTATTCCACCAAAGAAGGATAAGGGAATAGAAATAACCAAAGCACAAGGGCAAGATACGACTAAAAAAGATAATGCTCGATATATCCATGTAGCAAATGTGGTATCTTTGATGATGAATGGAGGAACAAGGGCTAAAATAACAGCAATCATAACAACAATGGGCGTATAATACTTAGCAAATTTACTGATGAAATTTTCAGATTTTGCCTTTCTATTACTGGCATTTTCTACTAAATCTAATATTTTGCTAACCGTAGATTCTAAAAACTTTTTGCTCACCCTTATTTTTAATGTTCCATCATTATTAATAGCGCCACTTAGCACGGTATCATTTACTGCTACTTTTAAAGGAATTGACTCTCCTGTTAAAGCTTGCATATTAAGATACGACTCTCCTTCTATCACTACTCCATCTAATGGCACTTTCTCTCCTGGTTTTACTAATATTACTTCATCAATGTTTACCTCGTCTGGACTTACTTTTTGTATTTCACTACTGCGATAAACATTGGCATAATCTGGTCTTATATCCATAAGACTAGCTACTGATTTTCTTGATTTATCAACGGCATAACTTTGAAACAATTCACCTACTTGATAAAATAACATGACTGCTACTGCTTCAGGAAATTCTCCAATACCAAAAGCTCCAAGGGTAGCAACTGTCATTAAAAAGTTTTCATCAAAAATTTTTCCTTTAACCATATTTTTAAAAGCCTTGATGATGATATTACTACCAACGATGAGATAGGCAATAATATAGAGAACATGATGATAAACTTTATTGTCAAACTTAAGAAAAAAAGTAAGTACCATGAGCAAAAGGGCAATAATAATTTTTATCAATTGTTTTCTTTCTTTTTTATTCATAGAAATTACATCTCCTCAATGATTACATCTGGTTCTTCTTTTTTGATTACCTTTTTTACCAAATCTAGGGCTTGTTTGCTATTTTCTGGTGAACAGTCAAACGTTAATCGTTGCATCATAAAGCTAATGCTAACGTTTTCTATGATTTCAATTTTTGATAAAGCCTCCTCTAATTCATTGGCACAATTGGCACAATCTAATCCTTCTATTTTAAATTTATAATTCTTCATAATACCTCCTTCTAACCTTTATGGTTAATGTGTTCTAATCCAATTTCAAATAATTTTACGATATGAAAATCATCTAAAGTGTAATACACTTCTTTGCCATTTCTTCGACAACGAACAATCCCACTTCTTCTTAGTACAGCTAATTGATGGGATATTGATGACTTGGTCATATTAAGTACGTTTGCTAAATCACAAACACACATCTCATCTTGATCTAAGGCAAACAAAATTTTACATCGGGTGGTATCTCCAATTAACTTATATAAGTCTGCTAAGTGATTAAAAGTGTTCTCCTCTGGCATTTTTTTTAAGACATTGTCTACTAAATCTTGATGAATAACATGACAATCACAACTAAACTCGTTTTTTGCCATAACTCCTCCTTCTATAACATATGCATAATTGAATAATTGTTCAACCATTTTTATTATAGTTGAATATTTATTCAATTGTCAAGCCTTTTTCCTAGTAAAACTTTTCAAAATTTGCTATACTATTATCATTAAAATATCGATTTAGGGGGAATCATGGAATATATTTGTGAATCTATCTTAGAACTTATTTTAGAAGGAAGTATGGAAGCAAGCAAAAATAAAAAGTTACCTAAATGGCTAAGGTATCTTTTCATTATTTTGATTATGCTATTTTTTATTTTCGTCATCGGACTCATCTTTTTAACAGGAATCATTGTGTTAAAAGAGAACAAAATTCTTGGCATATTCTTTATTTTAATTGGTATATGGATGTTAATTTCTAGTATTATTCAATTTCGGAAAACTTATTTAATAAAAGGAAAAGAGGAAAGTAAAAAATGAAAACCAATTTATTGAAAATTCCTTATATTGGCAAAAATACCAAAGAAGATTTATACAATATAGGAATTACTTGTGTAGAAGATTTAAAAGGAAAAAATCCAGAGGAACTGTATTTAAAAGATTGTCAATTTAAGGGTTACCAAGAAGATAGATGTCAATTATATATGTTTAGAATGGCTGTTTATTATGCAGAGCATGATACTTGGGATAAAGAAAAATTGACCTGGTGGTATTGGAAAGATAAAAAATATCCACAAGACTACTAATTAGAGGTAACACGATATTTTTTTACTTTACTATATCCTTTTTCTAAAATCTCATTAAATTCACTAGGAATTTTTTGTTTAGCTAAAGAAATAAGCTCATCATCAATTCCATATAAAGCTTCTGCCATAGAGCCTACAATACAAGCATTAGTATCTGTATCTCCACCATAAGAAATGACTTTACGTATGGCTTCGTTAAAACTATTTTGGGAAAACAAGGCATACAAACAATTAGGTAGTGTTTCACTACAAGTTGTATTAAAAGAAGAAAAAGGCGTATAATCAATAGTTAAACTTAATTTTTTGATAATTTCTTCCTTTGAAAGTCCAACTCTTCCATAGTAAATAATTAGTGCTACTAACTTAGAAGCTTCTATCGCTTCACTAGAATTATGCGAAGGTATAGTTGCTAAATAAGATTGTTGTTTGATATCTTCGACAGTATCAAATAAATACCCAATGGAAGAAATTCTCATCATTGCTCCATTTCCCTTACTTATTCCTTCAACTAAGCCTTTACTCCATTTGATTAACTGAGGCGAAAAGGCAGTCTTAAAATATGGCTTTATCCTTGGTTGATAATTCATGTATTCATTGATATATTTTTGTAAACATGTTTTGTAATCCAAATGATGTAATATCGCATCAAGTATAGCCACGGTTAAAATCGTATCATCACTAAAAAAACTATTTTCTAAAATTATTTTATCCACAGAAACTGTGGAAACTTTTTTTATTTGTCCATATTCATAAATAGACCCTGCTAAATCTCCAATAATTGCACCATACATTTTAGATTCCCCCTACTTACTAATTTAAAACAATTATACCACAAAAAGTAAAAGTAATAGTACAACAAGAAATTAACGATTAAAAACTTAACAAAATATTGCAAAAAACTAACTATTTCTAGTTAGCAATTTATTAATCTTAAACTAAAAGTTCAAATAACAATCCATCTAATGTCAACGATGCAATAACAACCTACAACTTTTACCACAATAATTCATATAAGAAGTAATCACTAACTACATAATATGATAAACTACTTTGTACGATGAGTTAATACCTTTTGAAATACTGCTGTTTCTCTCTTATGTTCATCAGCGATAGCTAATTCCCTTTCTTTTGAATAACCAGATAATTCCATTGCTCTTTTGCAACTTTGTTCATAGTCAAATAATGTTGATTCTATTATTCCATTAGAACCATTATTTAATATTTGATATATATCTTTATTAACATAATGATTTTCTTTTTTAGACACAATCTTATTTTGATACATATATCCTAATATATAATTTGCTAAAGCATTATGCCCAGCAGTTGAAATATGAAAATTACTCTCACTATTATTATAATTCTTTCCAACTTCTTCTGTATCAACAAATGTAATACCATATTGTTTACATAAATTTAATAATGATTCATTGTAAGCAATTACTAAATCTCTAAATATATTCATTTCTTCACTTCGTAATGATTTAGGAATATATGCTCCCAAAGCATAGATATCTGTTCTCGCATTAATACCTAATATACTTTCATAATTTTTCTTAATAGCATCCATTACTTTTCTTAACGTTTTAGGATCATTTATCTTCTCTAATGTATAATAATAGTTTGGTTTTTTATCTTTTGCTTTATAATCACCCTTTATTCCAAATGGATTGGCACCTACTTCTCTCATTAAATCATTTACACCACTTGAATATATCATTACAGGTTCTATTGCATTTCTTAATGAAGTTGAAATTTTAATATTTTCATCCCCCTGCTTAGGTGTATAGATTAATCTATATACATTGCCAATTTTCCCTAAAAATTTAGGTAATCCTAAATCAGACACAGCCTTCTCAAAAGCACTAACTACACTATAAATCTGTGATAATTTTATCTCTTCCAAACTTAAATTATTTTTTAAAAAATAATCTATATGTTCTGTTTTATTCATAGTAAGTGAAAAAGCATTAATAATTTCAGGCATTAATTCTTCACTTGTTAATGCGGCAGCTAAATATTCTAATAGACCCTTTTTAAAAAAAGTAGAAGTTGTATTTACTCCCTGTGAATCATTAAGTCCAACGATTAACAATCCATTATCTTTATAATATTGTATTAAACTTTCAATTTTGTCGTTATCAGAAATAACCTTTTCCATTGCAAATTCCCCTTTCAATTACTGCTTATTTTAACATATTTTATTTTATCTGTCAAACTATCAACAAATTCACACATACATTAATGATGTTAATATACAAATATGTTTATTTAATAACAAAATAAAACTACTTTCTATATAATGAAGAGTAGTTTATTTTAAACCGAATTCAGATGAAAATCAATCTGGTAACCTAAGGAATAACGTTCAATAACTCTTTATTTCGTTATATTAAAGCTTTTTATATTTATCTTTCGAACTATTTGGTTCTATTTAAAGAATTGTTAACAGATCGTCATAAGTACGATTTTGCAAAAATTGCATTAAAATATCAGACTTTATAATGATTTTTTCATTTTTTAATTCGATTGTACAATTTTCTGCTAATCTTTTTCTTTCATTTAAATCGCTATTTTCTAATAGTAATGAATCTTCAAAACCATATCCATAATTATTTGTCTCTTTTTGTATTTCTAGTAAATATTTTTCTAATGTAGTTATAACATTAGGATTCATACTTTTAATAGTTCCATTGTCGTAGTTATCTACAACTTTTTACCACAACGATTCATTAACGCTTTGCTTTTGGTGTTTGTTCAAGATAACCCGCATTCGTTAACAATGATTTAATATCTCCTATATCAGAATATTTAAAATTATATACATTATTCATATCATCTTGTGCCAAAGACATAAGAGTACTACAAGCTTGATATTGTTGTGCTAATGCACTTAGGATTTGTTGATAACGTGGGTCATCTTCACGATATTTCATTAAATATAAGCATAAATGGTTCATTGATTTATCTAATTTTTCTAATGCTTGATTCATTTTTTCCTATATTTCTATCTTAAAATCGTCTTTCTTCTGTGCTGACACGAATATAAATTCCTGCAATTTTCTTTTCTTCATTCATAAACTTAAATTCTTTCTTATTCTTCATCAAAAAAAGCGACAAAGACATTAACAATTATTTTATTTCTTTAACACCTCTATAAATTCCATTCTGTTGTTTAAATTAAATTGGTTTTATATTATAGATTCTTTCAATGTAAAGTCCAAACATAATTACCAAATTTTACCTTTTTAAAGACAATTTTAGAAGAAGTTGATACTTTTTGTATATAAAGTTCTAAAAGTTAGAACAGATTTCTCAATGGTGGAGCTGAGGAGAATCGAACTCCTGTCCGAGAAAGGCTTCATACAAACTTCTACAAGCTTAGTTAACTAATATTATTCGCTATCTTCCAAAGTAGTTAACGACAGAAGAAAATAGCTAGTCTAATCATTCATCTTAACCCTCGACAAGGCTAAAATATATCTTGCTAAATCGAACCTCTAAAGTAAACGCAAGAATTTACCATAGAAGTGCTTCCATTATTCTTAAGCGAAAGCTAATTGATTTCTACTGTTTCCAGTTATTTTTTTGGTGCATTTAACGATTGCCATCGGCTTGCTATTCATACAAAGGATCTAACCCGTCGAAACCAAGTCAGCCCCATGATGTTAGATTATATCATAAACTATCACCGATTTCAATACCACTTCTTAATTATTGCGATATTTTAGCGACTTTCGTTGTTCCCTCATCAAATCTTTTTCCTTAATTGATTCCCTCTTATCATAATCATGTTTACCACGACATACTCCAACAAGTACTTTCACTTTATTTTTCTTTAAATACATCTTTAAAGGAATCAAGGTATACCCTTTCATCTGTACTTTTTGATTTAACTTATTAATCTCATGCTTATGTAACAACAATTTTCTTGTACGACGTTCTTGATGATTAAAAATATTTCCTTCTTTATAAGGAGCAATTGATGCATTAAGCAAAAAAGCCTCTTGATTTCTAATAATAATATAACCATCTTGAATATTACACTTGCCAAAACGAATCGATTTAATCTCAGTACCTGCTAGCTCTATGCCTGCTTCAACCTCATCTTCTATAAAATAATCAAAACGAGCTTTACGATTCATTATTTCCATAAAATCACCTCAATCTAATGAAACTACCTCTATTTTGTCTGATAGAGATGTTACAATATTTTTATATTTTTCATCATAATTTCGATATCCAGGAAGAATACTATCATTTAACTCCCCATAAGGACACACCACAAAATTTCTTTTATTCTGATAAGTAGAATACGTATACAAAAATTCTGCTTTTACATCTTCTATTGTTATCTTAACCTCTTGATTTTCTATTCTTTTATGAATTGTACAAGAAGCCATTAAACCTGTTAAACGATCAGTACCTACTTGATCAGAAATAGCATTTCCTAACGAGTAAATCACTAACGTATCATTGATGAACTCAATAGGTTCTATTACATGAGGATGAGCCCCAAGAATAATATGAACACCTAAACTAGATAAATAAGTAGCAATTTCTCTTTGCTGACTAGACACATTAGTAGAATACTCTACTCCCCAGTGCATAGCAACAATAATAACATCTGCCTCTTGTTTTACCCTTTCAATATCGTTTTTTGCCAATTCATTAGAATATACATTTACCAAATACTCTTTTCCGCTTGGAGGTGTTAGTCCATTGGTTGATGTGCTATAAGATAAAAAAGCATACTTTATCCCGTTTTTTTCATAAATTCGTTTATAATCTCGTTCCTTAAAAGAAGTATAACTTCCAGCAGTAATCACTTCTTTATTCTTCCAATAATTAATGGAATTGAATACACCTATTTCACCTTTATCCATCGTATGATTGGTAGCTAAACTAACTAGATTGAAACCGGCATCAATGAAGGCATCTCCTACTTCATAAGGAGAATTAAATCTAGGATAACTCGATAGTCCTAACTCTTTTCCTCCTAAAATGGTCTCTTGATTATAATACTTTAAATCATAAGATTGCACTTTTTGCTTTATTTTCTCTAACATAGGATGAAAATCATAATTACCATCATCTAAAGAGGCATCATTATATATCGAATTATGAATTAGCGCATCCCCAATAGCTACTAAAGTCATTTTTGTATCCTTATCTTCTTGTTGTACTAACTCTGGTTCTCTATGATAATAATTTATCGTTACTCGCTTTGATTTCCCATACATATAACCAAATCCTGTTGCTAAAATAAATAAGACGATAATCAACAAAAACCACTTTATTTTACTACTCATTTTTAACTCCTACAACTTTTTTACAATTTCAAAATCAATAATTTTCTCCTCTTTACTAGCACGTACCACTCTAACCATAACTTCTTCACCGATGGAGTACTTTACATGTGTCCTTTCTCCAGTTAATGTCATTTTCTCTTCATCATAATGATAAAAATCATCCATATCCTTAATTGGTACTAGACCTTCAATCAAATTATCCAACTCGATAAACATACCAAAACTTAATACACTAGAAATCATTCCTTTATAAACTTCTCCAATGTGATTTTCCATGTATTCTGCCATTTTCATATCTTCTACTTCTCGCTCACAATCCACACTTGCTCGCTCTTTACTAGAAGAGTGTTCAGCAACATAATCTAATTTATCATCCCAATGCTGTATAGTAGATACCGATAAATCATTATGAAATAGATAAGTTCTTAATAAACGATGTACAGTAGTATCAGGATATCTTCTAATTGGTGATGTGAAATGTGTATAACATTTACTTGCTAATCCATAGTGTCCCAAGTTTTGCTTTTTATATACTGCTTTTTGCATATTTCTTAATAAAAGGCTAGATAAAATCTTATATTCCTTTTTATCCTTTAGAAAATGAAGTAGCTTTTGTATCGTTTTAGGGTTAGTATCCTTGATATTACCTGTCATTTGATACCCTAATGTTGCTAAAAATCCTAAGAACGAGCGAATTTTTTCTTCCTTTGGATACTCATGTACACGGTAAATAAATGGTAATTCCATAAAATAAATATGCGTTGCTACACATTCATTAGCAGCAATCATAAAGTCTTCAATTAAATTTTCACCCGTTCCTCGGTTTCTTAAAATAACATCCGTTGGCTTACCCTGTTCATCTACTAAAATCTTAGCTTCATCCACTTCAAAATCAATATAACCACGTGTATCTTTCATTTTTCCTAAAATAGCCGATAATTCCTTCATCAGTTGTAACTTTTCTACATAGTCTTCATAGCCTTCTGGAATCACTCCTTCTTCCAAAACTTGGTTTACCTTTTTATAAGTCATTTGAATACGGGAGTGAATCACTGATTCAAAAATTTGATAATCTACCGTTTGTCCTTGTGGATTAATTTCCATTACACAAGAAATAGCTAAACGATCAACACCTGGATTTAAGGAACAAATTCCATTAGATAACTCATGAGGAAGCATAGGAATCACACGGTCAACTAAGTAAACACTAGTACCTCGCTCCATAGCATCTTTATCTAATGGTGAATTTTCTTTAACATAATAACTAACATCCGCGATGTGTACGCCTAGTTTATAGTTGCCATTATCTAACTTCTCAATCGAAATGGCATCATCAATATCTTTGGTATCATCTCCATCAATGGTAAAAATTACTTCTTCCGTTAAATCTACTCGACCTTTTTTCTCACTAGGACTTACCTCATCAGGAATCATTTTTACTTGCTCTACGACTTCATCAGAAAATACTGTGTCTATATTATATTTATACACAATCGACAAAATATCTACCCCAGGATCATCTTTATGCCCTAAAATTTCAATAACTTCCCCTAAATAACGATTTTTACCTATAGGACTCATTAACTTCACTAATACTTTATGCCCATTTACGGCATTTAAATTACGCTTTTTTGGTATTTCAATATCTAATTTTACTTTTTTATCATCTAAAATAATGTGACCTATGCCCTTTTTAAAATAAATTTCCCCAACGAAAGTATCCGTTTGTCTTTTTAATATTTTTAATATTCTGCCTTCCATTCTATCTAGTTCTTTTTTTACGGTAATTTCTACCAACACTAAATCATTATGAATCGCGCCATTCATGTTCTCTTCACGAATAAAAATATCTTCCTTTAGTCCTTCAACTTCAACAAAACCAAACCCTTTTTTATTCGCTCTTACCATTCCTTTTTTTAAATGACTTTTCTCAAGTAGCATATATTTATCTTTATTGGAATGATAAATTACACCTTCATCTTCTAAAGTGGATAAAAGTTTTAATAATTCTTGTAATTCATTTGGTGTAGTAATATGTAATGCACTTTGTACTTGTTCAATAGAAAGAGCATAATCACTACTATTTAATATTTCTAATAATTCTTCCTTCATCGACTTCTTCCTTTCTAGCCTCTAATATTATTATAAACGATTTTCTCCAAAATCTACGAAATAAAATGAAAAAAATGATACGAATTGTACCATTTTCTTACGACTTACATGAAAGACATTACTAAACAAATGAGAAAGAACACAATTCCAAGTCCCATTGTCACACGACTAATGACTAGCTCAGAACCTCTTTCCTTACGTTTACTAAATAAATCAGAATTTCCACCGGAAATAATTTGCGATGCTCCTTCTGCTTTTCCACTTTGTAATAAAACGATAACAATTAATAAAATTGATATGATAAGTAGTAACGTTTGCACGAGTATCTCCTCCATTCAATAGTAATAATCTACCACAAAATATAAGAAAAGTCAAAAGAAATAAGCGTTTTATTTTGTATTCATGATTTCTTCTTCAATACGCATTAATTGATTATATTTACAAACCCTATCTGTTCTAGACATGGAACCTGTTTTGATTTGTCCTAGAGATAGTCCCACAGCTAAATCGGCAATCGTAGTATCTTCTGTTTCTCCACTACGGTGAGAAATTACTGTTTTATAACCGTTCTTTTTCGCTAGTTCAATGGTTTCTAGTGTTTCACTAATGGTTCCAATTTGATTTACTTTAAGTAAAATGGCATTTCCTGCATGATGGTCAATTCCTTGTTGTAAACACTTCTTATTGGTAACAAACAAATCATCACCAACGATTTGAATTCTATCTCCTAAACGTTTTGTCATTAAACTAAAGCCATCCCAGTCATTTTCATCCACTGGATCTTCTATAGAAATAATTGGATAAGTATTGACTAACTCTTCATAGTAGCAAATTAACTCTTCTATCGTTAATGTTCTATTTTCCCCTTTTAAAACATATTTTCCCTCTTCATATAACTCACTAGCAGCAACATCTAAAGCAAGTTTTACATCAGTTCCAGGGATATATCCTGCTTCTTTAATGGCTAAAATAATTAAATCTAAGGCCTCTTTATTACTTCCTAAATTAGGAGCAAAACCTCCTTCATCACCTACTCCAGTATGATATCCTTTTTCATTTAATACCTTTTTTAAATGATGGAACACTTCAGCCCCAACACGAACTCTCTCATGAATGGTATCACGTTGTGGAATAATCATAAACTCCTGAAAGTCCAAAGCATTATCAGCATGTGCTCCTCCATTTAAAATGTTCATCATAGGAACAGGCAATTCACGTCCAGCACCAACGTATTGATATAAAGGTAGTCCTTTAGCAAGACTTGCTGCTTTTAAACAGGCCATAGAAACACCAAGGGTAGCATTAGCTCCTAAGTTATTTTTATTTTCCGTACCATCTAGAGCAATCAATTTATCATCGATTTCTTTTTGATTAAACACATCCATTCCCATAATAGCGTCTTTGATTACTGTATTAACATGATTTACTGCATTTAATACACCTTTGCCTAAAAAGCGATTTTTATCTTTATCTCTTAACTCTAAAGCTTCTCTAACACCAGTAGATGCACCACTGGGAACTGCTGCACGTCCCATGATACCATTTTCTAAAAAGACATCCACTTCTACCGTTGGATTACCTCTTGAATCTAATATTTCACGTCCTTTAATGTTAGTTATTTTCATCTTTTTCTTCTATCTCCTTTATTAGTGATTTAAATTCTATCCCACGATCTTCAAAACAAGCGTATTGATCCCATGATGCTGTCGCAGGACTTAATAAAATTATATCATTTTCATTAGAATTTTGGTAAGCAATATCTACTGCTTCTTTTAGTGTTTCACACATTTCTACTTTCTTTTCTATAGTATCCGCATATTCTTTAATTTTCATACGATTTTGTCCATAGCAAACAATTAATTTTACATTTTCCATATAAGGTGTTAACTCATGAAAATCTTGGTTTCTATCTAGTCCACCGAGTAGGAGGATAATTGGAGAGTGAAAAGCACTTAAAGCAATTTGGGTAGATTTGTTATTCGTAGCTTTAGAATCGTTATAAAAAGTTCTTCCTTTGTAATTTGTTACATATTCTAAACGATGTTCTACACCTTTAAATTCATAAATAACTTTTCTAATGATGTCATCACTAACATCTAATTCTTTACAAACCATGATACTAGCCATAATATTTTCCATATTATGTAGTCCTGATACTTTAATTTTATCGATATCTAATATTGGCTTATCATAATAGTATATTTGATTTTTTTTGATATAACAACCATTAATCGTATTTTTACTAGAAAAGTATTTTACCGTGGACTTAATATCCTTGGTTAAGTCTAGTACATCTTGGTTTTCTATATTTAATATAGCAATATCATCTTTCGTATGATTTTGAAAGATTTTACCTTTAACACGTTTATAGTTGTCATAACTTTTTAGAAAGTCAATGTGTGCAGGGGAAAGGTTTGTTAATACAGCTATATGTGGATTAAATTTTTCTAAATTTTCTAGTTGTTGACAAGATACTTCCATGACAATGATGTCATTCGTTTTAATTTTTGTTAGGAAAGAACACAAAGGGTAACCAATGTTTCCTGTTAAGTGTACACGATGGGGAAAAGCTTCATTTAAGATTTCATAAATCAACGTCGTTGTAGTCGTTTTTCCATTTGTACCTGTAATTCCTATTAAAGTAATAGGTTTATCGATTAAAAGATAGGCTACTTCTACTTCATTGATAACAGGAATTCCTAACTTTTTTGCTTTTTCTACATAAAAGTGATCAATGGGTACTCCAGGGTTTTTTATTAAGTAATCAAAAGTATCATCTAGTAAATCTTCTGGATGAGATCCAAAGACTAGTTGTACACCTAAATCACGTAATTCTTTTACTTGTTCTTGATTTTGTACATCTTCTTCTTTAGCATCGTTTAAGACAATGGTATTTCCTCTACTACTTAGTATTTTACTTACTTCATACCCACTTCTAGCCATTCCTAAAACAAAGATTTTTTGATTGGTAAACACACTTATCACCTCGTAAAAATATTATACAATGAAAATTTAATTCATGCATATTTTTTTCCATTTATTTTACAAAATAAAAACCATCTACTTTTCTAATTATGGTTCTTAAACATTAAGAGGTGCTCATTAAAATATTAGTACCTTTTCCAATTTAAAAAATACGAGAACATCAATTCTTTCGTATTTTTATAAAACAACATCTTAAAAGTCAGCACCCCTAAAAGTTCATGAACCCTAGTTATCATAAGAATTTCGACGATTTCTTTTTTTTATTTATCCACAAATTTATATAATTTAGACTCATCATGATTACGATTATTATCAACACTTTTTCGAATAACGACGTAAGTATCATTAATATCATCAATTGGATGATTTGATTCTAATATTTTTTTATCATTATGATATGCTATATACTTATCATTTTCTTTATATACTTGATAATTTCCTCTAGTAAACAATAAATTTTTATTATCTATAGAAGCACTACATTCTTCTCCTGTTTCTAAACTATAATATGTACTTACTTGTTTTCCTTCTAATTCATCAGTTATTGAAATTCTAGAATTCGTTTGATTATATATATAATGATTGGTTTGCGTATTCTTTTTTTCATATTTAATCGTATTTTTTACATTTAAATTTTCATCATAAACTTTAATGATGATTTCTTTATCATTTTGTTCTTTAGAATACAAATAGTCTCCACTCTTATCAAATAATTGATCCTTTCTTTGCACATTTTTCTTTTCATCTATTATATATGTATATCCATCATTGTGAAAAGAATCATTAAAGAAAGAGATAAGGTTTTTATTACCATAAGTATTTGAGTATATTGGATTTAAATAAGTACCAGTTGCAAAATGCACGTATTTATCACGTGGATTATAGTCTAGTGTATAATCTGTTATGAATTTGTAATTTTCATCCATCAAAGCAAACTTATTACCTTTTACTAACATATATATCGTATTAAATTCTATAATTAAATCGTTATCAAACGGAACAATAACTTTACCTTTATCATCAACAATTCCATATTTTTCATTAAGTAAAGCTATATACGTATTATTCTTAGCTTGAACTAAAGTTTTATACTTTGCTTCTAAGATAACATTTCCGTTCATATCAAGCAGACCAACACCATTTTCACCATTATACATAATATAATCATTTTTATAATAATAGAGTTGCTCAAAATCATTCCCAAGAAGATTTTTTGATCCATATGATGCAAGATAATTAGAAATTTTTTCCCCTTTTAAATTATAAATACCACTAATATTTTCATCTTTTGAAGATATGGATAGTGCTTTTAATTCACGATTAGCATAATCTTTTCCTGTAGTAAGCGGAATATAATGTCTAATATTATCAAACTCAATGACTTCAAAATCATTTTTATCTTGAATCAACAACAATTTTTTATTGTCAACCTTAACATCAGCAGTAAAAATGATATGAGCATTTTTAATATTATTGTTTAGACTAAAACTACTAAAATAATCACTAATATCCAATTTCACTTTATTATTATAATCATAATATATCTTATCAGCATAACTATAATAATATTTGTTGAAAAGATTGATACTTCTGTCAGAGCTTTTTAAAAATTGAAGTGTTTTTTCTTTCATATATACTTCTATATCATCTACTTTGGTTATTGGTAAAGCTTCCTGATTTTCATTATTTTCATTAGATGGAGCATTTTGATTTTCATCTGGTAACTTCACATCATCACTTGCCATGGAATTTGTTATTATTTTTACACTCCAAATTCCAACTCCAATGATAATAAGGACTATAGCTATCCATATTATATATTTTGAAAAATTTTTTCTAGGATTTTTATTTACAACTATACTTGGTTCATTTTTATAATTACTTTCTTTTTTCACTTCATATCCTTCTTTCTTATTTTAAAACACGAAAAAGAACGAGTTTCCTCGCTTACTCACCTAATGATATCATATTGACATCTTAAATTAAAAGCTCCCCACCCCCCCCTAGTTGACATTTGGTTAATTTTCATCATCTACCACCTCTAATATATTAATAATTTTATCATTTGACAAAATAAAAATCAACGATTTTTATAAAAATGTAGGAAAACACATGGTATTTTGTTTTAATTTATGATATAATTAAATAATTTCAACAGGAGGAATAGAATATGAAGGTTATCACATTGCAACCTGAACAATTTGAATCATTTGCAAAAGAACACAAGTATCGTAGTTATTATCAAACAACAAAGTATGGACTAACTATGGCGAAGTTTGGATTTAATGTCCATTACTTAGGATTTTTAGATGATAATGAACGTTTATTTGGCGCATCGTTAGTGTTATACAAAGAAATTTTTATGAATCACAAATATGCCTATGCTCCTAGGGGATTTTTACTAGATTATCAAGATAAAGACTTATTAAAAGCCTTGGCAGACAGATTAAAAAAGTTGTTTGTAAAACAAAATTTCATGTATATGAAAATCGATCCTTTTATTCCTTGTGCGATAAGAGATAAAAAAGGAGAAGTAATCAACTATAACCCTCAAATTAATGAAACGCTAGAGGCACTTCGCGATGCAGGTTTTGTCCACCATGGATTTACTACCGAATTTTATGAAACAGAAAAAAGTAGATTTGAAGCAGTTACTACATTACAAGAAGATACTGCCCAAATGTATAAAAAGTTAGATAAGCAAACACGAAATAAAATTCAAAAAGCCATTAAATCAGGAATAGAGATTATTAAAGATGAACAACATGATTTTAAAACCTTTTATGATTTAGTAAAAAGAAAATATAATCGTCCTATTGAATACTATCAAGACTTAGCCCACAATTTTAATCAAGGGGAAGAAGAAAATTTTGAAATTTATTTTGCCATGCTTAATACAGAAACTTTCGTCATTAATAGCAAGCGTTTTTATGAAGAGGAATTAGATGTTAACGATGAATTAGCAAAAGCTATTCAAGACCCTAATCAAAAGGGATTTAAGATTAGAAAGTTAATCAATAAGAAAATGGAATCGGATCGTTTAATTAATACTTATAAAAATAATTTAGTTCTAGCTACAAAACTCCTACAAGATTTTCCAGAAGGGCTAATCATCGGTACAGCAGCCATTTTAAAGTATGAACAAAGTGTTAATCTATTAATTGAAGGATTTGACCAAAGATATAAACAGTTAAATTCTAATTATTTACTAAAATGGAAGCTAATGGAACATTTTGGTAAATTACAATATAAGTATTTTAATTTAAATGCTGTATCTGGAGAATTTAATAATGTTACTAAATATAGTGGTTTAAATGAGATGAAACTAGGATTTAATTCAGTAGTAACTGAGTATATTGGAGAATTTGATTTAATTCTTAACCCGATTGTGTACAATCTATATAAAGGCGTTAAAAACAAAGAAAAAGTCTAAATCATTAGGCTTTTTCTTTTTGCTGAATATAAAAAGATGACTTTAATTCATCATCTATTACTTTATTTTACTTTTTTGCTTTGCCAACGATTAAAATTTTCATCTAGTAATAAACGTTTTGCTCTTATTCTTTCTCTATCAGGGCTAACCTTTATTTTGTTCATATCTGCTAAAGCATTTTCTAGGTATTGACTAATTGTAGCATCATCAATATCAGGATTTTTTTCTTTTATTCTTTGATATAAAGCTTTGGCTAAATCGTAATCACATGCAATATTTAATTCTATACCAGTAAAGTATACAACATGTTTTAACATAAAATCATACATTTCCTGTTCTTCCTTAATTAAATAATTAAGATAACCAAGTTCGTTTTGTAATAGACCACGATTTAAACCACATTTAATACAACGGCAAAACTCACTAGATTCTTGCTTTCCTTTTTCATTAGAATGAACCCAGATGTGATTACATTGTTCAAATTCATGCTCTCTTTTTTCTTCATATAAAGCTGCTAACTCTTTTTCTACTACTTCTCTAAGTGTTAACAATACACGATATTCTTGAACAACACTATCCCCTTCTAGAAATTTAATTTCCTTATTTAATTTTGATAATTTATCCGATACTTTAGCATATTTTTCTAATATTTCCATGATATGCCTCCTTTTAGGGCTATATTATACCATAGTTTAGAAAAAAAAGCTAGTCTTTTTTGCAAAATGTGTAATCATTTTATGATAATGTCATGTTATATCGTTTTTTGCAAAATAAAAGAAGATTCTATTATATTTAAAATCTTCTTCATGGCATTATTTTTCGATTTCGCTAACAACACCAGCACCAACGGTACGTCCACCTTCACGAATTGAGAATTTAGTTCCCTTTTCAATAGCAATTGGGTGGATTAATTCTACGTCAATACTAACATTATCACCAGGCATAACCATTTCTACACCAGCAGGTAAGTTGATTACACCAGTAACATCTGTAGTTCTAAAATAGAATTGTGGGCGGTAGTTGGCAAAGAATGGAGTATGACGTCCACCTTCTTCTTTAGATAAAACATAAACTTCTGCTTTAAATTTAGAATGAGGTGTAACGCTACCTGGTTTAGCAAGTACTTGACCACGTTCAACTTCTTCACGAGAAATACCACGTAATAATACACCAGCGTTATCTCCTGATTCAGCATAGTCTAATTGTTTACGGAACATTTCAATTCCTGTAACAACTGTCTTCTTAGTATCCTTTAAACCAACGATTTCAACTTCATCATTAAGTTTTAATTGTCCACGTTCAACACGTCCTGTAACAACAGTTCCACGACCAGTGATTGTGAATACATCTTCAATACTCATTAAGAATGGTTTTTCAGTATCACGAGCTGGAGTTGGAATCCATTCGTCAACAGCTGCCATTAATTCGTCGATTTTAGCTACATAGTTAGCATCTCCTTCAAGAGCTTTTAATGCAGATCCACGAACTACTGGAGTGTTATCTCCATCAAATCCGTATTCAGTTAATAAGTCACGGATTTCCATTTCTACTAATTCTAATAATTCTTCATCATCAACCATATCACATTTGTTCATGAATACTACCATTTTAGGTACTCCAACTTGACGAGCAAGTAAGATATGTTCACGAGTTTGTGCCATAGGTCCATCAGTTGCAGCAATAACTAAGATTGCTCCATCCATTTGAGCTGCACCAGTAATCATGTTTTTAACATAATCAGCATGTCCTGGACAGTCAACGTGTGCATAATGTCTATTATCTGTATTATATTCTACATGTGCAGTATTAATAGTAATACCACGTTCTCTTTCTTCTGGTGCTTTATCGATAT
>CASRZP010000007.1 GCA_949440065.1 uncultured Bacilli bacterium
AAAACTCACGAACTTGTTACAGTCCGTAAGTTGTTTTCAATTGGAGCGGATGAGGGGAATCGGACCCCCGTCACAGCCTTGGCAAGGCCGTATTCGAGCCACTAAACTACATCCGCGTTTGGAGGGGCCTACCAGATTTGAACTGGTGATCAGGGAGTTGCAGTCCCACGCCTTACCACTTGGCTAAAGCCCCATCAACAAGTAAATTATATCAAACATCAATTTATTAATCAATATATAATATGCAAAAACTATAAAAAAGATAAACTTACTTGCAAAAAACTTCTTATTTAAATTACTTGAAACAAATAAAACTTTAAATATTCCGTTTCCTCTACTCCCCATAAAATAGGATGGTCTTTTGCTTGTTTTCTCACTTCAATTTCTCTCAACTCTCGATTTGCCAAAGTAGCAGCCTTCCTTAACATTTCCTCAAAACGTTTGCTACTTGCAAAATGTGAACAAGATGCTGTGGCTAAATATCCACCACGAGGTAGTATCTTCATTGCCAAAGAATTAATTTCCAAATATCCCTTCATCGCATGTGCAATAGTTTTCCTCGACTTCGTAAATGCTGGAGGATCTAAGATAATGAAATCAAATTCTTTTTTGTTACTTTGTTGCAATTGTTTTAAATAATCAAAAAGGTCTGCTTCCACAAATTCTATTTTTTCCAAGAATCCATTTATCCTAGCATTTTCCTTTGCTTGTTCTAAAGCAGTTTTCGAAATATCCACTGCAGTAACCTTTGCTGCTCCACCTTTGATAGCATTTAAGGCAAAACTTCCAGTGTGTGTACAGCAATCCAGTACTTTCAAATTTTTAGCTATTTCACTTACAGCTTTTCGATTGTACTTCTGATCAAGAAAAAATCCTGTTTTTTGTCCATTCTCCACATCTACAAAATAGCTAATCCCATTTTCCTTAATCATAGTCACCGTAGAGCCCTCATTTTTGTACCATCCCTTAGCTTCTTCTAACCCTTCTAATTTTCGTATACTAACATCATTCCGTTCATAAATTCCTTTTATTTGCTTAAATTCTTCCATCAACTCTAAGAGTAGACGATAAATCATCTCTTTTCGTTGCTCCATTCCATAGGATAAAACTTGTGTTACTAAAATATCATGAAATAAATCTACCGTTAACCCAGGTAGTCCATCTGCTTCGCCAAAAACCAATCGACTACAATCAAAGTCTTCACCCATTACTTGCTTTCGATAGGATATTGCGTAAGTTAATCTCCTTCTAAAAAATTCCTCATCAAAAAGATCATTTCGATTTCTAGATAAAAGACGAACCCTAATTTTAGAATGTTCGCTATAAAAACCACTTCCTAAATACTTATTCTTGCTTGAAAAAACATCAACAATGCTTCCATTTTCTATCTTCTCCTGTTTTACTACTTCATTAGAGTATACCCAAGGATGTCCATTTTTAATTGATTTTTCTCCTTTTAAACTAATCCATATTTTTAATAATTCCATAAATCCTCCTTCTTTTTGTTACTATAGCATAATTTAATAAAAAAACAAGCTATAGATGAACTTGTTCCTTAAGAATTTCTTTTTTCTAATTCTAACAACCATTCCTTTTTTTCTAACCCGAAAGTGTATCCCGTTAATTTGCCATTTTTTCCTATGACACGATGACAAGGAATAATAATTGGAATTGGATTTTTATGATTGGCCAACCCGATGGCACGTACTGCTTTACTTCTATGAATTCTTATACCAACTTCTTGATAAGTCCAAGTTGTTCCATAAGGAATCTTTTGTAATTCATTCCATACTTCTTGCATAAAGGGACTTCCACTAGGCTTAATAGGAAGTAAAAATTCTTTTCTTCTACCATTTAAATATTCTAAGATTTGTTTTTGTGCTTCCTTTATTACTTTTGTTTTCTTTTCCTGATAAGAAATTGGCACTTTTTCTATAAATAGGTGAGTAATATTACCGTCTTTTTCTAAAATTGTAATATTTCCCAAATTAGTTAAAAAACTACTACCAAAAATCATCTTTAATATCCTGAAGTTAATTCAAGACTATCATCTTGCTCAATATAGCTATTTACATCAATTAAACGATAGTGCTCCTCATCATCCCTAATCACAATTGTTTTAATTCCTGCGTTTAGAATCATTCTTTTACATAAAGCACAAGGATTTGCCATAACAACATAGCCATTATCATCATAATTTTTTCCAACTAGATATAAAGTAGAGTTGATCATATCACACCTTTTTGCTGAAATGATAGCGTTTTGCTCAGCGTGTACACTTCTACATAGTTCATAACGTTCTCCTCGTGGAATATTTCTTTTTTCACGCTCACAAAAATGTAAGTCACAACAATTTTTACGTCCCCTTGGTGCACCCGTGTATCCTGTTGATATAATTTCATCATTTTTAACAATTATCGCTCCAAAGTTTCTTCTTAAACAAGTTCCACGTTTTAATACAGTTTCTGCAACATCTAAATAATAATTATGTTTATCTATTCTCATTGCTAATCACCTAAATCATTTTAATCATAGAAACCCTAGCTGGTAAGTCTTTTGTTTTTTTCCACTCTTTATCAATTAAAAAACCATATTTTGTATAGAAAGAAATGACATCTTTTTGGTTAATCACTTCAATATAAATGGAAGTAAATTGTTCTTTTGATAAAATCTCCAAAACACCATTCATCATTGGCGTTCTATCTAGTAAAATTTTCATAATTTTTTCTGTTTTGGTATCTAGTCCTCGATATAGGCAAAGTTCTGCACGAGGAGAGTTATACTTATCTTTAGTATAGTAATAATAAAAATGTGTTAGGGCTTCATTATTTTCATTATAAATAACATAATAACTTGCGTTTCCTTCTTCACAAGCTTTTACAAGATAACTATCATCAGGAATAGAAGGAATCTCATCTTTTCTTTTACTTTGTAAAAATTGATGTACATCACTATATTTTGCTGTAAATTTTTCTCCTTCTTTTAATGATTGCTCCTTTTCATTTATTACAGTAATTTGTTTTTCTTCATTATTTTTATTTTCCATTTCTTTTTGCTCTTTTTCTTTTGTTTCCATCAGTAACATCCTTTCTTTCCTTTAGTATAACAAAATTTTATTTAAAAGTCTGTCTTTTTTATAAAATAGGGGTATTTTCTTTTCTAAATTAATGAAAAACGACAGAATTAGTCTTTGACAAATAAAAGAATTATGTTAAAATTAAAGAATAAGTAGTATTGGAGGAAAAAGTTATGGCATTTAATAAGATTAAAGGAATGTTTGGTGGAGCACAAGAAGAGGAGTACATCGAGGAAGAAGAAAATGATGCAGTAGAAGAAGAGTATTATACGATTAGTAGGGAAGAATTTAGAGAAGAAAATGGGGCAATAGGAAATAAAATGATGTTGCTAGAGCCTCGTGCTTATTCAGAATCTCAACAAATCGCTGATTATTTGAAAGCAAGAAATGCAGTAGTGGTAAATTTAAAACGGGTTACTCCTGATCAGGCAAAGAGAATTGTAGACTTTTTATCAGGAACTCTTTATGCGATTGATGGAAATTTACAAAAATTAGGTGGAGGAATTTTCTTATGTACGCCTAATAACGTTAATGTAGAGGGCAAAATTAGCGATGAGAATAAACCATCTCCTGAAGAAGTACATAAAGACGACGAAGATTTTAATTGGTAAAATTGGTAAAAGAAGAGCAAAGGGGGATTTGTGTGGATAAACTATATCATAAAATGGAAAAAAATTTAGCTAGTGCTAGACAGCAGATTGAATATCAGCAAGAAATTATTAACCGTCAAAGTGAACAGTTGGAATTATATCGAGAAATTCAAAAAAATTTAGAATCTTCGATTGAGAAGATTGATGAGTATAAAGAAAAACAAAAAAAAGAAATTCGTCATCTTGCTGATGTGATTGTAACACAAGCGATTCAAAATGCAGATTTAATCATTAATGATGCCCTATCGCAATCAAAAGATGCGAATTTAGAGTATACTGTTCTAGAAAAAAATTTGAATACTTACAAAAAAAGAATGCGTGAAATATTAGAAGAACAGATGAAGTTTTTAGACCAGTTGAACTAAATTCAAATGGTTTTTTGATGAAAAAAAGTTTATTTAAAATTATTGCAATTTATGATTGAATAAAGAAAAAAAGTGTGTTATGCTAAAACCGTTAGTCAATTGATATGATTTTTAACAGTTAAATAAAAAATTGTTCAATTGATAAAATATAAAAGTATTAGATAAAGTAGGAAAGAAGGAATTTAGATGGAATTAAAGGGTTCAAAAACAGAAGAAAATTTAATGAAAGCATTCGCTGGTGAAAGCCAAGCAAGAAATAAGTATACTTATTATGCATCAAAAGCCAAAAAAGATGGATATGAGCAAATTGCTGCTATTTTTGAAGAAACAGCAAACAATGAAAAGGAACATGCTAAGTTATGGTTTAAAGAACTTCATGGAGGGGATGTTCCTTCAACAATGGAAAATTTACAAGATGCTGCCAATGGAGAAAATTATGAGTGGACAGAAATGTACCAGGAATTTGCAAAGACTGCTAAGGAAGAAGGATTTACCCGTATTGCTTACTTATTTGAAGAAGTAGCAAAAATTGAAAAAGAACATGAAGAGCGATATCTAACTTTATTAAATAATATTAAAGATGATAAAGTTTTCCATAAGGATGGAGATAAGATTTGGATTTGTCGTAACTGTGGACATGTTTACATTGGAAAAGATGCTCTTGACGTTTGTCCAGTATGTAAACATCCAAGAAGTTTTATGGAAGTTAAAGCAGAGAATTATCGTTAAGACTTGGTCAAAAGATCAGTCTTTTTTCTCTAAAAAGAAACGCAAAGAAATTGGTGATGGGATGAAAAAAAAAGATACCATTTACGTTATTTGTTTAATCGTTTTACTATTTGATCAAGTGATTAAAGGAATAGTAATCAACAACATGGTACTACATCAAACAATAGAATTGATTCCTAATTTTTTTTCTATTCACTACCTAAGAAACACAGGGGGAGCTTTTAGCATTTTGGGAAGTAATACTTTATTACTTACTTTAATTAGTGTGTTAGTAGTAGTTGTATTAAATTATTATTTATTAAAAGAAAAGAAATTCAGTAAATTGGCTATTATGTCTTATGGACTATTGCTAGGTGGAATTTTAGGAAATTTATTTGATCGATTAATTTATCAATATGTAATAGATTACTTATCTTTTCAATTTGGAAGTTATTCTTTTCCTGTGTTTAATCTTGCTGATGTAGCAATTGTCATAGGTGTAGTTTTATTTGGAATTGATGTAATAGGAGGGGAAGTTTGTGAATTTAGAAGTCGAAAAAGATAACGTTCGTCTAGATTCTTATCTAGCATCCGTATTAGAAATGAGTCGTAGTAAAATTCAGACGTTAATTAAAGAAAAACAAATTTTAGTGAATGGGCAAAAGGCGAAGGCTAGTGACCTTACGGTAATTGGTGATAGCATAGAAATAAAGAATCAAGAAGAAGTGATAATTGATTTAAAACCTGAAAATATTCCCTTAGATATTGTTTACGAAGATGAATACTTAATCATTATTAACAAACCAAGTGGCTTAGTAGTACATCCCGCGGTGGGACATTTTGAGCATACGCTAGTGAATGCTTTGTTATATCATTTTCCCCTAAATAGTAAGAAAACTATTCGCCCAGGGATTGTTCACCGAATCGATAAAGATACGTCTGGGTTAATGGTAGTAGCAAAAGATGAAAGAACTCATGAACTTTTAGCAGAAATGATAAAAAATAAAGAAGTAGAGAGGACTTATTTGGCCATTTGCCGAGGAGTTATCCCTCATGAGACTGGTGTAATTGATGCCCCTATTGGAAGAGATCCGTCTAATCGTCAAAAAATGGCGGTGATTGCTACTAATAGTAAAAAAGCTGTAACGCATTTTAAAGTGTTAAAACGATTGAGGCAAGCTACATTAGTAGAGTGTAAATTAGAAACAGGAAGAACTCATCAAATTCGGGTGCATTTTGCTTACATTGGTCATCCTTTATATAATGATCCAGTGTATGGTAATAGTAAAAAGACAACCTCGTATGGGCAAATGTTACATTCTACTAAGATTAAATTTGTTCATCCTATTACCAAAGAATTAATTGAAAAAGAAGTAGCTCCTCCTTTAGAATTTACTCAAACAGTAGAAGAATTAACTATTTAATATAAATATTGCTAGGGATAATACGGTAGCAAAAAGATTCCATAAAATATATAAATTTAAATATTTTGAACTTTTCTTGTTCAAATTCGTACTTTCTTCATAAAGATAAAGACTACTAATGAACGTGCCAATACTAGAGACAAATCCTAAGAAGGTACTTTTTAGGGTAAAGAAGACTAGGGTAAATGATTGATTGAATAAATAATTGATGAAAAGTTTTACTTTGTAAGATTTAGAAATATCTTTTATGCTATATTCATTGACAATTAACCATTCACTAAAGGCTATCATCATATATATTATAGTCCACACAATAGGAAAAACAATAGGGCTAGGAGCAAAAAAGGGTTTTGCTATTTTTTGATAAAAGGATGTATCATGTACAAAGATACTAGAGAAAAACCAAGGAAGTAAAAGTGCGATATAAATGAATATTTTTTTAATCATGGTAACACCTCAATTTAGTATATGTAAAAAATTGTGGTTTTAATCGAATAAAAAAGAAAAATGGAAAATCGTGTTAGAATACTATACAATTTTTATTAATTTATGTTATAATGCAAGGAGTTGTATGAAATTCATTCAAAGAAAGGTTGCGATAAAATGGAGCAAGCAAAAGATCAAAGTGAAGCTATGGTAATGAAGCTTCTTCATTATTTTATTACCGAAAAAAATTATAATCCCATTATCTTACAAGGAGCAGAAAACGAAATTTGGTTAGAAAATTTAGAGCAAGATTATAAAATTGTGCGTATTGTTTCAAATTATATTCATAACGAGGAACAACTTCATTTTGATTTATTTAAAACAAGAAAAATTATGAAAAAGATAAAAGCAAAAACCTTTTCTTTTCGAATGAATGTTTTAAGTTTGTATACCAATTTAAGAGAACAAGTTAATTTGGTTTCTCTTCCTAATATCGATTGTGTTAAAGCCTCGACTAGGGAAGAGTTAACTCAAGAAGATAAAATCAATACAGCTTTTCCTGATTTATTAAAAAAGTTAGAATTTTCAGAAGAAGGGGTACAATTATTTTTGAAAATTACTAGTGATATTAATCAAAAAAATCGAAAAGATGCTATTGCTGTTGAAGATGTGTTTAAAAAAAGAAAACCTGTAATCACTTATGCTTTAGTATTTATCCATTTACTTATCTTTTTTGGAACAAAGTTGTTTGGTGTTTTTGATGAAGCCTTGGATATATTTTGTGTTCATGGACCCAGTATTCGTATTTTAGGTGAGTATTATCGCTTATTTACTGGTGCTTTCTTCCATGCCAATTTGTGGCATTTGGTGTTTAACACTTATGCTTTATATGTCATCGGTTCACAAGTAGAAAGCTTTATGGGAAAAGCGAAGTACTTAGTAATTTATTTCTTTACCATTTTAACTTCAAGTTTACTATCCATTACGTTAAATGGTAACATTGGAAGTGTTGGTGCCTCAGGTGCTATCTTTGGTTTGATGGGATGTTTGTTGTACTTTGGTTATCATTACCGTGTGTATTTAGGAAATGTATTAAAAAGTCAAATTGTTCCTTTAGTTCTACTTAATTTAATGATTGGTTTTCTAGATTCTGGTATAGATAATTATGCACATATTGGAGGACTAATTGGTGGGGTATTTATCACTATGGCTCTAGGAGTAAAATATAAAGAAAATAAACAAGAAAAGATAAATGGAATCATTATTTCTATCATTTTTGCTCTTTTTCTTCTGTATATGGGACTAAGTTACGCGCGTTAATTTTGTATGAAATGCCTTGCGAAAAAGAAAAAACAATGCTAGAATAATCATATAAGTATGGATGTGGGGTGGTAAAATGGACACTCAATTTTATGATTTAGAACAATTTGATGAAGCTAAAGTTCGTGATGTATTAAATGAAGTTAAGGAATCTTTAAGTGAACGTGGGTATAATCCCGTTAATCAAATCGTAGGATATTTAATGAGTGGAGACCCAGGATACATTTCTAGTCATCGTGATGCTAGAAGTAAAATGAAAAGTTTAGAACGAAGTAAAATTTTAGAAACCTTACTGAAGTGCTTTATGGAGCAAGACTAATGCGTTATTTAGGTCTTGATTTAGGAAGTAAAACCCTAGGCGTTGCTGTTAGTGATTTAACAGGTACCATTGCTACTAGCAAAACAGTCATTCATCATAATGAAGAATACGATATGTTAGTTCAAGAGTTGAAACGCTGGATAGATGAGTACCAAATTACAGCAATCGTATTAGGATACCCTAAACAGTTAAATAATAGTGTAGGAGAGAAGGCTTTACTTAGTGAAGCGTTCAAACAAAAATTAGAAAAAGTATACGGTTTACCTGTTTACTTAGAAGATGAACGATTAACGACGAAAGTAGCCACTCAAGTTTTACTAAAACACGATGTAACAAGAAAAAAACGTAAGCAAGTAGTAGATAGCATGGCAGCAGCCGTTATTTTACAAAGTTTTTTAGATAGAAAGGAAAATTAAAATGGAAGAATTAGAACAAAATGTTATTAAAGTGAAAGATGAAAATGGAAATGAAGTAAATTATCAAGTTTTATTTACTTTTGAAAGCGAAGAAACCAACAAAAGTTATGTAGCTTATACGGATGAGAGCAAAGATGAAGAGGGAAATGTAAGAGTGTTTGCATCAAGTTATGATCCTAATGATATGTCTCATTTAGAACCTATTGAAACAGAGGAAGAGTGGAAAGTCATTGATGCGATTTTATCTTCTATCCAAGAAGAAATTAAAGAAAAGTTACAAAATGCAGAAGGAGAAACTGGTGCCGAATAGTCTATTCGGCTTCAAATTTGTTGTATAATGAAATTAATAAAAAGGGTAATGTTTATCATATTAGTGCTTATTGCTATTGTTTTCATTTTCTCAGGTGTCTATTTACAAAGACAATTAATGCCTATAGGAAATAGCGATAAGAAAATAGAAATTGTAATTCCCCAAGGGACTAGTGTAAAAGGAATAGGTAACATTTTAAAAGAAAATGGTTTAATAAAATCGAGTAATTTTTTCTATTATTATGCAAAAATAACAGGAAAAGATAATTTAAAAGCAACGACATATCAATTAAGCAATAACATGAGTATAGATGAGATTTTAGAAATCTTGGAAAAAGGAAACGGATATAATCCTAGTGCTATTTCTATTACCTTTAAAGAAGGTATCAACATGCGAGAAATAGCAAGATTGATTGAAATTTCTACCAACAATTCGTATGATGATGTTATTTTAAAGGCAAATGATGCTAATTATATCAATCAATTGAAAGAAAGGTACTGGTTTATCACAAATCGTTTAGATGATGATGGTCTTTATTATAAACTAGAAGGGTATTTATTTCCTGATACTTATACGTTACAAGATAAAGATGTTAGTGTGGAATATATTTTTGATAAAATGTTAGAGAATATGGCGAAACATTTAGAACCATATCGTAATTTCTCTTATGATAAATTAGATATTCATGATTATTTATCATTAGCGTCTATGTTAGAAAAAGAAGGTTTAAACGACAGTGACCGGAGTAAGATGGCTACTGTGTTTTTCAATCGTATCGATAAAGGAATGAGTTTAGGAAGCGATGTTACTACAAGATACGCCAATAAACTAGATACCTATGATGCATTAACTAGTGAACAGTTTAATTTTAAAAGTCCATATAATACTAGACTTACTGATGGTTCAATGAACGGAAAACTTCCTTTAGGGCCAGTATCTAGTATATCAGATGGTGCCATAAAAGCTGCGTTTTATCCAGTTGAAGGTAATTTTTTATACTTTATTTCTAATATTCAAACAAAAGAAACCTTTTTCTTTGATAATAAAAATGATTTTGACAACAAAAAAAATGAATTACAAAATGTTAACCAAGGATTTTAAGGGGGAAACCAAGTGGATACACTCATTCAAGACATGAAAGATTACGCTCAAGAAAATAGTGTTCCTATTATGAGTGAAGAAGGAATCGTATTTTTACAAAAATTTATTGATGAACATAAGATTACTCACATTTTAGAAATAGGAACAGCTATTGGGTATTCTGCTATTTGTATGGCAAATGTGAGAAAAAGTATACAAATTATCTCGATTGAACGTGATGAAATTCGCTATCAAAAGGCTAAAGAAAACGTAGAAAAAGCACATTTAGAAAAAAGAATCACCTTAATCTTTGACGATGCTTTCAACGTAGGGTTAAATGAAAAATTTGATTTGATTTTTATTGATGCAGCCAAAGCACAAAATATTCGTTTTTTTGAGAGATTTTCTCCTTTATTGAATAAATATGGTTACATTATTACTGATAATATGTATTTTCATGGCCTAGTAGAGAAAAAAGATTTAAGTAATGAAACAAAAAATGTGCGAAAAATGGTGGAAAAAATTAGAAATTACCATCAGTATTTAAACAATTTAGAAGATTATCACAGTACCATTTATAAAATTGGTGATGGAATTTCCGTAAGTGAAAAACTTTCTTAAATCAGTATCGATTAAGATACTTTTTTCTTTTTTTCGTTAAGATGTTTTGCCATCAATTTTTTTTGAAATTCCTAGAATTTTCATGGATAGTGTGTTATAATACCATCATCGATGAAAAGACTATTGACTAAGGAGGCGTAAAATGAAATTAATGGTTGAAGCGACAAGTAATAATTTAGAAAAGTATCAAAAACATGATATTTCTGCAGTAGTATACGGTTTGAAAAATTTTTCTGTACACATGGGAAGTTATATTGATTTAGAAGAATTAAAGAAAATAGTTAAAGACAAAGGAAATTTAGAAATTTTTCTTTCCATTAACAAAGTATTATTTGATGAAGAAATGGACGTATTATCCAACTTGCTAAAAGAGATTGACAAATTGGATATTGCAGGTATTTTTTATTACGACTTAGCTATTCTTACTCTTAGTCAGGAACTTAAATTAAAAACAAATTTAGTTTGGAATCAAACGCATATGGTTACCAATTATCAAACTTGTTCCTATTATCAAAAGCAAGGAGTAAAATATGCCTTTTTATCTAGTGAAATTACCTTAGATGAGATGCTAGAAATCAATAAAAAAACATCAATTTCTTTAATTGCAATGGTATATGGATATCCTATCAGTGCCTTTTCTCATCGACATTTACTAAAAAATTATTACGAGTTTTTAAATCAAAAAGAAAAAGAAGAATTAACCATTTTAGAACCCGTTAGCCAGCAAAAATATTTAGTAAGAGAAGAAAAAGAAGGGACAACCTTTTATCGAAAAGAAATAGTAAATGGTGCCAAGGCTTACTTATCGATGTTAAATCAAATCGATTATGCTTATCTTAGAGAGTATCATATTCCCAATGATGAATTTTTCAAAGTAGTAGATTCCTTTGCCTCTATTAAAAATAAAACATTAGATAAAAAAGAACAAGAACAATGGTTAGAGAAAATGGATACCATTATTCCTAGCACATACACAGGATTTTTCTATCAAAAAACAATTTATAAGGTGAAAAAATCATGAAAAAAATAGAATTATTAGCTCCTGCTGGAGATTTAGAACGTTTAAAAATTGCCATTTTATATGGTGCAGATGCGGTTTATATTGGAGGACAAGACTATAGCTTACGAGCTAACGCCAATAATTTTAGCATTGAAGAAATGCGTGATGCTTGCACATTTGCTCATTCTTATCATAAAAAAGTATACTTAACCTTAAACATCGTCTTTCATAACGAAGATTTAGACGGTGTGAGGGATTATATTGATAAAGCAGTAGGGGCAGGAATTGATGCTTTTATCGTTAGCGATCCTTCAATCATTTCTATCATTAAAGAAAAATACCCTCAAGTCGAAGTACACATTAGTACGCAAAACTCAACTTCAAATAGTAAAGCTGTAGAATTTTTCAAAAAACAAGGAGCCAATCGCGTTGTTTTAGCCCGCGAATTAACCAAGGAACAAATCAAAAATATCATTGAAAAAACCAAAGTAGACATGGAAGTATTTATTCATGGTGCCATGTGTACTTGCTTTAGTGGAAGATGTACCTTATCCAATTACGTTACCAATCGCGATGCCAATCGAGGGGGGTGTGCCCAAGTATGTCGTTTCACCTTTCAAGATAGCGAAGTAGAAAAAGCAAACTTTACTATGGCCTTAAAAGATTTAAATATGTCAAACTACATTCGTGACATGATCGAAATTGGAGTAACCTCCCTAAAAGTAGAAGGACGCATGCGTTCAGTTTACTATTTAGCCACAGTCATTGGAGCATATCGAAAAATTATCGATTATTATTTAGAAGATAGCAAAGAAAAAGAATTACTATCAAAAGAACAAAAATCATTAGCCAATGTATCTAATCGAGAGACAAGTGCTCATTATTTTCCTAAAGAAAATAACTTTAGTGATGAGTTTAGTGATCAATATTACACAGGAAGGCAAGAAATTTCTAATCAAGATTACTTAGGATTGATTATTGACTACGATGATAAGAATAAACGCCTTATTTTAAAAGAAAAAAACTTTTTTTCCGTTGGAGACCAAGTGGAATTATTTACCCCTAGTTTGATGACATACTCTTTTACTGTAGAAGAAATTTACGATGAAAATTTAGATCCCATTCAACAAGCACGTCATCCAGAAGAAACTCTACAAATTCCTTTTCATCATAAAGTAGAACCATTTTCCATGTTAAGATTAATTAAAAAGGGGCAAGAAAATGAACAATGAAGAACAATTTTGGATTTTAGAACTTTACCATCAAGAATTACAAAAAGAAAAAGATTATGCAAAATACGCTACTTCTTCTGATTCAGCAATTTACTTAAAACCTTTATCCAAAGATTATCGCTTACCATTTGCTATGGATACGGATAAAATTATTCATGCCCTATCTTATAGTAGATATCAAAATAAAACCCAAGTTTATTCTAAAGTAGAAAATGATCACGTCAGTACTCGATTAATTCATGTTCAATTAGTTAGTAAAATAGCAAGAACCATAGCTCGTGCGTTAAGCCTTAATGAAGACTTAACCGAAGCTATTGCTCTAGGTCACGATATAGGCCATGCACCTTTAGGCCATTTTGGGGAAAGTGTATTAAATGAATTGTCTTTAAAGTACTGTCAAGAATTTTTTTACCATCATGTGCAAAGTGTACGAAATTATTTGGTATTAGAAAACAAGGGATGTGGTCTTAATTTATCCGTTCAAGTTTTAGATGGAATTTTATGTCACAATGGAGAGGAATTAATGCAAAAGTATGTTCCAAGAAAAAAGACAGAAAAGGAATTCCTAGAAGAATATCAATTATGTTATCAGAGCAAAGAAGCAAATAAAAAATTGCAGTCCATGACACTTGAAGGGTGCATTGTTCGAATTAGTGATGTTGTTGCTTATATTGGACGTGATATAGAAGATGCGATTCAATTAAAACGCTTTAAAAGAGAAGATATTCCTTTAGCGATTAAACAAGTATTAGGCGATAATAATCATGATATCATTCATCATTTAGTTACTGATATTATACATAATAGTTTAGGAAAATCATACATTGGACTAAGCGACAAAGTTTATCAAGCTTTAGTTGCTCTCCATCAATTTAACTATCAACATATTTATAAGAAGTCTCAAAAAGAAGAAGTGCTAGATTATTATCATGATGGAATTTTTTCCTTGTATGATAAATATATGGAGGATTTAAAAAGTGAAAATACTGCTAGTTTAATTTACCAAGATTTTTTATTGCATATGTCAAAAGAATATGTCAACTTGACGTCAAAAGAAAGAATGGTAATTGATTTCCTTGCGGGAATGACCGATGAATATTTAACAAGAGAGATAAATTTGCTTCTATCCAAAAATAAATAATTGACTTTTGTCCTTTTTTATAGTATTATTTTAGGGACATTACAAATTTTAGAGGTGATAACGAATGAGTGATAGAAAACCAGTTTATTTGACCCAGGAAGGGTTAGATGATTTAAAAATAGAATTAGATGATTTGATTAACGTAAAAAGACCTAAGAATATTCAATCCATTAAAGAAGCAAGGTCACTAGGAGACTTATCTGAAAATGCAGATTATGATGCTGCTAAAAATGAGCAAGCACAGTTAGAAACAAGGATTAAAACGATTGAGAAGATGTTAGAAAACGCCATCATCATTAAGGAAGTATCAAAAGATAAAGTTGGTCTAGGAAGTTTAGTGGCTATTCAATACATTGACGATGATGAAGAAGATGAGTATAAAATTGTTGGTAGTCAGGAAGCAGATCCGTTTGCAAGTAAAATTTCTAATGAAAGTCCTATTGCTAAAGCCTTACTTAATCATAAAGTAGGGGATGTAGTAACTGTGGATAGTCCAAATGGAAGTTATGATGTAAAAATTACTGCTATCAATTAGGTACCATAAGGTGCTTTTTCTATTCATTAAGCAAATTAATTGTTGTGTCCTATATCAAAATAAGATATAATATTGTCACGGAGGAGTTAATATGGCAAATAAAAAACAAGAAATCAAAGAAGAACAAGTAGAAAACAAGGAAAAAGTAGAGAAAGATGAAGTTTCTACTACGAAAAAAAGTGCGAAGAAAAATAGCAATCGTTTGGTGTTAGAGGTAAAAATTGAAGGAGAAGAATTTTCTAAAGCAGTAGATAAAGCTTTTGTACAAAGAAATAGAAATATTACTATTGATGGATTTAGAAAAGGAAAAGCACCTCGTTCTATTTTTGTGAAAAAGTATGGAGAAGAAACACTACGTTTTGACGCTGCTGAACAATTGATTCAACAAGCTTATGAAAAAGTGTTAGAAGAAAATAAAGTGGTTCCTGTAGTTCAACCTAGTGTTGAGATTAAAGCACTTGATGAAAATGGTGTAACTTATGCTTTTACGATTATTACTAAGCCAAAGGTTAGCATTAAAAAGTACACAGGACTAAATATTAAAAGAGAAAAAGTTGAAGTAACAAAAGAAGAAATTGATCATGAGTTAGGCCATTTACTAGAACAATATACTGAAGTGGCCTTGAAAGAAAATCAAGTGGTAGAAAATAAAAATATTGCCGTTATCGATTTTGAAGGATTTAAAGATGGTGTGGCGTTTGATGGAGGAAAAGGAGAAAATTACTCTTTAGAAATTGGCAGCAATACGTTTATTCCTGGATTCGAAGAACAATTAATCGGTATGAAACAAGGGGAAGAAAAAGAATTTCCTATTACCTTCCCAGAAAATTATCCAAGTGAAGAATTAAAAGGACAAGAAGTAACCTTTAAAGTTGTGGTTCACGAAGTAAAAGAAAAAGTAACCCGTGAATTAGATGAAGATTTCTTTGAAGACTTAGCCTTAGAAGGCGTTAAAGATAAAAAATCTTTAGAAGAAGAAATCAAAGCTAATATTCTTGCACAAAAAGAGATGAATGCAGAAAATAATTATATTGATGCTATTTTAGAAGCTGTAGGAAAAGAAGTTGATGTAGATATTCCAGAAGAAATGGTAGAAGAAGAAATTGATAGAATGATGGGACAATATGAAGAGAGAATGAAAATGCAAGGAATTTCTATGGATTTATATTACCAAATTACTAAATCAACAGAAAAAGACCTTCGTGATAAATTAGAAAAAGAAGCTTTCTCTCATGTCCTTTATCGCTTAATGCTTGAAGAAATCATGAATTTAGAAAAAATTGAAGTATCACAAGAAGAAGCAGTAGAAGAAGCGAATAAATTAGCAGAAAAATATCAAATGAACAAAGAAGAATTCTTACAAAACTTTGGTGGACTTGATATGGTTCAATACGATTTAGAAATGCGTAAGACAATAGAATTCTTAAAAGAAAAAAATCAATAAAAATAGGGTGATCCCTATTTTTTTTGAAATAAATTATTCATTTAACGGATAAGTAAACAAATTAGAATTTTTATCTAGTCCTTTTTGATAATATGCAGGAACTTTACCTTGTAGTAACTTTATCGCAAGAGGAACGTCCATTTCTATAGTAATATCTTTAGATAACAAAGGCATACTAATTCGTTCAGTAATATAAACTTGAATAGAAATAGTGACTAAAGCATTATTGATTCCGTATTCTTCGACTTTTGTTTTAATATTACTCTCTATATCACCGATAAATACAAACTTCATTGGAATTCTAGGCCCTAGATTAGCAAAAATACCATTATTGAGCAAAGCTCCAATGGGAATTTCACAAAATATTCCATTTTCTAAACGTTGGTTTTGATTGTTCTTATACTTATCTATTAAAAATAATTTGGTAAAGTCTCCACTATCTAAATGATTAATTTTATCTCGAATGGTTTTTGTTACTAACGATAAAACTTCATTTACCACATTTGAATTAAAATCAATTGTTTGAATATCATCATCAATGCTCTTGGTAGTAGAAAATAATTGATTTAAATCGATATCTTTAGTAATATTTTCAATTGACACTTGATTTACTAATAAAGTTGTAAACCTTCTTGCCTCTAGTTCTATATAGTGACTCATTAAGGGATTCAATTTTTTTCCCATGATATATAAACTAATAATACAACCAAGGATGACGAGTAGTATGGTTAAGAAAAATATGTGGATTTTATGCTTTATCCTTTTCTCTTTTCTCATCAGTAAAAAAGATGCTATATAGATAATTGAACCAAGATAACATCTTCTCCTATTTTGGTAATATTATTCCAATTGATTTCCGTATCTACACCTTTACGTAGGGAAAAAATATTTTTATTTGGTTCAATGATTAAAGAAACAATACTTCCTTTTTCTTCATCAATACGAACATCGATGATGTTGCCAATATTTTTTCCATCCAGCATATTTACTATTACCTTATTTTGTAAATCTGATAATCGCATATTACCACCTATCCTTAATTTAATATACGCGATTATTTTATAAGGTATGACTATTGCAATCTTTTCTTTAGCGTATTAATTGCATTTTTTTCTAATCTTGATACTTGTGCCTGACTAATCGTTAGTTCTTCAGCAATTTCCATTTGCGTTTTTCCCATAACGTAGCGTTGATTTAAAATTAATTGTTCTCTGGTACTTAATTCTAAAATCGCATTTTTTATGGACATTTGTGCCTCTCGATCGACGTTGGATGCACCTATATCAGCAATTTGATCGTACAAATATATTGTATCGCCACCATCATTATAAATCGGTTCAAACATACTAACAGGATCTAGCATAGCATCCATTGCGTTTACTATGTCAAAACGACTTACTCCTAAAATATCAGCAATTTTTTCATACGATGGTTCTTTTCCTTCTTCCTTGATGATATCATCTTTAAGCTTTATAATCTGATAAGACAAATCCTTTACCGAGCGACTGATACGAATACTAGTATTATCTCGTAAATATCTTCTAATTTCTCCTAATATCATAGGAACAGCATAAGTAGAAAATTTTACTTCGTGTGATAAATCAAAATTATCAATTGCTTTAATTAAACCAATACATCCAACTTGAAACAAGTCGTTCATATTTTCTTTCGTATTACCAAATCGTTTTAAAATACTAAGAACTAATTTCAAATTGCCGTTGACTAAATCATCTCGAGCTAAAGAATCACCATTTTGCATTTTGGCAAAAAGTTCTCGCATTTCAAGATTAGTTAATACTTTAATGTTCGCTGTATTCACGCCAGAAATTTCAACCTTATGGCGTGACATAAAATTCTCCTTTCATCACCTATCTTGATAAAATCCGTCAAAATTTATACAAAAGAAAAGTTAATTTGCAATTTTAGGTTTTAGATTTAGAAAAGTCGTTAAAAATAAAAAGAGTGTAGCAAATCTTTAGTTGATTATGTTATAATGAAAAATAGGGAAGTGAGGAAATGGCAAAAGTAAAACGTAAGAAATTAAAAATTAAGAATTTTCTTCTTTTTCTTGTCATCATTGGTATATTCTTATTTGGAGGATATTCCTTGTTTATCAAAGGAGGAGTACATTTATCTAATCCTAAGGAAGTTTTCTATTTAGCAAATAACCAAGAAAAGGTGCTTGTCTATCAAGATGAAACGATGGAACAAAGCGTAGAATTACCACGAGGACTAAAGGTAAATGCATATACCAAAAAAGTAATAGATAAGGAAGAGAAAAGTTACCTCTTAATAGAGGTGGAAGGAAAAGAGTATTACATTGATAAAAGTTTTCTAGTGGACAATCAAGAAAAAACGGTTTTAGAAAAAGATATTTATGTAAGAACAGCACAAAACTTATATAGTGAAAGTAAAAATGGAAAATTATTGACATTAGTGAATAAGGGAGATAAGTTAGAAGTCCTCGGTTTTGATGAGATGAAAGAAAATGGAAAGGTTAATATGTACAAAGTAAAAGCGGGCGAAACGGAAGGATACATTTATGAAAAGTATGTGCTTTCTAATCAAGAAGAGGCTCTTCTTCCTTACGATCAAGAGGGAATTTACCAAATTCATATAGAGCGAAGTAACAGTATAGGTGGTGGAAATGCCTTAAATTTAGATTATTATCCTGTGGAAAAGCCAAAATTTGAAAATAATGTGATGCCTGAGAAAGTATACGCTCTTTACTTAAACTGTGGAAGTAACGTGATTAATCGGGTGGATGAGTATATCGAATTAGCTAAGCAAAGCAAAATCAATGCTTTTGTCGTAGACATCAAAGATAACAAAATGCCTGCTTATGACTCTGAAATCATGAGAAAATATTCAAAAAGTAATGCAGAACACGCTTATAATACAGTAGAAAATTATAAAGAGGCTATTAGTAAAATTAAAGCAGCTGGATTTTACGTCATCGGAAGAATTACGGCCTTTAAAGATGAGTATTTTGCTATAGACCATCCAGAGTATGCTCTGCTAAATAAGAAAACAGGAGAATTATTTATCCATTCCAACACCTACTGGCCAAGTCCTTTTCAACGAGAAGTTTGGGAATTTAACGTCGAATTAGCAAAGGAAGCAGTGAAACTTTTTGGTTTTAACGAGATTCAATTTGATTATGTGCGTTTTCCTGATAAGACCGTGGCGTTAGAAAATAGTGGCACTATCGATTTTAAAAATATATATAACGAAGAAAAAGTTCAAGCTATTCAACGCTTTTTGATGTACGCTACAGATGAGATCCATCAATTGAACGCCTATGTTTCTGCTGATGTATTTGGGGAAAGTGCTCATACTTATGTTACTGCATATGGACAATATTGGCCAGCGATTAGTAATGTTGTTGATGTGATTAGTGGGATGCCATATCCTGATCATTTTAATAAATACGAGTATGGGTTTAAAGTACCAGTTTGGAGTGTTCCTTATGACATATTAAACTATTGGGGGAAAAATTTTGTTGCCAAAAGACAAGAGGAAATTCCAACACCCGCTATTGTAAGAACGTGGATACAAACGTATGACACCATTAGAGAACCATATTTGACTTATGGAGCCAAAGAAGTAGAAAATCAAATTAGAGGATTATATGATGCTTCATTAACTGGAGGGTATATGACATGGAACTCAGGGTCAAATATTGAAAAATATCGTAGCCAGTTAGCTGCTTATAGTAAGGAGTATTAACATGATAGAAATAGGAAATCAACAGTATCAATTAGTAAGAAATGAAAAATCTTCTTTCAATAAGGAAGAGTTTGAAGAAAAATATACAGACCATTTTCAATCTTACGATTATATCTTTGGCGATTATGCATATGATAAATTAAGACTCAAAGGTTTTTATGAGTCAAACCACGAAAAAGCCCAAAAATTCAACGATATTAGCACTTTGGATGAGTACATTTTACACTACTGTGCATATCAGGCAAAATATTTTTTGTTAAAAAAAGTAAAATAGTGGTTGAAAATACCCAAATTTATGATAAAATGGTATATATAATAGTTATGGAGGGAAATATGAACCAGAATATAAACCAAGAAAAGAAGGTTATTAACATTATTGATTCAGAGGGAAAAAGTGAAGAGGTTGAAGTTATCTTTAGTTTTGGCTTTACCGATTTAAACAAAAAATATATTGTTTATACAAAAAATGAGCAAGATGCTAATGAAAATACGACAATTTATATTTCGGAAATTCAAGAACAACCTGAGGGAATTCCAAATTTAATTGGTATATCATCAGATGAAGAATGGACTAGAATTAAGAATTTATTGCGCGATATTTCTAAGTTAGATACCGAAAATTTATAGAAAGGGATGATGAAAAATGTTGGATGCAACAGAGTTAATGAAAGAAGATCGTCTTGAATTATTACAAACATTTACAGATGGTCTTGATGATTGCAAAAAGGTAGTTGAATCTTCTATCGTTAAAATTTCCAAAAATAGTCTTAGTGTGTTAAACAAATTCTTAAAGAAAATGATTAAGATATCTGATACTATTGAAAAAGATATTTTACCATCATCACAATATGATGAGAAATTTAAAATGGTTGCTTTAGAAGATAATGAAAAATTGAGAGAAATTTTACAACAGGCAGAAGAATTGTTTCAAAAAGCACAATCATTTTATCGTGAAAATGACATGAATAAATATATTAACAAAAGTGTCAAAAAACTAAAATTACCTACATTAATTGTGTCAAAAACGAAAGATATGTTTTCTAAAATTGGTTTAAGAAAACCTCAAACTAAAGATGCAAAGGTAGAAAAAGAAGAAAAAAGTGTTGGCAATGAAAGAGAACAATTGGCTAGAGACTTAGAAGCACAAGCTTTTGAAGCAAAGGCAGAAGAGGCATTAAAAGGTATTACTGCTGACCCTGATCAAGACGTAAAAGCAGAGGTTAGTGATGCAATACAACAAATCCAATCTGGTCAAACTACGCCAAAAACTGTGACTTCAATCGAAGTTACTCCTGTTCGAGAAACAGAAGAAGAAATGCAACAACGCCTTAATAATTTAATGCCAGGTAGTAAAAGTGGCAGGAAAGTACCAACACCTAATAAAAATAAATCTGATAGAAGTGTTGATGATATCTTAAAAATGATACGTACTTCTCCTAAAGGACAAACGTCTTCTACAAAAGCGAACGATCCTTTGAAATCAATTGAAAAACCTACAACGACAAAATTGACAACAGATCCTATTTCACAGGAATCTAAAGAACAACCAAGAGTAAATTCACTTTATGATGCAATGATGGCTAATCTTAAAAAAATGGGTGAAGCTCCTGAGCTACCTGAGTCTGGGAAGAGTAGCTATCAAGAAAATGAAGCAGATTTACATGTACCTCGTTTTATTCATCATGTTGATGAAGCAGAATATGAATTAAGTTCGGTGGAAGAAGAAAAACCAGATATGGATATTCCTTTTGAAAAAGTAGAAATTCATGATGGTGAAGAGAGTGTTGAAAAAACACAAAATAAAGACGAAAATGAGTCTAGTAATATAAGTAGAAAGTTGGATAAATGGCGTATGATGAAACAAAAGATTTCTGATTCTGGTTCCTTTATAGAAGAACAAATGAGAAAAGATCCTATGGATAATTTTGTAAAATCTGGTGGTGCGCAATTAATAACTGGGGCATATGAACAAGATGCTGAAAAGAATGCTGAACTCGAAAAAGAGTTAACAGAGGCTTTAGCAAGTATTGAAGCAACATTAAATGATGAGGAATTAACCGATGAAGCCCGTAAGACGCTAGAATCAGCATCTATTTCTGCAAAAGAAGCACTTAATAGTAGAAAAAAAGCAGATGATTTAGGTTCCGCTTCTCAACATATTACAATACAAGCAAATGCTACAGCTGCTGAATTAGCAAGATTAAGAGAAGAATGTGATGCCAAGATGGAAGAGCTAAAAAAATTTGCTGCTAATATATCTGCAGTAGCTGAGAGGGTAAAAATCGAGCAAAAAGCTCGTCAAACTGTATACACAAATGATTTAACTGCAAGAAATAATAGTATTAAAGAATATGAAGAAGAATTACGTGCATTACGCGCTAAAAGAGCAGCATTAGAGAAAGCAACTGATCAGGCAAAAGAAACTTACGATAAATTCTCTGCAGCAAACGGAATAAAAAAATAATGAATTAATAATATCAGAAGAGATATGATAAATAATTTCATATCTTTTTTTATTGTTCAATGGTTAATATGGTTTTATTGCCTTGATGTTTAGCTTAGGAACTATCATATTTATTTTCCTTCCTCATAGAATTTACTGAGGTGCGAAATGAAGAATGTACTTTACTATTTTTATCAACTAACTATCAAAGAAATTCATCGTCATCAGGATAATTATTGGTTTGAAATTAACGGCTTTCAATATTTTTTTATGCCATTAATTATTTCCTATGAAGAGATAAATGCTGTTTACTCCTTATTGATGGATAACCAAAATTTTTCTTCATTTCACGTGATTATTCTAAACAAAATGAATCAAATAGTAACATCTTTTGAACAAAAAAATTATGTTTTATTAAGATTGTCTTTGCCGTTAAATCAGTTAACATATGTACCAAGTATTTTTGACTTGTCGCTAAATCAATATGTTCAAATGGATAAAAAATATTATTCTATTACACGGGATTATTGGATAAATCTATGGGAAAAGAAAATTGATTATTTTGAAAGTGAGATCGCACAGGTAGATTATAAATTTCCCCTTCTTTTAGAAAGTTCTGCATATTACATTGGGCTAGGGGAAAATGCAATCAGCTATTTAAATCATGTCATTATAGTTGCAAAAAAGGATAATCGAGACTATCATGTTATTGCTCATCGTAATTGTCGTTCCTTTTCATCTATGTTAGAGTATCAAAATCCAATGAATATTGTATTAGACCATTATACACGTGATATTGCTGATTATTTGAAGTATGCATTTTGGAGTGATATGTATCGTATGGATGAAATAAAAGAGTTTATAAGTCAACTTAATTTGTCAGATTATGGTGCAGGATTATTTGTAAGTAGATTGTTATTTCCGTCGGCGTATTTTGATTTATGTTTTGATATATTAAATAATAGACAGCAAGAGGAAAGGGTATCTTCATTTGTAAGTAGGGCAGGTGAATTTGAATTATTTTTTAAGGAAATTTTTGATATTTTAAAGAAAAAGAATAAGTTAGAAGAAATTGAATGGATAACAAAGTCACCAATGAATAGGTAATAAACTACTGAATTTTAATTTTGTAAAAAATATAAAAAAGTTTAAAATTTATTTTTGCAGATGTTTTAGAAGGGAAAAAAGAATTTTTATATAGTATTTTTTCCTTTTGATAGTATTTTCTCGTTAGAAAAGGGTAAAATGTGTGTTTGCATCAAGTTTTAAGATATGCTATAGTGTTAAAAACGCAACGGGGGTAGATAGTTATGGAAGATAGTATAGCATTGTTAAAAAAAGAGTTTAAAAGGATTTCAGAAAAAGGATGGATAAAAAGTTTTTATGCTGGACCAGGTGGAGGGGGACTTACATTTGAAAAATTATTAGGAAAACCTATAGATCAGTTGGATTTACCTGATTATTATGGTATAGAGATAAAAACACATTATTATCGTGGGAAATATCCAATCACTTTGTTTCACGCATCTCCTGATGGACCAGAGCCTAGAGAAATCTTTCGTTTGACGAAGAAGTATGGGTATCCAAATTGTAATGTATTATCTGGAAGTTTGACAACATTAGAACGAAGGTTTATTGGCAGACTTTATCAGTATCAGTTAGAGGTAGATTGTGTGAGAAAACGTATATATCTTTGCGTGTATAAAAAGGGTGTTTTAATTGAAAAGAGGTCTCATTGGTCGTTTGAATGGCTAAAGAGCAGATTGTATCGAAAATTAAAGTATTTGGCGTTTGTTGAGTTAGATTACCGTAAAGTGAACGGGGAAGATTATTATAAGTATAACAGCATCAAATTTTATGAATTGAAGAGCTTTGATGAATTTTTACTCTTGATAAAAAATGGTGATATAGAAATTAAACTTAATGTTGATACATTTCGTTCTGGAAAACGCCTTGGTCAGCTGCATGATCACGGTTCACAATTTTCTTTAGCTAGTCAAAACCTTCCAAAATTATTTAGAGAAATATAATTTAATTTTGTACAGGTTTTGATATGTGAGTAGCAAAATAAAAATGAGATGTTTTAAAACTCTCATTTTTTGTATAATAATATAAAAAAAATTAGTAAATTTATACTAACTATATTGCAAAAATAAAT
>CASRZP010000008.1 GCA_949440065.1 uncultured Bacilli bacterium
AAACAAAAGAAAAAGGGTTCTACTTCGTCCCTTGATTCACACGATTCTTAATAATATTAATCATTTCATCCTTTAATTCATCTGTTGCACCTTTCCAAATGATTTCCAAAAATACTCCCATTCCAGGAAGTGTAATATCATCTTGCTCTTTAATACTTTCTTCAATAGCACTTTTTAGTGCGTCATAGTCGTCTCCCTTGAAATTATTAATAATGTGTTCTCTAATATTCACATCCATTTAATCAGTCCTTTCATTAACTAGTATGATGAATTTTTTTAAAAATATGCAAAAATTCGTTTTCAAATCATAAAAAAAAGGATATAATGGTAATAAGAATGGAGGGATACTATGCCAATTTGGGGATGGATTATCATTGCAATTATTGTACTCATTATTGTATGGGTATTTGCTACTTATAATAAATTAGTAGTCTTAAGAAATAGAAAGGATGATCAGTGGGCACAAATTGATGTACAATTAAAAAGAAGGGCTGATTTGATTCCTAATTTAGTAGAAACTGTAAAAGGATATGCTAAGCATGAGAAAGGTACATTTGAAGATGTAATTAAGGCAAGAAATACTTTTGTTAATGCTACTACACCAGAAGAAGAAATGAAAGCCAGTGGAGAATTAACTAAAGTCATGAATCGTTTATTTGCTTTAGCAGAATCTTATCCTGAATTAAAAGCTAACACTAATTTTACTAGCTTGCAAGAAGATTTAACCAAGACAGAAGATAAGATTGCTACTATGCGTCAATTCTATAATGATACGGTATTAACCTATAACAATAAAGTGCAAATGGTGCCTAGTAATATTATTGCCAATCTTTTCGGTTTTAAAACATCACCTTATTTTGAAGTTAACGAACAAGATAGAGAAGTGCCAAAAGTATCGTTTTAAAACTTGTGAGTAATTACAAGTTTTTCTTTTAGGAGGAGCTATGAAAAAAGTTTTATGGTTAATTATTGCATTCATTTTTATACTTCCCTTTTCCGTTAACGCAGTAGAAACTACGGATAAATTATATATAATGATCAATGTATTAGAAGATGGTTCGATCAAAGTGCGAGAAATGGCAACATTAAAAGGAAGCTACAATGGTCGTTTAAGAAACATTGAATATAAAAATTTATCTTTACCACATTTTATGGGAAGAGATGAAGATTTTGCTGGTAGTGATATTTATAATGGAAGTGGCATTCGGGATTTAAAGGTTTATGGAATTAACCATGGTGCAACCTTAGATTTTAACGATTTCAATGCCTTAACGACTTTATTTCGTCAAGTAGGAAGTGCTAGTAGTGGTGATTATGGGGTGTATACCTATAGGCCTTATCAAAATGGAATTGATTTAAAAGTATTTCAACCATCAAGTAAGCATCAAGCGTTTTATCTTGAATATATCGTTGATGATGTTATTGTAAAACATGATGATGTGGCAGAAATAGCATGGAATATTTTAGGAAGTGAATATAAGGAAAATATTAACGACTTAAAGGTTCGTGTTTTACTACCTAAGGAAGATAGCAGCATGAGAGTGTGGGCTCATGGTCCATTAAATGGAGAGATTACTAGAGTAAATGATAAAGAGATAGAACTTAGTTATGACTTTTTAGGAGCGTATAACCCGATAGATATTAGGATGACTTTTTCTCTAGATTTAGTACCTGATGCTATTAAGACCTCTAATGTTACAGCATTACCCCATATTTTAAAAATTGAAGAGGAAAAAGCAGAAATAGCCAATAGAGAACGTGATAAAATTCGCTTTCAAAATAATCTTTTGAACATTTCTAGTGCTGTTTGGGTAGTTCTTTTAGGAGGAATGGTAGTATATATCTATATAAAATATGATAAAGAACATAAAGTAGTTCTTCCTAGTCCATATTATCGAGACTTACCTAATACCTATGGCCCAGAGGTTTTAGAATACTTACTAAAGAAAAATGTATCTTCTCTTGGCTTTTCCTCTTCCATTTTAAATTTAATTGATGATGGAGTAATAAAATTAGAAGAAATTCCTAGTGGAAAGAAGAAGGATTATCGTTTAATCAAAGACGAAGAAAAAATCAAAAAGGTTACTTCTAGTGAGCAGGAAGTTATGGACTTATTGTTTAACACTATAGGAAATGGGAAAGAAGTTACATTAAACGAAGTAAAAAAATATGGAAAATCGACTAGTCATGCTGAAAAATTTTTGGAAAGTTTCCATCATTGGCAAATGTTAGCAAAATCTTTGGGAAGAGATGAGCATTTTTATCAAAGTTTAATGGGAGTTAAAGTGTTACCTATTTTATTTTCTTGTATAGGATTTCTACTATTTTTCCTTCATCTTGTATTAGAAACAGAGTCCCTTTGGGCGTTTGTTTTATTACCAATTACCCTTATTGTTATTATTTACTTTGCCTCATTTAAAAAAAGAAGTGAAAACGGAGCAATGGAGTATGCAAAGTGGCAAGCCTTTAAAAAGTTTTTACTAGATTTTGGTAGAATGGAAGAGAAAGAATTGCCAGAAATCGCCATATGGAATAAATATTTAGTATATGCTACAGTATTAGGGTGTGCTAAAGAAGTAGAAAAACAAATGAAAATTAAAATGGAAGCGATGAATATATCATCAAATACCTCTACTGATGCGGATATTTATCGCTCGTTATGGATGAATCATATGTTAAGAGCAACCCTAAATCATCAAATTAGTCAAACCGTAAATCAAGCTATTAGTTCAAGTCGAGCATCAATTGCATCATCTCACAACTCATCTGGATCAGGCTTTGGTGGTGGAGTCTCATCTGGTGGTGGAAGCTTCGGTGGAGGCGGTGGTGGAGGAAGATTCTAAAAGAAAGTAAGTGAATACATGATAGAAGTAGAAATTGACAATCAAAAATACCCCGTAATCATCGAGCGGAAAAAAACGAATCGTAATACTTATTTACGAGTAAAAGAGGACTTTCGTATTTATATTACCACCAATTATTTTACTAAAGACAAAGAATTGGTGGAAATGATAAAAAAAAGTATTCCCTCAATTGAAAAAATGATGTTAAAGCAACAAGTAAGATTAGAAAATCAAAAAGGGTTTTACTATTTAGGAAAGAAATACGATATTATCTATACCAATCAAATTGGCGTTTTCCTACAAGAAGAAAAAGTCTTGATGAGTCATAATTATCCAGTAGATAAATGGTATAGAAAACAGGCAGAAAATGTTTTCCTTGCTCATTTAAACGAGCAATACGAATTATTTAGTGAAAAAATTCCTTATCCTAAATTAAAAATTCGCACGATGAAATCCCGTTGGGGTGTTTGTAAACCATCGAGTAAAACGATTACCTTAAATTTAGAATTAATCAAACGCCATCCCAAATACTTAGATTACGTGATTGTTCACGAATTAGCCCATTTTATTCATCCCAATCATTCACAAGATTTTTGGAATTTAGTTAAAGAAAATTGTCAAGACTATCAAATTTTAAGAAGAGAAATGAAAAAATATTAGAGGTGGAAAAATGTTAATTACTAGCCTAGATAACGAACGAGTAAAAAAATATAGTAAACTAAAGCAAAAAAAATATCGAGATGATACCAATGAATTCATTGTTGAAGGAGAACACCTCGTGATGGAAGCTTGTAAAAAAGGCTTGGTGGTGGAATTAATTTTAGAAAAAGATGAAGTGCTTCCTTTTGATTATCCTGTTGTTTATGTAACAGAAGAGATTTTAAATCGAATTTCTACTTTAGAGTCTGTTCCTAAAATAATGGCGTTATGTAAAAAAATGACAGAAGAAAGTCCTAAAAAGCGAATTTTGATGTTAGATGGTATTCAAGACCCTGGCAATTTAGGAACAATAATTAGAAGTGCAGTAGCATTTGATATTGATACTGTGGTACTAGGAGAAAATACCGTTGATTTATATAATCCTAAGGTAGTAAGGGCATCGCAAGGAATGTTATTTCATGTAAATATTATTGCCCGTTCTTTAAAAGAAGAAATTTTATCATTAAAATCAAGAGAAATTCCTATTTATGGGACAAAGGTACAATATGGAAGTGATGTTCGCTATTTTAAAAATAAAGATAAAGAGTGTTTTGCTCTTATCATGGGTAATGAAGGACAAGGTGTAAGAGATGAAATTTTATCATTATGCGATCAGTTTTTATATATTGAAATGAATGAAGCAGTAGAGAGTTTGAATGTTGGTGTTGCTTGTAGTATTATGTTATATGAGATGAATCGGAGAGATGATGTGTGATAGAAATAGGAAAAGTAGTAAGTACTCATGGAATTAAGGGAGAAATCAAAATCATTTCAAACTTTCCTTTAAAAGATGATGCCTTTAAGGTAGGTTCGCATGTATTTATGAATAAAGTTTCTTATTTGATTACTTCATACCGTAGGCATAAAAATTATGATATGATTACTTTAGAGGGGTTAAATGACATCAATCAGGTTCTTCCTTTGATGAATTCTAAGGTAGAAAAAGATAAGAATGAACTAGATTTGAAAGGAATTATTTTAGATAATGAGTTATTAGGAATGAAGGCATATGATCAAAACGATAGTTTTTTAGGAGAAGTTAATGAAGTGTTTTATGCATCAAAGTCCAATAAACTTTTAAGAATTCGTGGAAATAAGGAATTTTTGGTGCCTTATATCGATACTTTTGTGAAATCGATGGATAAAAAGAAACGTGTCATTAAGATTCAATTAATTGAGGGGATGAGGGAATGAAAATAGATGTATTAACTTTATTTAAAGAACAATTTACAGGATTTCTATCGTCTTCTATTATTAAACGTGCTATCGATAAAGGTTTAGTGGAGGTTCATTTACATGATTTTAGAGAGTATTCACTTGATCCACATCATCACGTTGATGATACTCCATATGGTGGGGGAGGAGGTATGGTGTTATGTTGCCAACCAATTATCGACTGTTTAGAACAAGTAAGAACTAAGGATAGTGTGGTAATTTTGTTAACACCAGATGGTATTCCTTATCATCAAGAGATTGCTTATGATTTATCCAGTAAGAAACATTTGATTTTAATCTGTGGCCATTATGAAGGATTTGATGAGAGAATTCGATCATTTGTTGATTTAGAACTTTCCATTGGCGATTATATCTTGACAGGAGGAGAAATTCCTAGTATGGTGGTAATAGATTCTGTTATTCGTTTAATTGATGGTGTAATTGCCAAATCTTCACATGAAAAAGAATCATTTAACAATCATTTATTAGATTATCCAACTTATACTAAACCTTATGACTTTCGTGGTCTTAAGGTTCCTTCTGAACTAATATCAGGAGATCATCAAAAAATAGAAGAGTATCGTTACCAAAGACAACTAGAAAGGACAAAAGAAAGGCGACCTGATATGCTGAAGGATGAGTAGTATAGATAAAGTGAGGGATGAAAAATGGGAAAAGACATTCGTTATTTGGTGGTAAAAAAGAAAGATAGCAAAGAAGTGACTTATTTTGAGTATGAAAAGTTATCTGGAGTAAATATTAAGCCCAAGAATGCCAAACCATTTCAAGAATGTATCAAGGTCAATCGCATGATTGTGATTAATCCAACGTTGATTTCTAAGATGACAGAGAAGAAAATTCAAAAATTATTTATTGGTTTATTAAAAAATATTACTAAACTTTATAAATTTGAGTTAAATGACGATGATGAGGGTAGTGGAACAGTCTATTTCGAAGTGTTAAATCAAACGGAACGTTTTAGACGTGAAGTATTAAATAAGAATCGTAAACATTTAACGGAAGAACAAGCCCATTTGTTTGATAAAAAGTTAGATATCATTGAAAGCCAAGCAAAAACACGTATTCAATTAAAGTATCTTGAAGCATATACCAAGCAAGAGATAGTAGAAGAAAAAAGAACAAGATCTCGTTGATTTTTAAATGTAAATAGGATAAACTATTAGTAGATAAAAGTAGTAAATAAAATACTATTTTATAAGATGCTATTTGATGTTAAATATTTTTATCACATATACTGAAATACACAACTTTTTGTCATAAAATTCTATTGCAAATCAAAAACAGGTATGCTATAATGAATACCGTTAGCAATCCGCTCGAGTTATAAGCTATTGTCGATGATTGCATAAAAAGAAAGGAAGAGATATCATGAATGTAATTGATAAGATTACAGAAAAACAAAAAAATCCTAACGTTGTTGAATTTCGCGTTGGAGATACGGTTAAAGTGGATGTTAAAATTGTTGAAGGAAACAAAGAACGTATTCAAGCTTATGAAGGTATTGTTATTGCAAGACGTGGAAGCGGAATTAGTGAAACGTTTACCGTTCGTAAAGTATCTTATGGTGTTGGCGTAGAAAGAACCTTTCCCGTTCATTCACCAAGAATTGCTAATATGACAGTAGTGAAAAAAGGTAAAGTAAGACGTGCAAAACTTAACTTCCTAAGAAACTATAAAGGTCAATATCGCATTAAAGAAAGAGCAAACAAGGAAGCAGCATAAAGGCTTCCTTCAGTCATTTGTGTCGTTAAATTTTTTATCGTAACACCTGTTCGCGTTACAGGGGACTCTATGTTACCTACATTAGTCAATGGTGATATTATGATTTTAGATAGACTAAAATATCGGTTTGATTCGATTGAACGTTTCGATATTGTGGTAATTCATCATCATGATACCAATATCATTAAGCGAGTAGTAGCTCTACCTGGTGAGAAAATTCGTTATAGTGATCAAACATTATATATTAATGATGAAAAAATAGAAGAACCATTTACTCATGAAAAAACCATTGATTTTGAGGTAGAAGGAGTACTTCCTGATAATTGCTATTATGTTTTAGGAGATAATCGAGTAAACTCTAAAGATAGTAGAGTTCTAGGATGCATCGATAAAAAAGATATTTTAGGAAAAACATCGTTTACCATCTTTCCTTTTTCAAAATGGGGAAATAAACAATAATGTAAAATTTACTAGCTAAAATGCTAGTTTTTTAATGAATAAATGGAAAATATTTGCCAAAATAAAAAAGAAAGTAGTGAATAGAAAATGAATAAAAAAAATTACGCGGTATTTTTTAGTTTAAGAACACTTAAAAGTATTCTAAATAATTTTGTAGATGTATTTCTTGTATTATATTTTTTAGAAGTTTCTAATCAAAATATTTTGCCGCTGGGAATATATAAATTGATATCAGTAATTACTTTATATCTTGTTATTTTTTTCTTAAGAAATGCTGCCAAGTCTAAGTATCGCATGATTTTATTACGGATAGGAATTATTTTAGATTTTCTTTATTTTTTAATAATTGCTCTATTACGTGATAATGTTATTCATTATATTTATCTTGTTGGGTTTTTCTATGGACTAGAAGAAGGTTTTTATTATTCTGTTTATAATATATTAGAATCAGATGGAATAAAAAATGAAGAAAGAAAAAACTATATAGGAATCTATACAGCGATAAAATCTTCTCTTTCTATAATATTTCCTTTTATTTTTGGAAGTATCATTAGTAGTATAGTTTTTATCAAAGCGTTAGTAATTATTTTAGTAATGACTGCTAGTAGAACTTTTCTTTCTTTTCTTTATCAAGATAAAACTTATTTGAAAGAAAAAAAGATACAAAAAAAATTTATAAAAGTGGTAAAAGACAATCAAGCATTTAAAAAGATGTATCTTATGCAATTTTTTAATGGACTTACTTACGAAGGAGCTTTTTCTTATATTGTGACGTGACGATTTACATGATAAAAGTATTTTCTAATAGTTTTAATTTAGGTGTTTTCACATCAATATTTAGTTTTATTACTTGTATTCTTGGCTTTTTATTTGCTAAGTTGATTAAAAAAGAATATTATAATAGAATCATTGGTATTTCTACGAGTTTTACAATTATTTCTTTACTGATAATGATATTTCAATGTAATATGGTAACGATTGTGTTATTTAATTTTTTTCAAACCGTTTCTAAAACGTTAATGAGTTTGGTAAATGAAAATAATCAGTTTAATCTATGTAATGATGAGTAGTTAATAAAAGAAAAGTATAAAATTGAGTACTGGTTAGGGAATGAAACGGTTTTAGTAGTAGCAAGAGTGATTAGCAACATTTTATTTATTTTGATGGCATATACCAATTCTTTAGTCATTATGCTTGTATTCGTTGTATTTTTAATTTTATTTGCCGTATCATCAGTAAGATTACAAAAAACTACGCTTACGTTAGAAAAATAAAAATAGCAAAAAATAGAAAGGTTTCAAAGAATAATATTTCATTAGGAATTTTTCTTTAGTAAAAATAGTTTTTTTGGATATTTTAACTTTTAAAAAAGTAAAATTAATGATTTGACAATTGTAGTAAATTACGATACAGTAATGTTGTAAAAACTTGGTAGTATGATAAAATGAAATACAAATTTAAAACGAGAGAAAAAGGTGAGAAGATGATAACACAAAAGATAGGCGATATATCCTTTAAACTAAAAGAATATCAAGATTTTCGTTGGTTAAACAATTATGGTAAAGTGTTTTTGGTAATTGATGAAACAGGCAGTGGTTGTATATCGTTTGGAATTTCCAAGGATGATAAAAAATATTTTTTTAAAATAGCAGGTGCTAAAACAATAGAAGCCGAAATTAGCGAGGAAGAGTCGATTAAATTATTGAAAGAAGCTGTAGTGAAATACAAGGAGATTAAACACGATAATTTAATTAAGTATATTGATTCTTTTTTCTATCAAGAGTTTTTTGTTGTCATTTATGAATTTGCTTTAGGAGAATGTTTATTTGATCATTGGAATTTTGAGCGATATAAAAAGACGAAAGAGATAACCCCTTTAATGAAGTTTAAATCATTACCAATAAAAAAGCGACTTAATGTCGTAGAAAAATTGTTTTCCTTTTTTGAAACATTCATCGATTGTGGTTATGTTGCAGTAGATTTTTACGATATTGATTTATTTAGAAAATTACCGACAAAGAATGACTTAGGTAAGAATTACTTTGGAACAAAGAGATTGAAAGCACCAGAAGAAAATGAATTAGGTGCTATAATTGATGAAGCAACTAGTGAATTTACATTAGCGGCAATTATATTTGACATGTTTAGTGATGTAGAAAATATTAGTGAAAGATATGAAAAAGGAATATTTATTCCTAATAAACTTGAAACATTTGAATTATCAGAAGAAGTTTATCGTGTATTAATAAAAGCGGTTAGTTATGAAAGACGTAATCGATATAAAACGATAAAGGAATTTCATAAGGAATTTTTAAAAGCAATAGGAGAAAATGAGACCATTGAATAAAGTTGTAATTCCATTGAGTATTGAGATATAAAACAATGATAACGGATATTTTAAATAAAGTTTTACACATTTAAATAAATGATAGAAAAAAATAATTTATTAATTTATAAAAATAAAGATGGTAATATTATAGTTGATGCAATATATCAAGATGAAACATTAACGGATTATAATCCTAAATCTGAAAGTGCATATACTTTCTTTAAGATTGTTCAAAATAAACTTCATTGGTCACACAGCTGCAGAATTAATTTATGAAAGAGCAAATAGTGAACATGAACATATGAGCCTTACGGATTGGAAAAATAGTCCTGGTGTGTTAATATATAAGTATGATGTATCCATTGCTAAAAATTATTTGAATGAAGAAGAATTAAATAAGTTAAATGATTTAACCATTTTTTAGTATTTGCAGAAGATGAAGCCAAAGAGGGACACATTATGACCATGCAAGATTGGATTGATGCAACAGATGATTTATTGAATTTTAGAAGAAAAGATGTTTTAAAAAATTGTGAAATAAAGGAATATGAATTATAGAAAGTGAAGTGATAAATATGAATAACGAAAATCAGCAAAATTCAACAAATATAAATTTTTATCCAGGTCATATGGCTAAAACAAGGCGTGAGATACAAGAAAAGTTATCATTAATTGATTTGGTTTATGAATTAGTAGATGCTAGAATGCCAAAATCGAGTAAAATTATTGATGCAGAAGAATTATTAAAAAATAAACCAAGAATATTAATAATGACAAAGTATGATTTGTGTGATACCAAGGTAACCAATCTTTTTATGGAAGCGTATCAAAAAGCTGGGTATGACGTTATCTCTTTAGATGTATCTAGTAGTCAAGATATTAAAAAACTATTAGAAAAAACAAAAAAGTATCATGATATGATGAATCAAGAACGAAAAAACAAAGGACTTAAACCAAGAAATATTCGTGTTTTAATTGTGGGTGTTCCTAATGTTGGCAAAAGTACATTGATTAATCGTTTAGTAGGAAAAAAAGCAGTTCAAACAGGGGATAAGCCAGGTGTAACCAAAAATATTAGTTGGGTGAGAATTCATCAAGATATTGAATTATTAGATTCACCAGGAATATTATGGCCAAAGCTTGAAAACCAAGAAGAAGCACTAAATTTAGCTGTTTTATCTAGTATCAAAGAAGAAGTTTTAGATAAGGAAGCTTTAGTACGTCATGTGATTAATGAGTTATCAAAATGGTATCAAGAATTATTAAAGGCGCGTTATTCTTTAGAAAAGTTAGATGATTTTTCTCAAGTAGTGGAAACCATTGCCAAAACGCGTGGTTGTCTAAAACAAGGTGGAATTATTGATTTAGAAAAAACATACACCTTAATCTTAAGAGATTTACAAGAAGGAAGAATAGGAAAAATTACCTTGGATAGATATTAATTCTATTCTTTTTTCTTGCTTAGAAGTTAGATAGTAGTGTATAATCAATAACAGATAGGGTGATTGTGATGTACTTAAAAGAAATAACTACACTAGGATTTAAATCTTTTGCCGATAAATTCTCCTTAGCATTAGATGATGAAATTACTTGTATTGTTGGACCTAATGGAAGTGGAAAAAGTAATGTTGTCGATGCTGTACGTTGGGTGTTAGGAGAACAATCAGTAAAAAGCCTTCGTGGAGACGGATTAATGAGTGATGTTATCTTTCAAGGAAGCAAATCAAGAAAGCCCCTTAATGTTGCTAGTGTTATGCTGGTGTTTGATAATGCTGATCATTACCTTAAAATTCCTTATGATGAAGTTTCTATTAAAAGAAAGATTTTTAGAACAGGGGAGAATGAGTATTACTTAAACGGGGAGAAGTGTCGCTTAAAAGATATTATGGACTTATTTCTAGATAGTGGTATTGGCAGGGAATCTTTTAATATTATCTCCCAAGGAGAGGTACAAAAAATTTTATCAAATTCGCCATATGATCGAAGACAAATTTTTGAAGAAGCAGCAGGCGTATTAAAGTATAAAAAAAGAAAAGAAGAAGCTTTTCGTAAGTTAGAGAAAACAAAAATTAATCTTGATCGTGTGGAAGATATCATAAAAGAATTATCAGAGAGAGTAGAACCATTAAAAGAACAAAGTGCTAAAGCCAAAAAATATTTGGAACATAAAGAGGCTTTAGAAAAGTATGATATTGCCTTGCTTTGTTATGATATTACGAATATGAGTGATGCTTATCAAGAAGAAAAGGAAAAAATTACACGTTTAGAAGAAGAGTTAAGAAATTTATCTAGTGATAGTTCCCTACAAGATGTAAATAGGTTAAAGTTAAAAGAAAACATCGCTAAGTTAGAAGAAAATTTAGCTGGGTATAATCAAGAGTATGTAGATAAAACCAAACAAATCGAAGGACTAAACCGTGATTTATCATTAATGAGAGAGCGAAGCAAATACGATAAAGACTCATCTATCGTAAAAGAAAATATGCGTATTTTACTAGAGAAGAAATTAGTAGCACAAAATGAAGTTAGTAAGATGCAAGAAGAAATTTCTCTACTAGAAAAAAAGGAAGAAAACATAAAACACCAACTACAAGAAGAAGAGGAAAAATATCAAAATCAACGTAAGAAAAAAGAACAATTCTTCTTGGAATTTAATACCTTAGATAAAGAAGTGTTATCCTTAGATAATATGATTTTTTCTAAAAAGAATGCCTTAGAGTCAGCAAGTGGTGTGCCAACAAGTGTGAAAAGTGTGTTATCCAGTCCTAAATTAAAAGGAATTCACCAAACGTTAGCCAATTTGTTAAGTGTTGATGAAAAATATGTTAAAGCGGTGGAAACGGCGATTGCTGGTTCTAAATATTTTCTTGTAGTCGATGACGAAAAGTCAGCAAAAGAAGCTATTTTTTATTTAAAAAGTAATCATTTAGGTAGAGCAACTTTCTTGCCTATTGCAACCATGAAGCCAAGAGAAGTTGATAAAGAAACGTTAACTATTTTAAAAAATGAAACAGGTTTTGTCGATGTTTTATCTAATCTTGTGACCTTTAAGGATGAATATCAAACCATTATTTTGAATCAATTGGGAAATGTATTAATTGCTAAGGATTTAGATGGTGCAACGACTCTTGCTAAGAAAATCAATTACCGTTACCGAGTAATTACGATAGATGGTGATGTAATTAACGTTGGGGGAAGTTTAACGGGAGGAAGCACTGGTCCATCTTATAGTGCAGTAACCATTCGTCAAGAAATTGAAAAATTAACTAGCGATAAAGATAAGAAAATGAAGCAAAAGATAGAACTTGAACAAAAATTACAACAAGAAAATGAGGCATTATCTACTTTTGAACAAACATTAATCACTATTCGTCAATCACTATTACAAGCTATCCAAGAAAAAGAGCAAAAACAAGTTAATTTAGCAAAACAAGAAAATGATTTTTCTATTCTTTCTAAAGAATTAAGTGACTTAGAACATTTACAAAAAGATTCCTTAACCAGTGAAGAAGAGAAGTTAACAAGCGATTACTATCAAGCAAAAGAGCAAGGAGAACATTTGAAGTTAAAGTTGCAAGAAGCACAAAAAGAATTAGACCTTCTTCGTCAAAAGGAACAAGAAGAAGATGCTACGATAAAATTACAAACTTCATTATATCGTGCTAAAGAACAAGAGTTAAAACAATTAGAGATTAACCATAGTAAATTAGATGTGAAACTTGATCATTTACTAGAGATATTAAGTGAAGAATATAGTATTACGTATGAAAAAGCAAAAAATGATTATCCTTTAGAAGTTGATCCAAGTGAAGCACGCGAGTTAGTAAATTCTTCTAAGGCGTCAATTAAGGCTTTAGGAATGGTAAACTTAGAATCGATTGATGAGTATGAAGAAGTCAATGAGCGTTATACTTTTTTAACAAATCAGAAAAATGATTTGGATCAAGCACAAGAGACATTGTTATCCATTATTGATCAAATGGATGAAGTAATGAGGGAAAATTTCACAACAACCTTTGATAAGATTAGAGAAGAATTTAAAGTGGTATTTAAGGAATTATTTAATGGAGGAAGTGCTGACTTAACCTTAACCGATCCTAGTGATTTATTAACAACAGGTGTTGAAATTATTGCATCTCCTCCAGGAAAGAAGTTAAAAAGTATTTCTCTTTTATCAGGAGGAGAAAAAACTTTAACAGCAATTAGTCTTTTATTTGCGATTTTAAATGTTCGTACAGTACCATTTTGCTTATTTGATGAAGTGGAGGCTGCACTTGATGAAGCCAATGTGGATCAGTTTGGAAAGTATTTAGATCATTACAAAGAAAAAACACAATTTTTAATTATTACACACAAAAAGAAGACAATGGAATATGCCAAAACATTATATGGTATTACTATGCAAGAGTCAGGAGTAAGTAAACTTGTCAGCGTAAAATTAGATGAATACGTTAATGGATAAAAATAATTCTTTTTTCAATTTATGATTTATAATATAATAAAAAATAGGAAAGGGATTAGAAGAATGAGAAATAAAAAATTATTTACTATCATTATTTGCTTATTTATTATTGTAGCAACCATTGGAGTGACATATGCCGCTTTTAGTTTTAGCCAGGAAGGAAATATAGAAAACAGCTTAGAAACAGGCACAATAACCATGACTTATACGGAAGGAAAAACAGGAATTACTTTAAATGAAGCATATCCAATTTCTGATGAGAAAGGTAAAATTTTAACAGGGGAGAACAACGTATTTGATTTTACTGTGCAAGCGAATTTATCAAGAAAGGTGCCTATCGGATATGAGATTACCGCGGTGAAAATTCCTATTATAGATACGCCTTCTTTAGAAGATGATGAAGTAAAATTATATTTAGAAAGAGCCGTTGATCCAGATACAACTTACCAAGAAATTTTGGCACCCACTCATTTTTTACCAAGTGATGAACAAACAGAAATAGGATCACCCATTGGAAGCATGATCATTGATTCAGGTACATTTATTAATCAAGGAACAACAATACATAACTATCGTTTACGTTTATGGGTAGACGAGAATGCACCCTTACAAAGTGGAGAAGTTAAAAAATATGGGATAAGGATTAATGTATATGCTAAACAAGATGTAGCGACTACCCCAGTAATCCCACAAAAAAAATGAAAACATCATCGCTATTTATCCCTTTGATGATACAACAACTTCGTCTACCTTTTGTACCACAGGAGAAGAATCTACCTGTATGGAATTAGTTAAAGCACCTACTACATATGAGGTAGGTACTATTATTAAATATAAGGTAAATGATCTAGAGGAAAGATACTTCTATGTTTTAGAAGATAATGGAAATACCTTAACCTTGCAGCAGCGAGAAAATACAACAAGAGTAACTAAATGGTATGATGGTGGCCATGATAATACAAAAGGACCTATTACTATTTTGTCAGCATTAGAAGCAGCAACATCTTCTTGGAGTAATGTATTAGATCAAACCTATGAGTTAGGAACAACAATATTTAAGGATAATGCTTATACAGGATGTTCGTCATATAACTTATGTACAGCAAATACCTATATTTTACCTAAACGAACAGCCAAGGCCAGAATGATTACGATTCAAGAGGCGACAAGATTAGGATGTACCACGGCTCATGAAAGTTGTCCTATATGGATGAAAAATATTCTTGGAGATGGTGCTTTGGGATATTGGATGTCTTCTGCTTATTCGAATAATGCGACCGATGCTTGGGCTGTAGACATTCGTTATGGCTATTTAGCATATGGTGGCACTTCATTAATTAGTAATGGTGTACGTGCTATAGTGAATATAGAAAAATAAAACATAAAAAATTGCCTTTTGAAGATGGCAATTTTTTGTTGATTAAATAGGTCGATACAAGTCTTTATTTTTATAAGGGTTTTCTTTATCAATACGATCAGTAAATAAGATGCCATTTAAATGATCTATCTCATGTTGAAAAGCAATAGCTAACTCTTCGCGTGCTCTTATTTTTATCTTATTTCCTAAAGTGTCAAAGCCTTCTACTGTAACTCTTGCATATCTTGGGACAATTCCCTCCGTCTCTCGGTTGATACTAAGACATCCTTCACCAGATTCTACATAAATCATTTCTAAAGAATTACTAATAATCTTAGGGTTAATTACGACATAGGTTTCAAACTCTCCTTCATCAACTTCATTGACGATCGTAATATAACGCTTAGCTACCCCAAGTTGAATAGCAGCCATACCCATTCCAGGTCGTAAATCATATTTAAGAGCTAACTCCTCATTTTGACTATTCGTTAAATATTCCACCATCTCATCGATATGGTGCAAATCTTCTTTTGTCATGGGAAAAATTACCTCTTTGCTCATTTCTTTTAATCGTTTATCTTTTTCATCTAATATATCTTTCGTCCTTAACATAATTATCACCACTTCGTTCTTACCTATTTTATCTAAAAAATAAAAAAAAGAAAAGAATTTTTTTCTTTTCCTTAAGTGCTTATCTTACAAAACGTGAGCCAATAACGATAACTAATAAGATAAATAATACTAAAATAATTGCATAATTGCTACCATTTCCACAACCACATCCACTACCATAACCAAAACCGCCATAATAAGGAGCCCAATTATTGCCACATCCGCAAGATCCGCCTCCGTAATAATACATAAATTATCCTCCTTTACTTCAATCTAATATAGCTTATTCCAAATCATAAACTTGTGTTAATGAAATAGTCTAGTGACCGTTATTCAAAAAATAGATAAAAAACCTTGCAAATTCATTGTGTTTTTTCTAAAGTTTTGTTATATTATAAATGATAAGAATAGGAGGCTTTAAATGAAAAAAATAATAAAACACATCGATAAGCCTCTTTTTATTTTAAGTATCGTTTTATTTTTGTTTGGCTTATTAATGATTTTTTCTTCTAGTAATATTGCAGCATTCATGAAATATGGTGCTAGTCCTTATAACTATTTTATCAAGCAATCGCTCTTTTTACTCATTAGTTTTATTTTTTCTTATATCATGCTTCATTTTAATACCAAACTTTATGGCATGGTCTCATGGATATTCGTTGGTGTCATTTGTATAATTTTAGGTATATTACTAGTCATTGGAAAAGCAGCAAATTATGCAGTAAGTTGGTATGATTTAGGTTTTTTTAGTTTTCAACCCAGTGAATTTGCTAAAGTCATTATGATCATTTGGATGGCTCGTTATTATGAAGTGAATCAAGATAAATTAAATCGTTATGGTAGTAGTCTATTTCCTTTACTGATTGCGGGAATAATTGCTTTATTAATTGTGTTTCAACCCGATTTAGGAACAGCAATCATCTTTAGTTTACTTAGTTTTTTACTTTTTCTATCGGTTCCTATAGCAAAAGAAATTAAAAGAAAAATCTTTCTTACTGGTTTTGGTTTAGTTGCCGTTTTAATTTTGGTATTAGCATCAAGCGGAAAAACATTAATTAATAGTCGCCAATTAGAACGTCTTAACTTTTTTCGTCCATGTGATCGTCTATTAGATACAGGAAGTCAAGTTTGTAATGGGTATATTGCCATTAATAATGGGGGCATTTTTGGCGTAGGCTTAGGTAGTAGTACCCAGAAATATTTATATTTACCAGAAGCACATACAGATTTTATTTTTGCCATTATTGTAGAAGAATTAGGATTACTTACTGGTTTAGCTTTACTTGGTATATATGCTTATCTTTTATACCGAATCATTAAAATTGCGAAGAATAGTTACACCAATCGGGGTGCAGTGATGTGTTATGGTGTTGCTATTTATATCTTTTTACATATTTCTATTAATCTAATGGGATTATTAGGATTAATGCCTATGACAGGAGTACCTTTGCCATTTATGAGTTATGGTGGTAGTTACACATTATGTTTAGTTGTTGCCTTAACTTTAGTACAACGGGTAAATATAGAAACAAAATTAAGAGATAAATTGACAGAAGAGCAAAAGCAAAAAAAGAAAAAGATAGTAAAAACAAAAAAAGTGAAGAAATCTGTGTAGGTTTCTTTTTCCATGTTCAAGGATATATTAGGGTGATAAAAATGACGAGAAGATATCCTTATTTAAAATATGGACTACTTTTATTCCTTCTTATTATTGGAGGAGTGATTATCTATTTTACTAGTACTTGGTATAAAAATTTGCAGAAGGAAAATGAGGTAAGTTATTTAGATAGTGAATTCTTATTAAAGAAAGAAAATGAAAATTTAGAGAAAGATATTGATGATAAAAAGTATCTTTTAGTAGATATTAAAGGAGCAGTAGTTAGTCCTTCTGTTTATTCAATCGAAGAAGGAAAGTGTGTGATGGATGCGATAAATCAAGCTGGATTATTAGAAAATGCTGATACTTCGATGTTGAATTTATCGAAAAGATTGTATGATCAAATGGTAATTATTGTCTATACCAAAGAAGAAATTTCTAATTATATAGCAACCAAAAAGGAAGAAGAGGTAAAAAATGATTATTGTATGAGAGAAGATGTTCCTATTAAAAACAATGCTTGTATCATAGAGGATAACAAGGAAGAGGGAAATGCTCCTATTTCCTTATCTAAGGCATCACTAGAAGAGTTAATGACCTTACCCCATATTGGCGAAGCTAAGGCTAAAGCAATAATTTTGTATCGTAGTGAGCATAATGGGTTTCAAAGTGTAGAGGAACTTTTACAAATTAGTGGAATTGGAGAGAATATTTTTGCTGAAATTAAGAACCTTGTTACTCCATGACCTTCTTTATTATGTTTTGGTAATCGTAACATTGATTCTTACTTGGTATAGGTTAACTCTACCTTATGAAAGTAAGATAAAGGTAGACGATGTATTAAAAGGAATGATTGTTGATATTACATTAGATGATACGATTTTTCTATTGATTGATGTAGGAAATAATGAATTAATTAAGGCAAGTTATGATCCTATTATTTTAGGTGAATTTTCTTATCAATATGGCGATATTATCCTTTTTAAAGGGGAAGAGTTACCTATTACTAGTGCTAGTGTACCTTATGGATACGATAATAAAAAAGTATTAGCAAAACAACATATATATCATCAGTTAAATTTGGTAAAAATGATAAAGGTAAAAAGTAGTTTTTCTATCATAAAAAACTTTGTCTATCATCGTCTAAATACTTTATCTTCATCAAGAAAATATGTAACTACCTTTATTCTAGGAAAAAATCAATTAAATAGTGTATTCAAATATCGTTTACAATGTTTAGGAATTAGTCATCTTTTTGCTATATCAGGAATGCATATTTCTTTATTATGCAAAGTTTTATTATGGTTGTTAAAACACTTTAAAGTAAAAGAGGGATATCGTGTTTTGATCATGGGAATTTTTCTATTTATTTATTTCTATTTAACAAGATATACGCCATCCTTATTAAGAAGTGGTATATTTACTCTTCTTTTAGCCATAAATAAATTGTTTTATTTTCATATCAAACAGGTGAATCTTCTTCTTTTATCTTTAGTCATCATACTTTTATGGTACCCGTCATACATTACTTTACCTGCCTTACAGTTTTCTTTTGTGACTAGTTTTTTCTTACTTAGTAACTTGGATAAATTAAAAAAGGGCACATACTTTCATCGTTTAGTGAAAACATCTCTTATTTCTTATGTTTCTAGTCTACCTATTGTCTTATATTATGGGGGAAGTAGTAATTTCTTATCTTTTCTTTACAATCTATTATTTGTCCCTTTAGTATCCTTCATTTTGTTTCCTTTGTGTTTATTAACTTTTTGTTTTCCTCAATTAGATGGGGTAACTTCTATGGTAATACATTGGTTTGAAGGAATCGTTCATTGTTGTAGTAGCATCAAATTTGGTGAAATAATTATTGGACGTCCTTCGTTATGGATGATTTTATTGTATTTTTTATTTCTTTTACTAGCCATGTATCGAAAGAAAGTTTACTTATTTTTCGCTATACTTTTATTTGTAGGAAAATACTTTTATGTAGATACTAGTGTGTATTTTATGATGATCGATGTAGGTCAAGGAGACTGCTTTTTATTTCATGATGGGAAAGAGAACATTTTACTAGACACGGGAGGAAGCCCATTTGCCAAAACGCCTATTAGTTTATATCAAACGCTTCCTTTATTAAAAAAATTAGGAATTAAAAAGTTAGATCATTTAATATTAAGTCACGGGGATGATGATCATTTAGGAGACTCCTTCTTTTTGCTAGAGAATTATCCCATCGATAATGTGTTTATTAATCAAGGAACCGTGAATAAAAAAGAACAGCAGTTAATAGATTTATATCATGCTAAAGTAATGAAACAAGATTTTCTATTAGCAACTAAAAATATAACGTTTCAGCAATTAAATAAAGTATTTAGTGATGAAAATGATGCTAGTATGGTATTTTTAATTTCTACCTTTTCTAAATATTTACTTTTTACAGGAGATGCTTCGGTTAAGACAGAAGAGTATATTTTATCAACTTATCGCTTACCATGGATTGATATATTAAAATTAGGTCATCATGGGAGTAGAACGAGTACTTCTAAATTATGGTTAGAAACACTTAAACCAAAACTTACCTTGATTTCAGCAGGAGTTGATAATCGTTTTAACCATCCTCACAAGGAGGTATTAGCAAGATTAGAAGAATATCAAATTCCTTATCTTTTAACTAGTGAGGTAGGAAGTGTAAAAATTGATCTAAAAAATGGAACAATTACTTCCTATTTATCATAAAATATAATAACGAGATTGCTCGTTTATATAGATGGAAGAGTCGTGTCTTCCTTTTTTATGTTTAAAATTTTTAAATTATTATTGTCAGTGAACAAAAAATATGATAAAATAACTCAAAAACGAAGAGGAGGTTATGAAAAGATGGATGAAAGTTACAAAACGTATTTTACATTAGTAAAAAAATATAATCTATTAGAAGAAAGTGAGCGTCTATCCCTTGCTGTTGATTGCTATTTTTACCAGCAAGAAAATTTCGTTCATATGAGTAGTACATACCCCATTGGTTATCATAAAGTAAAAGGAAATGACCTCATTACTTTAGCTACAATCGCTAAAGATTTGAATAAGTTAAATGATTTTTGCACTTCATATTACGCCCTAGATTGTCAGTTTAAAATAAAGAATCGCCAGCAAGTAGCAAAAAAATTTAGAGAAATCTTAACATATTCTACTTTTGATGAGCAAAAAATAAAACAGGAAATTAGCTTAGTAGAATTAGAAGAATATCGTGAATACTTTGCTACAGTAGAGGAAAAAAATAAATATGATACTTTAAGAAGAACGAGTAACTATACTTATCGTAAATGTGGTCTACTCATAGGAAAAATGATTTATGAAGAACTAAGGGAAGATAGCGATAGAACGTTAATTAGAAAATGGAAAGACATGACAAATCAATATGCGAAGGATCTAATCTATTTTGTCGATACCTATGGTCAAATTTATCATCAAGAAGATATCAAAAGAACAAGAGCGATTCTTAAAGTAATGAAAAAAGGGTTTAATTATGCGAAAATGGGAATAATATTGGACTATATTAAGGGATTAGAAGATTTAGAAAATATTCCGATGAATTATGATGAACGTTTTTGTATAGAGCATAGCTTAAGCAAACGACAATGGAAAAGTCTTTTAATTAGTTTTAAATATGTAGAAAAACAAGAAGATAAAGATTTGATGACAAAAATTACACTTTTACAAGAAGCTCATCAAAAAAATGTTCTAGAAAGAATAAATGCCATTTTTCCTAAGTTACAACAGCAATTAGATGAGGGAATTTATGTAGAAGATAAACAATGTTATCGGAAGATGAATGTCATTGACTTTTTAATGCAAGTGACCTTAGGAGCCGATGAGTTTAGAGATTGTTTGCTTAAGTTACAAATAGATAAAGATATCATAAGAAAATGGACAAGTTTTCTAGAAGAAAATGTAGGAAGAGTAGTTCACTTAACTTTTGCCCAAAAATCATCATGGGATTATTGTGTGCCTAATGCAGCATCAATTGATTTAAAAACGGCTAAAAACTTCGTTCATCCCAATATGGAATCATCATTTTATCATTTACCTACAGAAGAAGAAAGATTAGAAGTGTATTATGGCTTGAAAAAAATATTTTTAAATGTACCCATTCAAATGTTTTATCGTATATTAGAGGCAAAATATGGTTATTTTAAACCAATGGAAAAAGAAAGTAGTAAAATAAAGAAAAAATAGGGGGTAGTTATGTTAAATAATGAATATAGAAAGTATTTTTTACTAGTTACCAAATATAATTTAATTTATGAAAGTATGCGTTTAGTACTTGCTGAAAAATGTTTTTACATAGAAAAAAACGGTGTTTTAGAAGACTGTTTTTATGATATTGAGAATCGAAAAATAGCAGGGAAAGATGTTATTGTATTTGCTGAAATAGCTAAAGATTTAGAAAAATTAAACGATTTTTGTACGTCGTATTATCCAGTAGATTATCAGCTCAAAATTACTGATAGGAAAAAGACTAGAGAAGATTTTCATCAAGTATTAAAAGGAGAATCATTTAAGCAAGAGGTAAATAGACTAAATATAAAATCTTCGTATAGCCAAGAAATTGTTGAAAAATTAGAAGAATATAGAGAGTATTATGCAAAAGAAGAGGAAAAAATAGCATACGATCTTTTACGAAGAAAAGAAGATTACACTTATCGATTCATAAAACCTTTATTAGGACAAAAGATTATGCAAGACATTTTTTCTTCTACCTATCAAGATGCTATCGATAAATGGAGTAAAAAGTTAGGAAAAACAAGTAGAGCAGTCACTAATCTTATTGATATTTATTGTAATAGTTTTGCCAAACCAGAAGAAATAGAACATTATTTAGCATTAAAAAAGCAAAATTCTATTGAACGATTAGGACAAGAAAAAATGATAAAAGAATACATTGCTTGGTTAAGAGAACCTTATCATCAAGAAATAGGATACGATGCTTACTTTCGGAAAGAAAAAGATTATAGCGTAAAGTATTTAGATGGTATCTTGAATGACTTGAAAAATTCTCATTATGCTAGTTCACGAGCAGTATATCAAGAATATTTAGAACTTATTCATCAAATCGATCAAAAAATAGATAATCAATTAAAAATGATATTAGAAGAGTTGACTAGAACCTTAAAAGAGGGAATTTATTTAGAAGAGGAAGGGCGTTATCGAAAGATGAATGCACTAGATTATCTACAAAAATTATCTTGTACTCCTGAAGTATTGCTTCGTATGATTAACAAACAACATTATGATAGAGAAACTTATTTGTTATGGAAAGAATTTATCAGAAATGAAATAGGAGCGATGAATGATTACTATTATTATACAGAACAATTTTTTACAACACCACTAGAAGGTATTCTTCTTAACGAAAAAGCGGCTTTGGAAGTTTCTATTAAGAGCTTTGATCATTATTTTGATAGACCACTAACTACTTTAGAAAAACAAGAAACTTATAGAGAATTAAGAAAAGCTTATCGCTATATTCCTGTTCGGTTATTTTATTCTGTATTAAGAGCAAAGTATGGAACGGTTGAGTATATGGATGGGGAAAAAGTAAAAAAAATTAAGCCATAATGAGATAATGTCTCGTTTTTTTCTTTTTGGCATATGATAAAATAGGTGATAGAATGTTAAGTGATGAGCGTTTTGTTCAAGAATCGTTAATAACCAATTTATTTTATTTACGTACCATTGAGGAGTTTTGTATCAATATAGGATCTTCGTTTTTTAAAAATAATGAAGACTACATTAATCAAGCTGATGCATATAAAAGGGAATGTGAAAAATTAGGAGAAAAATATTTAAGTATAGCTGATGGAAATATCAATGAGTTTGCCTTAAATAGTCAAATTTTAGTCACTGATTATACCCTTGATAGTGAATATTTAACAGAAAAATTATTTGGGATAGATATTAATACAGAGTTAACGAAAAGACAATTAGCTTTAACTCCAGGAGTAGATGCCAATCCTAAAGAAGAAATGGTGAATCAATTAGAAGAATGGAACTTACAAGCATCTTCTTTAGTTAGTGCGTTCATTCAATTTTGTAGTGATATAGTAACTAAGCAAGCATTAGGAGAGTTATTTAGTTATTCTTATCCTTCAATAATTTTTTATATGATTGAAGAGTGTAGCCTTTATTATCGAAAATTAGATCAGTTAATCAATCGGTTAGATACAAATCCTACGACAGTACTAGATCTTGAATTTTGGTTTAATCAAAGTATGAAGCAACAAGCTTTATTCATAAGAGGTTTAGTTGATCCATCTTATGAAGATGTTTATCGTTTAGCAGCAAGTTTTGTAAGTGAATACAATCAATTATTAAATGATTACCAAACTACTGCGTTAACACCAGAAAATCAACAAGTGTTGACAAATCGAAGTATTGAATTATTAGAAAGATTTCAAACCTTTTTAAAAGAAGTGATTACCAATGTGTTAAGTGCTAAGTTATATTTTATTGTGGAACTAATTTTTTTGGACAATATGTTAACAGAAGCGAATTATTTTATGTATCAATTAAAACTAAATGAATCACTAAATCTATAATTTCTTGTTTTCATCACCTTTTTATTGTATACTTAAGATAATAAAAGGTTGTGAGTGTATGAAAATTAACCAAAAATTAACTAGG
>CASRZP010000009.1 GCA_949440065.1 uncultured Bacilli bacterium
TAAAATTGAAAGTATCCCTTCATTTAATACACATTTAACAATAGAAGAATTTATTGATCAACTAGAGCACATTGGTTTTGCTTTAATGAGTCAGACCGATGAGTTAACTCCATTAGATAAAATGATATATGCCTTGCGTGATGTAACAGGAACAGTAGAGTCCATTCCTTTAATTGCGATTAGTATTATGAGTAAAAAAATTGCCCTTGGTGCTAGTCATATTTTAATTGATATCAAACTAGGGAAAGGTGCTTTGATTAAAACGAAGGAAGAAGCTTTGGAAATATCAAGATTAATGATGGAAATTGGGAAAAAATATCATCGGGAAGTAAGAACGATGATTACGAATATGGATCATCCGCTAGGGGATATGATTGGAAATACCCTAGAAGTGCTAGAAGCTATGGAAACTTTAAAAGGTCGTCCAGGTCCATTAATGGACTTATGTGTAGAAATTGCTAGTGAAATGGTTAGTATGGGAAAAAACATTTCGGTGGAAGAGGCTAAAAAACGCGTGTTGACGGTTATAGAAAATGGTGATGCGTTTCAGCAGTTTTTATGGTTTGTGGAAGCCCAAGGTGGAAGGTTAGATGAGTTAACCTTAAGTGATACCACAAGGGGTGTGTATGCTGCTAAGACGGGTATAGTCATTGATATTGATGCTTTAAAAATGGGAAATTTATCTGTTCACCTTGGTGCAGGTCGATTAAGAAAAGAAGATAGTATTGATCCTTTAGCAGGTATTATGATTCATAAAAATGTAGGTTCTTATGTGAAAAAAGGTGAAGTGTTATATACAGCATATTATACTGAACCATTAAAAGTAGAACTAACAGATGATGCTTTTACTATTATTTAAAAAATGATTGAAAGTTAATCATATCCATGATACACTTAATATGAAGATAAGGAAGGTGTTAAGATGATGAAAATAGCTAATTTTTATGGTTTTAACCCTAATGTTTTTTTTGTTAACCCTAGATTAACTAGGGGAGGGGGCAGACCTTAAAATAAAATTATCAAATAAAAAAGTAAGAGCGTAAACTTAGTGTTACGTTCTTTTTCGTGTGTGGAGGAAAAGATGAAAAATAAGAAAAAAATTATTCTTTTTGGAATAATAGGCTTAATGATTTTATTTGGTGGAATCTTGTTAGGAAAGTCGTATGCTATCTTTGAAACGGATACGATTAGTAAATCAGCAGTAACGATAAAAGTAGGAACAATTAACCCTATTTTAGGACTTGATTTATATGTAGAAGCAAAAGAAGCAGATACTTTTGTGGTAACCATAGAAAACCAAGAAGACGCCAGTGGTAAATTTTTACTTTATTATAAGGAAACCTTATCTAGTGGAGTAATTTTTGGATACTTAGAAGAAGAGGGAATGGATGTGCCTTTAAAAGATGGAGTAGTCTTAGCCAAAGGAGAAAAACAAACTTATTCTTTATACGTAAATAATCAATCAAGTGCAGGTGTATCCATTGACTTAGAAGCAATGGGAGGTTTATCTACTCAACCTTTATCCTTATCTATCGGAGGTAACTATATAGAAAAGGCAGAAAAAACTATTGTGTATCCGAATAAGTTTATGAGTAACGTTTATCAATATGATCAAGTAACAGGTTCAAGTACATTTTGTGTCATAAGAGAAGAGTCTACGTGTGTTCAAATTGAAGCTCCAAAAACATATGAAGTAGGAACCATTATCAAGTACAAAGTAAACGACGCTGAAGAAAAATACTTTAACGTTACAACAAAGGGAAAATATAATATATGACACACCGTGGTATGCAGATGAAGGAGATAATACCAAAGGACCATTGACTATTTTGCTAGCATTAGAAAGTGCCACAAGTGACTGGACTAATGTACTTAACCAAGTATATACAATGAGGACAACGATATTTAAAGATAATGCTTTTACTGGATGTTTAACCTATAATGTTTGTACAACTAATTCATATACTTTAGGGCAAAAAACTGCGAAGGCAAGATTAATTTCTGTACAAGAAGCCTCTAGTTTAGGATGTACTAAGGATTTGCAATCATGTCCTGTATGGATGATAAATTACTTGAATAATTCAATTAAATATGGAGGAACAGTCAATCAAACAGGAGGAGAATATGGTAATAATTATGGATATTGGACAATGAATGCGAATTCGTCCAGGGCGACTAACGCTTGGAATGTAAACTACGCTGGGTACTTGCTCAGCAACAGCACTTCGCACATTGCTGGCGGTGGGAGAGCTGTTGTTATTGTAGAAAAGTAGGTTACAAGGACAAATATTTGTTTGTTCTTATAACATGATACGTGAAGCGTGATAACAAAATAAAAGAAAAGAAGAAAAAGTAAAAAAACGCAAATAGCGTTTTGAAACTTATAGAGTACTAAAATTTTAGCATTCCTTTTTATTTAATAAAACAATCGTACTAGTTGCCTTTTCCCATTTTGTTTTCAATAAATCTAACGTAATATTCATCTAATGTAATATTATGTTCATAAATATAAGTTGCTATATCCACGCCTACATAACGATAGTGCCAAGATTCATAAGAGTATCCAGTAATATCTTCCTTATCTTTAGGATATCTTAAAATAAAACCAAAGCGATGAGCATTTTCCATCATCCATTTAAACTCATTCGTTTTATCAAAATCAGTATAAGATAACTTAGCATTATCTACATCTACCGTTAGTCCTGTTTGATGTTCTGAAAAACCTGGACGTGCTGAATAAGTATCTGCTTCTTCTACACCATCACTATCGACATAGTTTTGATATAACTTTTTTTGATAATCATAACTTCGATAACTTGACATTGCTCGAATAGTAAACCCATCTTCTTTTGCCTTATGACAAAGATTCACAAAAGCATCCTTTGCCTCACTTACTAACTGTACTGTTTTATAATTTACTGAGCAATCTTTATCTATATCAACTAAATGATCAGGTACATAATTTTCCCCAAGAGAAATATACTTGTTTACTAATAAATAATTAGTATTTAAATATGGACTTACTGAAGTATTCGTGTAATATTTATTATCTAGTCCAATGTTTACTCTTGTAATGATATCTTCTATACTTAAGTTAGGATTTAACTCCTGATAACTAAGATAACGTTCTAGAAAATCAAATTTAAAATAATCAAAGGCTTTTTCTGGATGATTTAACGTTTTTAATTTTTCTTCAATTTCCATTGGATATTTCGTCTCTTCCTTAGTCGTTGGTTTATCTTTTTGCATAAACAAAAACACACTTGTGCTAACTAATGCAATAATCACTAAAAACACAATAACAGGACTTTTCAACTTCACTTTTTTCACTTGCTTTTTCAAATTTTCCACCTTCTATTTAATACTATATAGGAAAGAGAAAAATATGTCAAAAAATAAATTCTATTACATATTCTTTTACTAGGTGATAAGATGAGAAAGATAATTTCAATGTTCATGATTGCTTTATTATTGTTTCCAATAGGAAGTGTTTATGCACTAGAGGGAGAAGAAGAGCTTTTAAAAAATGCAAAAAGTGGAATTTTAATTGAGGTTACTACGGGAAAAATTCTATTTGAGAAAAATAAAGAGGAAAAAGTGGCGATGGCATCGTTAACGAAAATGATGGCACAAGTTTTAATTTTGGAAGAAATAGAATCAGGAAAAATTACTTGGGAAGACAAAGTAACTGCTAGTAGTAATGCTAAAAATATGGGAGGAAGTCAAATTTATCTGGAAACAGGTGAGGTCATGAGTGTTAGAGACTTGTTTAAAGGGATTTCCATGGCCAGTGCCAATGATGCAACAGTAGCTATGGCTGAATATATAGCAGGAAGTGAAGAAGCATTTGTAGACATGATGAATGAAAAGGCAAAATCATTTAATTTAGTGAATACACATTTTGTCAATTGTACAGGATTAGATGAAGATAATCATTACTCTACGGCATATGACTTAGCAATAATTGCAAGAGAACTGTTAAAACATGAACAAATTTTAGAGTTTTCCTCAGTATATGAAGATTATTTAAGAGTGGATACAAAAGATAAGTTTTGGCTTGTAAATACTAACAAGTTAGTGAGATTTTATGAGGGGGCTGACGGACTAAAAACAGGACATACGGATAATGCTAAGTACTGTTTAGCAGCTACTGCACTAAAAAATGGGATGCGACTAGTTGGTATTGTTTTAGGAGAAGAGGATATTAAAGTTCGTAATAGTGAAGCGATGAAGTTACTTGACTATGGATTTAATCATTATAAGGTAAAAGTGTTAAAGAAAAAAGGGGAAGCTGTAGGAAGTATTACTCTTGATAAAGGGGTAAAACCAAGTGTGGAAGTTGTTCCTGTTTTAGATATTAGCGTATTACTATCAAAACAAGATGAGATGAAGGATTATGATATGGAAATGGTAATAGATAATATTAAATTACCAGTTAAAGTAGGAACAATAGTTGGAAAAGTAAAAGTAAAAGATCAAGGAAAGACGATTTTAACTGTTGATTTAACGGTAAGTGAAAATGTGGAAAAACAAGGGTTTATCGGGATGTTTTGGAACTTGATTAAGGATATGGTTACGGGATAGGAGCAAATTTGCAAAATGATTTAGAAAATCTAAGTCATTTTTCTTTGTCTTTTTCATTAATTTTGTTATAATGATAGTACAATTTTGGAGGTAGTAGTAATGGCAATAGCAAAAGAAGAATTAAAGATTGAACAAGAGTGGTTATATCAAGTTTTAGAAAAGCTAGATGGTACTCTTCAAGAATTAAGTGATGAGATTAGTAGCAAGACTAAACAAGATTTAGATTTTCAAAAAATGGTGTGGAAAGATAAATATGATATGGATAAAGTAGAAAAGCAACAGTTCATGACATCAAGTTTACAAGAAGCAACTTTACTACTAGCTAAAGATAGATATTTCCGTAAGTTGTTACGAATGAAAAATAGTCCATACTTTGCTTCGATTGTGTTTGATGAAATTAATTCACATCACGAAATTTATATGGGAATTACCTATTTAAAAGATAATGAGAATGATAATATTATTTATGATTGGCGTAGTCCGATTTGTAGTTTATTTTATGATAATGAACTAGGAGAATGTTCTTATATAGCTCCAGAAGGAGAAATTAAAGGAATTTTAAATAGAAAAAGGCAATATAAAATTGAACAGGGAAAACTCCTTGGTGTTTTTGATAATTCTATTAATATTAGTGATGCTCTTTTACAAGAAGTCTTAGCTGAAAAAAGTGATGATAAGATGAAAAATATTGTAAATACCATTCAAAAGGAGCAAAATGAAGTCATTCGTGATATCGATAATAAAACCCTGATTGTCCAAGGAATTGCTGGAAGTGGAAAAACTTCTGTTGCCTTACATCGTATTGCTTTTTTACTTTATAAAATTAAAGGACTTACCTCATCTAATGTTTTAATTTTTTCACCTAACCAAATTTTTACCGAATATATTTCTAACGTTTTACCAGAATTAGGTGAAGATAACACTTTACAAACAACATTTCATGATTATTTATCTAACCATTTAAAAGAATATCGAAAAGTAGAATCATTTATGGAGTTTATTGCCAAGTATTATACCAAAAAAGAGGATAATATTGCCTTAATTGAATATCAACAAAGTGAAAAAATTATTACTGATATTAAAAATTACATAGAAGATTTGATAAACAACTTTACGTTTCACCAAGGTTTTGTAGAAAATCATATTTTTTCTTATACTAAGGAAGAATTAACGCAAATGTTTAATCGTTTTCAACGTTTTCCTTTGGTAGATCGAATTCATCAAATGGCCATTAAATTATCAGAAATGAATTACAACGGTTCTAAGAAAAAGGTAAGTACCTATCGTAAATTAATTATGGAATCATGTAATTTTATAAAAGATTATCGAAAAATTTATGTAGATTTTTATCATAGTGCGTTTTCAAAATTTAGTTTATCAGCACAAGATGAGAAAAACTTATTAAAATCTCGAGAAATTATGTATCAAGATGCCTTGCTTATGGTTTATATGAAAGGGTTACTAGAAGGCTTTCCTTATGAAAATCAAATTAAAGAAGTAGTGATTGATGAAGCACAAGATTATAATAAGCTTCAATATATTATTTTAAAGGAGATTTTTAAACGTGCCAACTTTACGATTTTGGGAGATGTGAATCAATCGATTAATCCATATCACCATTATTTATCTTTAGAAAGCCTAAAGGATGTATTTAAAGAAAAATGTAGGTATATTGAATTAAATAAGACCTATCGTTCTAGTAGTGAAATTATTGAATATACCAATAAGATTTTAGGGTTAAACCATGTTAGTGCCATAAGAAAAGATACAAATACTCCCGTTATTGTAGAAAAAAATCATGAATTTATATTGAGCAGGTGGGTAGAGTTATTAGAAGGGTTAAAAAATAAGTATCAATCGATTGCCATTATTACTATAGATGATAAAACAGCAGAAGATTTGTTTTTTCAGTTGAAGGAAAAAATGGATATATCTTTACTCAATTTACATACAGAAAAATTTGCTAAAGATTTAGTTGTGTTACCTGTTTATGTGGCTAAAGGATTAGAGTTTGACTGTGTCATTGTGTATTTATCAAGTCTTGAATTTGCCAAAGAGAAGAATTTATTCTATACAGCATGCACTAGAGCACAGCATCAATTAATTATTGAACAAATTATTTGAAAAAAATTTAATTTTTTTAGTGATAATCGATTTACCTTCCAATGATGATATTGGGAGGTATTTTTATGAGAAAAATGTTTTATATTTTATTGTTAATTTTAGCATGTCCTTTAACTGGATATGCTGAGGTGGTGTATTCACCTTATAGCAAGGTACAAGAAGTAGATGATTACATGGAGTCAAGTGATTTGATGGAAGTAGAAGAAGTGTTAAAGTATCGCTTTTATCAAGAAGAAAAGGTATTTGATGAAGAATATAGAAAACTAAAGGAAATCAAGGAAGAATATCCATTGATCGATGTTAATGATTATATTTGGAGTGAGTTTTCAACGTATCAAGCTGAAGAAATTTTAGAAGATGAACAAACTAAGGTTGAAACAAGGATAGTTCATCAGTATAAGAAAAAAATCTTAGTGGATAAATTGAAATTAAATTATGTTAGTGCATTAGCGGATGATATTAACTTACGTGAATTAAAAATCAAAGTGGGTAAAGATGAGATAGTTTATCATATTGAAGGAATAGAAGATACGAAAAAGTTAACTTTAAGCAGGGAAAAACCACTAGTTATTCAGCTAGAAAAAGAATATGACCCTTTAGATTTATATTTTTCATTGCAAGTTTTTAATCCAGGTGCAGGAGACTTTGATTATCATTATACGTTGACTACTTTAGATGATGAGACTTTGTTATATGAAGATAAATTTGTAACACATACCAATGGACCTGTAGGAATTTATCGCTTTTTAAATCTAAAAGAAAGCTTGAGGGAACCTTTATATGAAGAAAAAATTACGACAAGTTTAGAAAAACCTACTGATGATAGCCTATATTTAGGAGAAAAAATAGAGTATCGTTATCGAGAAAAAATGTATAAAACTTATCATTTAGAGAAAGTCTATTTAGATGGATACTATATGGAGGCTGATGGAATAAAAGATAGTGATTTCTATGATCAGTTGACAAATTTTTCCCCAGTTATTGATATTTCATTCTTAGTAAAAAGCTCTTCTTATGACTTGAATCAGTGTAAAATAACGACAAAAAATGTGGAAAATAGCCAAATTTATGTAGCAACACTTGACTGTCAAGGGGATATTTATGAACGAACTTTTGAAGTAGTACCTCTACCAGTAATCGATAAAACTACTCCAAGCAAGATAGAAACATCAATTTTTGACAACCAAAAGGAAGAAAATGTATTGATTCAAAACGATTTTGTAATGGATAGTACAAAAGATATAGAAAATAATGACGAAAAAATAGAAGAGAACAGTAGGGAATTACCTCAAATTGAAGAAAAAGATTGGGGAAAACCATTAAAAAAGAAAAGTGCATCCTTTATTTTTGATTATCGTTTAGTAGTATCTTTAAGCCTTATGTCTTTAGGTATTATTTTCATTCTCATTGGTGTTAAAAAATATGTCGATGAAAAAAAATAAATAGTTTTGTCGAAAGGGTATAAATTAAAAAAAAATTGTTCTATATTCAAGCAGCACAAGGAATTTTGCTGTGAATAAGGAGAGATGAAAAATGATTAGTGAAGCAAGTGAGGTTTTAAAAGAACATGAATGGATTATTTTATCCATCTTGAAGCGTTATTCTTGTTATCGTAATAAAGAAGACTTGTATCAAGTAGGACAAATTGGACTACTTCAAGCCTTAAAACATTATGATCCTACTTATCAGGTTAAGTTTTCTACTTTTGCTTATCCTTATGTACAAGGAGAAATATTAAAGTATATCAGGGAAGATAGAAGTATTAGGGTAAGTAAAGATATGATTAGATTAAATCAATCATTAGAAAATGCTAAAGAAAAATTGACCCAAAAACTAATGAGAGAACCCAGTGATGAAGAGTTATCGTTGTTATTAGATATTGATTTGGATAAAATTCATGAAGCAAGAAAAGCTGTAGAGTACGTACAAAGCTTAGATTATTGCTTAAGTGATGAAGGACATGAAATGACACTTTATGACTCTATTAAAGTAGATTGCCAAGAATTAGCACCAAATGTTCTAGATTTAAAAGAAGAACTAAAAAAATTACCAAGGGAAGAACAAGAATTGATATTAAATCGTTATTACCAAGGTCTAACGCAAGAAGAGACATCTAAACGTTTAGGAATATCACAAGTTCAAGTATCAAGAAAGGAACAAAAAATTTTAACAAAATTAAAATCAAAATTAGTAAGTTAATTTTTTCTGTATAAAATGTTAAAATTCTATCCACGTTATAACTGGTGATAAAATGGAAAAAAGACAATATAATGATTTAGTTAGCCAACATCAACCAAAGGAGTCGCGAGTACAAAATGCGATTATTGCGTTTCTCGTTGGTGGCTTTGTTGGCGTATTAGGTCAACTATTAGTGGAATTTTACTCTTATTACTTAGATATCTCTAGTAAAGATGCTTCCATATTTATGATTGTAACCTTAATTTTCTTTGCTTCATTATTTACTGCTTTAGGATTTTTTGATAAATGGGTTACTTTTGCTAAATGTGGGCTCATTATTCCGATTACTGGATTTGCTCATTCCATGACAAGTGCTGGAATTGAGTATAAAAAAGAAGGTCCTATTTTTGGGGTTGGAAGCAATATCTTTAAACTAGCAGGTTCAGTTATTCTTTATGGTGTCGTCTCAGCCTGGTTCTTTGGACTGATTCGATTAATCATTATGGGAGGGTAGAATATGACAATACAATATAATAGGGTGTTTGTGCAAAATCGAAGTACTGTAGTAGGACCATATGAGGCAAAAGGACCATTAGGAAATCTGTTCGATAAAAAGTATGATGATTTGTATAATGGTGAAGACTCATGGGAAAAAGCCGAAGTGAAGTTGTTAGAAGATAGTATGAATATTTTACTCAATAAAGCTAAGGTGAGTAAACAAGATATCGATTTGATTATAGCAGGAGATTTACTGAATCAAATTAGTGCATCTTGTTATGCTACAAATTCTTTTAATTCCCCATTTCTTGGTATTTATAGTGCGTGTGCAACGAGCACAGAAGGAATTATTTTAGGTGCAACATTCATTGAAAGTGGTAAAGTGAAAAATTGTATTGCAGCAACAAGCTCTCATAATATGTCTAGTGAAAAACAATTTAGAAATCCAACAGAGTATGGTGCTCCTAAACCAAAAACAGCAACGTTTACTGCTACTGGAGGAGCAAGTTTATTATTAGGTTCTACGCCGACTAACATTAAAGTAGAATCAGGAACTATTGGAAAAATTGTTGATTTAGGACAAAATGATCCTTTCCATATGGGAGCTGCTATGGCTCCAGCAGCAGCAGATACCATCTATCAACATTTAAAAGATACTAAAAGGGAGCCTAATTATTATGACTTGATATTAACAGGAGACTTAGGTGTTTATGGTAAAGATATTTTAATTGACTACATGAAAACAGAATATGGACTAGATATTAGTGCTAATTATGACGACTGTGGTACGATGTTATATGATTTAGCGAATCAAACAGAGGTAAACGCTGGAGGATCAGGTCCTGTTTGTAGTGCACTAGTCAACTATTCTTATGTACTAAACATGATGGAAAAAGGGAATTTATCAAGAGTATTATTAGTAGCAACAGGAGCCTTATTTAGTCCAACGTTTGTCTATCAAAAAGAAAATATTTTAAGTATTGCTCACGCGGTTAGCTTGGAGGTGGTAGAATGATTTATATTTATTCTTTCCTCTTTGCAGGATTATTATGCCTAATTGCCCAAGTGATTTTAGATAATACCAAATTAACGCCAGGGCATATTACTAGTATTTTCGTGGTAGCAGGTGCAGCACTAGATACCTTTAGTATTTATGATAAGATTATTGCTTATGTCGGCGGTGGTGCTTTAGTTCCTATTACAAGTTTTGGACATCTTTTAATTCATGGTGCTTTGGATAAAGCGAGTGATTACGGTTTTATCGGACTTATCATGGGAATGTTTGATCTAACTGCATCAGGAATCACAGCAGCTATTGTCTTTACCTTTATTTTTACCCTATTCTTTAAACCAAAAGATTAAAAAATATCGTCTATTTACGGCGATATTTTTATCTATTATGCTCTTTAAAAAATTCTTCAAAAGGAACATCTAATACTTTAGCGATGTTGGCAATGACAGTGATGGAAAATGTTTGCCTGACTTTTTCACTTTCGATATTAGCAATTAATGATTGAGAAACACCACAAAGTTCAGCAAGACGTTCTTGGCTGATTCTACCTCGATTATCTTTGTATTTGGAATGGTTATATAAACGATAGTATCGAACATTGCGCGAAATCATAAGAAAAATTTGATCCAGTTCTTTTTCAGTGATCATTTTTACCACCTCTTTAAGAATATTATCTAAAAATAATAGAATAAAAACTATTGATTAAATTTAGAAAAATATCTAATTATAGTGGCAAAATATCTTTTTATGTGTTATTATTAAGATAAGGATAGTAAATATGAAATTTTGATTTGGAAAAATTACTAAATGAAATTAAGTCAAAAGTTAGATAAAATATAAATAGTTGATAACTGGTTAACATTTGTGATTTTAATCAAAATTTGGGGTAAACTATAAGAAGAATAGAAAATAGGGTGTAAGAAATGAAAAAGAATAAATGGATATTATCAATGATGATAATTTTATTATTAATTATGGCAACCATTGGAGTAACTTTTGCAGCATTTACCTTTAGCAAAGAAGGAACGGTAGAAACGGGAACAGTTACTTTAACATACACCGAAGGGAAAACGGGAATTCTATTAAATGAAGCTTATCCAATGAGTGATGATAAGGGTAAAGTTTTAAAGGGTGAGAACAATGTCTTTGATTTTACTGTACAAGCAAATCTTTCAAGAACAATGTCGATAGGATATGAAGTAACAGTAGTTAAAATTCCTATAATAGATATAACCCCTTTGGAAGATGATGAAGTAAAACTATATTTAGAACGAGCAGTTGATCCAGATACGATGTATAGTGAAATTTTTGCACCAAGTAACTTTATACCAAGGGAAGAACAAACGGAAATAGGATCACCTGTTGGAAGTATGATATTAGATTCTGGTAACTTTACTCAAGCAGGAACTACTATTCATAACTATCGTTTACGACTATGGGTAGATGAAAATACAGAAATTCCTAGTGGAGAAGCAAGAAAATATGGAATAAAAATCAATGTGTACGCTAAACAAGATGTAAGAGTATCTCCAGTAGAAAGTGCAAATGCTAAATATTTTACTTTTGATGTAGAAACAGGAACGATCACTGGATACGCTGATGATGGTCCTAAAGATTTAGTGATTCCAAGAACGATTAAAGGAGTAGAAGTAAAAGCAATAGGAGCAAATGCCTTTGTCAATAAAGGACTAACGACACTTACGATTCCAAGTACAGTAACATCCATTGGAGAAGGAGCATTCAACAATAATCAACTAAGCGATGAAGAAGCCTTTATTTATCAAAGAAACGAAGATGGAAGTATTGACTATACTAAAATTGTTAGCTACGGTGGAGCAAAAAAAGATAATGTAGTAATACCAAATAGAGTAACCACCGTTGGTAATAGTGCTTTTCAAAGTGTAGGGCTAAATTCTGTAACGTTTCCAGAAAGTCTAACTTCCATTGGTGTATCTTCATTTCAAAGTAATAATTTAACAACGATAACTATTCCTAAAAATGTAACAACCATTGGAACCAATGCTTTTGCAGATAACCCATTAACGGGGATTATGAATGAAAGTAGTAGTACTTTTAATTGGATAGCAATAACGGGAAAAGATGATATTAAAATCCAAAATCCTATAAAAGAACCAAATAACAAAAATATTACTCATGTATATCAGTATGAACCAACAAATGCTGCAACCAAATGTATTGATGGGACAGAATCAACATGTGTAGAAATAGGAGACCCAGGTACTTATCAAGCAGGAACAATCATCAGATATAAGGTAAATGATAATGAAGAGAAATATTTTCACGTGATGTATGATAACGGAACAACCCTAATATTGCAACAAAGAGAAAATACAATATACCAAACAGCATGGTTTACAGGAAGTAGTAACAATGCTAATGGACCAACGACAATCTTACCATTATTAGAGGATGCAACCAAAGGATGGACCAATGTAAACGAACAAACATACACAATGGGAATAACGCCGTTCCAAGGAAATGTCTTCACTGGATGTCCTTCTGTTAGCAGCGGTCAAGCTCCTATATGTAATACAAAAACTTATCAAAATTTTACAAGAAGTAAAGTAAGAGCACGAATGATAACAGTTCAAGAAGCAACATCATTTGGATGTAAATTCTCTTCTAAACAAAGCTGCCCAGCGTGGATGAACAATTATTTATCTCAATCTACAAGTTACGGAGGAACAGTAAGTCTAACAGGAGGTAAATACGGAAAAAATTATGGATACTGGACCATGAACGCGCATTCGTCCTACTCGGCCGACGCTTGGTACGTGGTTGCAAGTGGTAGCGTGGATTATCGCACTACTCCGGAAACTAGCGTTGGGGCTCGCGCAGTAGTCGAAATTAACAAATAGCATATAAGAAATGACTTTTTCAAGTTAATAGGTAAGGTTAAAGATATAGTAAATTCGTTCTATATCTTTTTTGTTTAGTATGCTAAAATGTATAATAAAGGAGAGATGAAAGATGAAATTAGAAAACAAGGTAGCAGTAATTACTGGAGGTGCCATGGGAAATGGTTTAGGAATAGCTAAAGTATTTTTAAAATATGGTGCGTCCATTGCCATATTAGATTATGCTAGTGAACTACAAGATACCCTTAATCAGTTACAAAAAGAATATCCGTCTAGTAAAATTTTAGGATATCAAGTAGACTTAAGAGAAAAAGAAAAAGTAGAAATATGTGTAGATGATATTGCTAAAGAATTTGGGCATATTGATATCTTAGTGAATAATGCTGGTGTATGTCGTTTGGAATCTTTTAGTGAAATGAGTGATGAAATTAGAGACTTCCATTTTGATATTAATATTAAAGGTACATGGAATGTTACTAAAGCAGTAGTTCCTTATATGAAGAAGAATACTTTTTCTAGCATTGTTAATTTATCTAGTGTTACTGGTCCTAGAGTTGCTGATAGTGGAGAAGTAGCGTATGCGACAACGAAAGCTGCTTTAATGGGATTTAGTAAAGCTTTAGCCGTAGAGTTAGTAAGTGATAATATTAGGTCTAATGCGATTTTACCAGGATATATTTTAACGCCAATGGTAGAGAATATGAGTAAATTATCTAACCCAGATGATCCAAAGGCTGTAATTGATGGAATAGCTCAAGCAATTCCGATGAAGCGACTTGGTACAATTGAAGAATTAGGAGAGTTAGCTGCTTTTTTAGCAAGTGAAGAATCATCATACATTACTGGACATGAATTTGTGATAGATGGAGGTAGCACTTTGCCTGAGACAATGACTATGGGAGTTTAATTTTTCTAATTTTGTGATAAAAAAACTCAAAGGTAGGGAGTTGCTACTCTTTGGGTTTTATTGTTTTACCGATAATTCAATAATTTTTTCCATATTATCATCGATTGCCATAATATTTTTATGAATTTGATGACATTTTTCACATTGATATACAATTTTGTAAGTATCCTTATACTTTTCGATTTCCTTTGGTACTAGTAAACCTTGACAAGGATTACTTCTATCTCCTGGTAAGATGTCTACATGCTTTGAATATAAACACATGGGACAATGATCACGTGCACTATAAAATAATGGCTCTACTTTTTCCTTACAATTTTCACAAATAAAGCCTTCATCTTTCATTGAAAATCTTTTCATCTTATCCCTCTTTTAAAACTCATTTTTCATTAAAAAGTCAATTAAATTAAGGTGTTTAATCCCATTGCGAGAAAAATCTTCCTTATCAAGTGAAATGACATATTTTGGATGGTTATCATCCACAAAATGAAAAGCAGAAAATTCACGATGAATTACGCTATCACTAGAAAGTTCATAAGATACTTGAATATACTTTGTTTCCTTATCTTTTTGGGCAATAAAATCAATCTCACCATCTTTTGTTTTTCCAATATACACGTTATATCCTTTGATGATTAGTTCATTATAAACAATATTTTCAAGAATTAAATAATTTTTAAAATGGGAATTATTGTTTTTTATTTGTGCTATTCCTAAATCAGTCACATAATATTTATTTAATGTTTTTAAAATAGCTTTTCTATGAATATCATAGCGATAAACTTTTTTGATGATTAGTGCTTTGCATAAAGCATCAACATAGGTATATAAAGTTTCTGTAGAAATTTTTTTATATTCTTTTTCTAAAAATGTAATAATATTTTCAGCAGAAAATTCTCTTCCTGATGTATCAATTAAATGTTGCAAAATCATATCAAATAATGTAGTATCTTGTAGATTTAATCTTTTGACAATATCTCTTAATATAATAGAATCAAATACACTATGAAGATAATTCTTAATATCGTTAACTTGATTGAATTCACATCGATTAGGAAGTCCTCCCCATTGTGCATAATCCCAAAAATTATTCATATCATAGGCATCCTTTTTGGTTAATTCAATATATTCTTTATAAGATAATGGATTAATGTGAAATAAAACGTATCTACCCGATAATACACTAGATAATTCATCAGAAAGCATTTTACTATTTGATCCTGTGATAAAAATACTAATATTTTTTAGCGAAGCACGAAGGGAATTAATCACTTCTTCAAATCGTTCAACATTTTGAATTTCATCTAAAAAAACATAATACATTTTTTTATCTTCAATTTTATTTTTGATGTACTGATTTAATTTCTTATAATCTTTTAGTTCTTCGTATTCAATAAATTCAAAGTTGATATTAATAATATGATTATCATCAACTCCATTTTTTTTCATTTCTTCTATGATTTGTTCTAGAATTACTGATTTTCCACAACGTCTTATTCCTACTAAGATTTTCACTAAGTTAGAATGATAAAATCCTCTTATTTGTGATAAATAATTTTCTCTAACTAGCATATTATCACCTCGTTTTATATTATACATCATTTAATTCAAAAAAGCAAAGTTATTTTGTTTGGACGAAATAACTTTAAAAAACGACAATTATTTCGTTTTGACAAAATGAATTTTTTCTCTTGTCTTGCTCATTTTTAACTTGTTTGTTATAATGAATAAGTACAATTCTAGTGAATTACTTAAAAATAGAGGTGAAGAGATGGACTATTGTATCACCATTGAACAATTTGAAGGACCGCTGGACTTACTACTTCATTTAATTAAAGAATCAAAAGTGGATATTGTTGATATTAAAATTGAAGAAGTGACTAGCCAATATTTAGATTATATTAGAAAAATGGATGAATTAAATTTAGATGTTGCTAGTGAATATTTAGTGATGGCTAGTGAATTAATTGAGATTAAATCAAGAATGTTACTTCCTAAACCTAAAATAGAGGAAGAAGAAATGGAAGAAGATCCAAAGGAAAGATTGATTAGTCGCTTACTAGAGTATCAGCATTATAAAGAAATTACGAAAACGTTTAAAGAACAAGAACAAATTCGTAAGGAAATCTTTACTAAAATTCCAGAACATTTAATGGATTATAAAGATGAAGATACGTCAATTATGGAACAAGGTTCACTAGAAGATTTAACACTAGCGTTGATGAAGTTTTTAAAAAGACAAAAAGAACAGCAACCTTTATTTACGAAAGTAACCAAAAAAGAAATTTCGGTAGAAGATCGGATGCATTATATTAAAAGTCGATTGAAAGAGCATAAAAGAATTGAATTTTTCTCTTTATTTGATATTTTAGCAAAAGACTATATTGTAGCAACTTTTCTTGGCGTATTAGAATTAGCAAAACAGCAAGAGTTACATATTGTTCAAGAAAATAACTTTGCACCAATTTATTGTGAGGTGACATAATGAAAAATATAAATGAGCAATTAGCCGTTTTAGAAGGATTATTGTTTGTTGTTGGAGAAGATGGGCTAACTCTTAATCAAATTGAAGAAATTTTAGAAATTTCTGAACAAGAGGCTAAGGAATTATTACAAAAGTTAAGAGAAAACTATCAAGCAGTAGATCGTGGAATTCGGGTGGACTTTTTAGGAAACCGTTTTAAATTAACGACGAAGAAGGAGCATAAGGCGTATTATCAGAAGTTGATTGAAAATCATGATGCGAATATTCTTAGTCAATCGGCATTAGAAACATTAGCAATTATCGCATACAATCAGCCAGTCACAAGGATGAAAGTAGATGACATTCGTGGGGTTTCTAGTGCACAGATGATGAGAAAACTTGTGGCTAAGGGATTAATTAAGGAAGGTAGTCGAAGTGATTTACCAGGTCGACCCATTTTGTATGAGACAACCAGTGAGTTTTTAGATTACTTTGCCTTATCTAGTTTAGATGATTTACCAGAAATTGATTTTTCAAGCTTAACACCAGAAGAAAATCAAGAATTAGATTTATATCAGTCAAAGTATAAAGAAGAACAAGAAGAAGTATTCATTGGATAAAGGATTAGAGAAAACTAAATGATTGATTTTACTTAAATCTAATTTTTTTGTTTGCAAAAAATGGTCAAATAAAAATTAGTAGAAACTAGGGTAAAATGAAAATAGTTGATAATTAGTTAACATTTGTATTTTTTCTTTTGGCTTTGTGGTAAACTAAAAGGGGATAGTAAGGAAAGTAGGTGTTGAAATGAAAACGAAAAAACTAATTTCACCTATAGCGATGTTACTGTTATTAATGGTAGCAACCATTGGTGTAACTTTTGCTGCGTTTACGTTTACTAAGCAAGGAACAGTAGAAAATGCATTAGAAACTAGTACTATTATGTTAACGTATACGGAAGGAAAAACAGGAATTCTATTAAATGAAGCATATCCGATGAGTGATGAAACTGGTAAAATGTTAAATGGAAGTGATAACGTCTTTGATTTTACCGTAACAGCAACACTAGGAAAATCTACATTAATTGGCTATGAAGTAACAGCAATAAAAATTCCTATAACAGATATGACACTACTTGAAGATAATGAAGTAAAACTATATTTAGAAAGAGCAGTAGATCCAGATACTACTTACGAAGAAGTATTAGCACCTACAAATTTTATTCCAAGGGATAGTGGGACAGAAATAGGTTCTCCAATAGGTTCAATGATATTAGATTCAGGAACATTTACTAATGAAGGAACAACGATTCATCATTACCGTTTGAGATTATGGGTGGATGAAAGCGCCGAAATTCCAAATGGCGAATCAAGAAAATATGGGGTGAAGATTAATGTATATGCCAAGCAAGATGTTATGTCAACACCAGCCGAGCAACCAGTGAGTAAAACAAATTTAAATATTAAAAAAGTGTTTACTTATAATCAAACAGTAGGATCAGACAATTTCTGTGTCACAGGAGAAGAGGAAACATGTATTAGTTTAAAAATAGCACCTGAGACATATTCTACTGGAACGATCATTAAATACAAAGTGAATGATAATGAAGAAAAATATTTCTATGTAGTAGCCGATAATCAAGATACACTAACGTTACAACAGCGTGAAAACCTTATATATTCTACGGCATGGTATGCAGAAAGTTCTACTAATAAAATGGGACCGTTAACCATATTACCATTATTAGAAGAAGCAACCAAAGGATGGACAAATGTATTAGATCAAACTTATACTATGGGTACAACAATATTTAAAGATAATGCCTTTACTGGATGTGAACTAGAAACATTAAATTGTACAGAAAATAGATATACCTTAGAATCAAGAACAGCAAAAGCAAGAATGATAACCGTGCAAGAAGCTTATAGTTTAGGGTGTACTGGAGAAGAACAATCTTGTCCCATATGGATGTATAATTATTTAAGTACTTCTAAAAATTATGGAGGAACGGTAAATCAAAAATCAGAAGTAGAAGGTAAAAGTAATCATGGATATTGGACAATGAATGCTTCTTTAAACTTTTCATCTTATGCTAATCATATTTCATATACTGGTATTATTACCCACGTTAGGTCAACGAATACTAGTTGTGGAGCTCGCCCTGTTGTTGTTATTAAAAAATAAATTCCGCTATTGTTGTGGAATTTTTTCTTAACTTGTGTTATTCTTAATACATCATAGGAGGTTAGACAATGGTAAAAAAAAGAAATGGATTTACTTTAGTTGAATTATTAGCCGTCATCTTAATCATTGGCGTTTTAGGATTAATTGCCGTACCATCTATTAATGGAATTATGAATAATAGTAAAAAAGATACACATGTAGAAACTGCTTTAGCCTTTATCCATGGAGTAAGAGAAACAGCAAAATTAGGAAGAAAATATTCCCTACCTGATCCTGGTAGTGCACTTATTGTAAAAACTAGTACAGTAGAATTAGAACGAGGTGGTAGAAAAAGTAGTTTTGGAAAAGCATACGATGAAGAGTATAGTTATGTAATTATCTATAACTACGGAAATAGTAATAAAAATCAATATGCTTACTATATTTTTCTAAAAGATACTGGAGGTAATGGTACAAGTGAACCTGTATTAGAAAATAGTCTAAATAGAAGTAGTGTGATAACCAAACAATCAAGTAGTAATCAAGAGATGAAATTTTCTACATTAAAAGCAAACAAAGGAACTTCTAGAGGGAATTTTACCGTTAAAAACCCCAATAATTTAGATGCTAATATTAATATTTCTTCTTATAAAATTTATGAGTAAAATAAAGGCTTTGGTAATTGACAAGGCTTTTTTTCTATGGTAAATTATAAAAACTAAAAGGAGTTAGAAGTAAAATGAAAAAAGAAGATAATACGATAAAAATTATTTGGCATTATTTAAAAAGTGCTAAGTTAAAATTATTTTTATATATTTTTCTTGTTGTTTGTACTTATTTACCAGTACTACTTAATGCTTACTTTTGGGGAATGGCTTTAGAAGGATTAATATTAAAAGACTTTTCTAAATTTGTATTGTATTTAGGGCTTTGGGAAGGTTTATATATTTTGTTTTACTCACTTTTACAAATTCCAAGGGATGCTTTATATAATGAATTAGAAATTCAGTTTACTAAAAATGTCAGTAAAGATTTATATCACAAGTTAGATAATTTACCAGCGAAGGCATTTGAAGATATTGGTGTAGGGGAGTGGATTAATCGAATTTATACTGACCCTGATCGTGTGATGGAATTGTTAAATAAGCTAATTAGAATGATTTGTCGGGCACTAGTTGTGGTAGTAGTTTTTGTTATTGCTTTTAAGGTATCTATTGTTCTTGGTATAGAATGTGCTATCTTTGGTTTAGTAATGGGACTTATTTCTTATCATTATTTTCCCAAAATTAAAAAGACACAGGAAAAAATTAAGAAAGATTCTGATATGTATGTGAAAATGGCTACAGAAAATATTACGGGAATTAGAGAAATTAAATCATTAGGAATTAAGAAAAATGTAGAAAATAAAGTATTTGGGATAATTGATAGATTATTTATGGAAACAAGAAAGATTAAGAAATATGAAATTGTGTATTATGGGCTAAACAATTTAACGTATTTTATTTTGCAGTTTATTATTTTACTTACCAGTGGTTACTTATTTATGGAAGGAAAAATAGCTTATAGTACGTTTATTATGTTAGAAATGTATATTTGGCGAATTGATGATGTAGTGGAGAGTATTTCTGATTTTGGGGTAAATTATAATAAAGTAAAGGTGTCGCTAAAACGAATTAGTGAGGTGCTTTATAATAAGTTATATCAAGATGAACATTTTGGTAAAAAGAAGTTAGTAAATCCCAAAGGAGTAATTACCTTTAATCATGTGAATTTTAAATATAGTGAAAATGAAGATTATACGTTAAAGGACTTTTCTTTAACGATTGAACCAGAAAAAAAGATTGCTATCGTCGGTAGAAGTGGTAATGGAAAGTCGACGTTATTTAATTTATTGTTACGTTACTTTGATTCTAGTGAAGGAAAAATTTTATTCGATGGAATTCCTTTATGTGAGTTAAGTGAAGAAGCATTACGAGACAATATTTCTATTATTAGACAAAGTCCATTTTTGTTTAATTTGTCTATTTTTGAAAATTTTCAACTGGTGAGAAAAGATGTAACGCTTGATGAAGTAAGAAAGGTTTGTAAAAGGGCTTATATTGATGAGTATATTATGTCACTACCAAATACATATGATACCATCATCGGTGAAGGTGGTGTTAATTTATCTGGAGGACAAAAACAACGAATTGCGATTGCTAGAACATTATTGTTAAATACGAAAGTCATTTTATTTGATGAAGCAACATCCGCTTTAGATAATGAATCACAAAGTTATATTAAGAAGACAATTGATCATTTGGTAAAAGATCATACCGTAGTAATTGTTGCCCATCGCTTATCTACTATTGTTGATGCTAATGTTATTCATGTTGTAGATAAAGGAACACTAATAGCATCAGGAACACACCAAGAATTACTAAAAACTTCTCAAGTTTATCAAAATTTGTATCAAAATGATTCATCTATTTCATAGAATGTTAACATAATGTATTATTGATTTTTTGAAAAATGGTGATTATAATAAATAATTACTCGAGGTGATTGGGAATGGATGATAATTTAAAAGAGTTTATTGCTATAGTAAAATCACTTAATGAACTAGTAGATGATTTAGTCATATCTGGAGGTTTAGCACAGTATTTTCATTTAGGTTTAGCGCATCGTAAGATTACGGATATCGATATACTTTTAGAAAAAAAGATGGCGATTACTTATTATTTAAAATGGATAAATAAATTATTAGATACTGACTATCAAATTTCATCTATGCAAAGTAAGAAAGATGGATGTTCACTAAAGTTAGTGTCTACTAAGATGTTAAATCATAAAAAGAAAAGTGTTCGTCATTTTACATCTATTGATATGAAGTATAAAAAAGAGTTATATGAAGAATTATCTAATGGATTAAAAATTATTAGATTTGAACAACTACTAAGTAATAAAGTAGCAGCATCACTAATTGGTGATAATGTAACGCACTACTTGCGTGTTAAGGATTTGTATGATTTAAATTTTCTATTAGAAAAAGAGGACTTTGATTTTGAACTTTTTATTTATCTTTTGGTGGAAAGATTAAAAAATAATGGTATTAATAATATTTTTAGAACTTATTTGTTTCATCCTTTAGCAGAAGAAGTTTATCGTAATTATTTTGAACAAATGAAGAGTCGTTATCGAATGGATGAAGAAGTAGATTTGTTTAAAGTGAAGCAGTTTTTGTATACTTGTTCAGAAAAAATTAATGATAAAATTTGGTACTTTATATGATTAATAAAAAAATTGGTGCGAATTAAGAAAAAGTATGATACAATTAATTCGTAACTCGCTCGTGTGATGGAATGGTAGACATGTGCGACTCAAAATCGCATGACCTATGGTCATATGGGTTCAAGTCCCTTCACGAGCACCATATAGATAGGAAACTCGAACTTTTCGAGTAAGTAATAAATTACTAGCT
>CASRZP010000010.1 GCA_949440065.1 uncultured Bacilli bacterium
TTTGTTATATTTTATCTAATTTTATCACTTTAATTATTTTTACTCTTTTTCACTGTATTTTTTCACAAAAAGAAAGACGTTTATTTAAATTTACTTAATGATATCATTTCCTTCTTCGTTTTTCTTGATCCTATTTTCTAAACTTTGATAATATTCATAACGTTTTTTCGCATTTTCTTTATTTTCACTCAATAATTGCTTAGCTTTTTCCTTATTCACTTTCTTTAATATTTGATAACGATCCTCCCCATCTAGAAAATCATCATATAAATCAAAATTTGCTTTGCTGTCTAGAGAAAACTCTTCACTTCTAGGATCATAATGGAAAATAGGATAATATCCTGACTCCGTTGCTCTTTTTTCTTCTTCTATTGTACTTTCCATTCCTCTTAATATTCCTTGGGCAATACAAGGAGAGTATGCCAAAACAATCGATGGACCAGGGTAGTTTTCAGCCTCCGTTAGTACTTTAATTGCTTGTTGATAATTTGCTCCTAGTGAAATACTACCAACATAAACATGAGAATACGTTAAAGCAATCTTCGCTAAATCTTTTTTTGCTTGATTTTTACCGTGTGATGTAAACTTAGCTACTGAACCTATTTTACTAGACTTAGAAGATTGTCCTCCAGTATTTGAATAAACTTCTGTATCAAGCACCAAAATATTTACATTTTCAAAACTTGCTAATACATGATCAATTCCATTAAATCCAATATCATAAGCCCAGCCATCTCCTCCTACCATCCATATAGACTTTGGCATAATATCTTGCTTCAAAGCTTTTAATTCTTTATTTTTACTCGCGGATAAAATTTCTAACACAGTACTTGCTGTATCAACATTCACCTCTTTTAAGTAAGCTTTATATACCTTTTTTTCTTTAGCATCCACTTTATCCATATATTTTTCCATAGCTTTTTTAATTTGTTCTTTCCTTAATGAATTAGCAATTACCATACCATAACCATATTCAGCATTATCTTCAAATAAAGAATTAGCCCAAGGAATAGAATATGGCGTATTAGGAACACTAGAACTATAAATTGATGAACAACCAGTCGCATTGGCAATGACTAAACGTTCCCCAAATAACTGTGTTAACAATTTTAAATAAGGGGTTTCCCCACATCCAGCACATGCACCAGAAAATTCAAACCGCGGTTTAGAAAATTGACTACCTTTCACTGTATTTAAAGGCAACACCTTTTTCTCACTCACTTTATCAAACAAATAACTAGACTCTTCTATTTTTCCCTTTTCTTTTAATTCCTTAATATTTTTCATTTCTAAGGCTTTTTGTCCTTTTTTCCCAGGACAAATATTAACACATAACTTACATCCTGTGCAATCTTGAATTGAAGGATTAATCACAAAACTTAACTCTTGTCCTTTAATATTGGCCTTTAATAAATCTTCTTTTACCACTTCTGGTGCTTTTTTCATCTCTTTATCATCTAATAAAAACGGACGAATCACAGCATGTGGGCATACTAAAGAGCAAAGATTACATTGAATACAATTTTCTTTAATAAAACATGGGGCAAACGATGAAATTTCACGTTTTTCTAAACGTGACATACCACCATCAAAAGTACCATCAGAAATCTCTTGAAACGCACTAACGGGTAAGCTATCTCCTAATCCTTTATCCATAAGGTCAAAAATACTAAGTTCTCCTTCCAAAACTTCTTCAGTTACATTTTTATCATCCACTTCATCTAAAGAAATTAAACTAAGTTCTGATAAAGCCAAATCGATCGCTTTTAAATTCTTTCCTACCACATCTCCGCTTTTTTTAGCAAATCTGCTCTTGATATTTTCTCTTACTTTATTTATGGCAAACTCACTGTCCATTAAATGACTTAATTGAAAGATGATCGTTTCCATAACTGTGCTAATTTTATGGTCTAGTCCTACTTTTTTTGCAATTGCTAAAGCATCAACGATATAAAATTTTATTTTTCTCTCTTTCAATAAAGCAATATCTTTCTTATTTAAAAAGGATAGAACTTCTTCACAAGTTTTTGTCGTATTTAACAAAAAGGTACCATTTTCTAAAATATTATCTAACACAAGAAATTTTTTCATATAACTATCTTGGGTACACACCACTAAAGTTGGATTTTCTACATAATATGTCGCATGAATTTCTTTTTTACTAAAACGTAAATGAGATTTCGTTACCCCACCACTTTTTTTAGAATCATATTGAAAATAACCTTGCACATAAGCATTAGTATGTTCTCCAGTAATTTTCATAATATCTTTGCAAGCACTTACCATCCCATCAGAACCATACCCATATACTAAAAATTCAACATATTTATTTTTGATATGATAATCTTTTATAGGAATAGATAATTGAGTAACGTCGTCATTGATTCCCACAGTAAAATTAGAAAAGCAATCCTCTCTGTTTAGAAAATCAAATACCGCTTTAATACAAGCAGGGTTAGTATTTTTACTAGATAAACCATACCTCCCACCAATAATTTTTATTTGTTTTTCCTGTAGTGCTTCTAAAACATCTAAATATAAAGGTTCACCTTTACTACCTGGTTCTTTCGTACGATCTAAAACAGCAATTTTTTCTATCGTCTTTGGTAATACTTTTAATAAGTGTTTGGCACTAAATGGTCGATACAAATGCACATTGATAAGTCCTACTTCTTCTCCTTGATGACATAAATCATCGATCACTTCTTTAATTGTTTCACAAACTGACCCCATGGCAATAATTAAACGTGTAGCCTTTTTACTACCATAATACATAAATGGAGCATAACTTCTTCCTGTTAACTTCGTCACTTCCTCCATATAAGATTCTACAATATCTGGTAATGCTTGATAATACGGATTTCTCACTTCAGTTGCTTGGAAGTAAATATCATCATTTTGATTCGTTCCTCTAGTAACATTGTTATGTAATAGAGCATGTTCACGAAAAGCTTTTAAGGCTTTTTTATCAATAAGTTTCATTAATGCTTTGGTATCAATGACATCCACTTTTTGTAGCTCGTGACTCGTTCTAAAACCATCAAAAAAATGTAAGAAAGGTACACGACCTTTTATGGTTGATAAATGTGCTACCCCGCTTAAGTCCATTACTTCTTGAGGAGATGATGAGGATAGAATCGCAAACCCTGTCATTCTTGTGGCATAAATATCTTGATGATCTCCGAAGATAGATAACGCATGTGTGGCAATACTACGACTAGCAACATGAATTACACAAGGAAGTTGTTCTCCTGCTATTTTATACATATTTGGAATCATTAACAACAATCCTTGACTAGCCGTATATGTTGTTGTTAAGCACCCTGCTTGAAGGGAACCGTGCACCATTCCACTAGCACCAGCTTCTGATTGCATTTCTACTACTTTAACAGGAGTATCAAAAAAATTTTTAACCCCTTCACTACTCCATTTATCCACTAATTCAGCCATCGTAGAAGATGGAGTAATCGGATAAATTCCTGCTACTTCGGTAAAAGGATACGAAACAAACGCACAAGCTTCATTCCCATCCATAATTTTAGTATTCATAGCTTCACCTGTTCTTTCTTCTATCATTATACACCAATATTTTAAATTTATTAAGCACTACTGAAAAGAAATCAAAAAAAGGATAAGAAATTTTCTCACCCTTATATTTATCAATTAATCTCTAGTTACAATCCATGCTGTTGGAATATCTCTTAGTCCTTGATATCCTCCTGCAACAGGAGTATTTACTATTTCATTATTAATTACTAAAGCACTACTACTACCACCGTCTAAGTTGGCTGCGTTATATGCTCCATAATTGTACATAATATCGGTTAGGTCTACCATATCAGCACCAATACTATGAGCACGTCGTCCATCAATAACTAAGAATAGTACAATTCCATCTTTTCTTTGTCCAATGGCAGTACGAGGAGCAATACCCCAACCACCATTACCTTTAATAAAGGAACGTTTTCCATTAACAATCAAGAAAGGTCCAAACTCAATAGCATCACGCATTCCCATATTTAATGCTTCCTGTGCACTCATTCTACCTAGCACTAATTTATTATCATAAGTAAAACCAATGAAACCTCCTCCTACGGGGGCATCAATATAGTCACTTACAATTTTTCCATTTTGAATTACTGTTCCATGAGGAAGTGCTCCAGGTCCATTCCAATCTGGATCATAAAATCCACTAGCATTCATGGCAATTACCGCGTTGCTATTCTTCGCTAACGTCGTTAACGCTTCACCACGAACGTTTAAATATCTAGTTAGTGAAATATGTACTTTCGATGGATCATAAATCGCTACTAAATAGCCTTTATATCCTGATCCTGATACTTCAATCACTTTATATAAATCATTTCCCTCATCTTTCGTTAAAATTTCTTCATCATACTTAGAAACATACGAACCATGATGATCACTTGGATCAGTAATTTCAATTAAATTAGGATTACTATCTTCATCTACTTCTACTACTTTATTCTTATTTAATACTTTCTCAATGGTTTCGTCACTATAAAACCACTTAGCTAAATACTGGTGGGACATCGTTGTCATAGCTGTTGTAATTAATGTTTCACGGATATAGCTCCATGGTCCATATAATAAGAAAGCTCCTGTTCCTATACCAAAAAGAAATAAACCACCTAGAATGATAAGAACCTTTTTCCAAGTTTTCATCTTCTTTGTTTTTTCTTTCTTCTCCTTCTTAGGTTTCTTTCCTTTTTTACCATCATCGCTAAGTTCAATATTTTCTTCTATATTATACTTCTCTTCTTCCATTACCCTTCTATATCCTTTCCTGTATATATTTGATCATGATTTAAATCTACATACTGATATGTTTTCTTTGGACTAAATTCTTCTACTTTTTGATAAGCACTTCCATCTTCTGTTTCAACCCAGGCATTGTACTCTTTAATAAAAGTTTGAAATTCTTCCATATCTTTTACAAAATAATTATTAGACTGTTCATATAAAATGTGAAAAGCCTCACACTTATTTTTAGCATCATAATCTATGTAGGTATATTGACATAAATCGACTAATTCATTTGATAATGCTTCTACTTTTTCTATAGTAGACTCATATGTTTTTAAATGTTCTATCCAAGATTCATAATTAGTATTTACCTCCATAAAATATTTATGTGCAAAAACTTCATTAAAAATTGTCTCACGTTCTGTTGAAAATACCAGCACTGCTTCTTTAAAAGGATCGTATTGTTCTTTGATTTTTTTGATTTGTTCATTGGTTTTTGCTACATCACTTTTATATCCTTGATAAAAAAAGAATACTCCACCGCCGATAATCAATATCACGCCAAGTGTCACACATATTGCTATTAGGGCTTTCTTTTTTAATTTTCTTTTCATTTTACCACCTAACCTATTATAAATGATACCAAAATTTTCTACTTTTGTAAACTAAAACCGGAAATATTCGACATTCATCTCATCACTCTAGGATGAGAATGACTTCTTGTGAATTGAGGTTGAACTTATAGACAAAAAAGCAAAATAATTTTGCCTTTTCCTAGTGCTTACTATTTCTATTTTTTCAAATCTTTTTCCGTTTCTTTAACAATATATATAGGACGATTCTTGGTTTCTAAATAAGTTTTGGCTAAATACTCTCCAATGATTCCTGTACAAAATAGTTGAACACCACTAACCATAAAGATAATACACACTAGCGATGGCCATCCACCTACTGGATCTCCCCAAATTAGTGTTTTTATGATAATGACTAAAATTAATAGAAACGCAATAATACAAAAGATTACTCCAATTAAAGCAGAGAACACTAGTGGTGCAGTAGAAAATCCTACAATTCCTTCAACCGCGTAAGAGAATAATTTAAAGAAATTAAACTTCGATGTTCCAGCTTGTCGATCTTGATTTTCAAATTCTATCCACTTGGTATTAAATCCAACAAAACTAAATAATCCTTTAGAATAACGATTATACTCCTTCATCGATAAAATCGCATCGACCATTTGTCTAGTCATTAAGCGAAAGTCTCTTGCCCCATCAACCATTTCGGTTTTAGAAATCTTGGCAATAATTTTATAAAACCACTTGGTAAACGTTTTTCTTAAAAAAGAATATCCGTGTCTTGATGTGCTTCTTGTAGCAATGCAATCATATTCCCCTTCTTCAAGAGTATCAAACATTTCTACCAATAATCTAGGAGGATCTTGTAAATCTGCATCCATAATTGCCGTGTAATCTCCAATTGATGCTTCTAATCCTGCAAACATCGCTGCTTCTTTGCCAAAATTACGTGAAAAAGAAATATAACGAACACGTTCATCTTTCTTAGCATAATCTCTTATAATTTCTAACGTTTTATCACGACTGCCATCGTTTACTAAAATAAATTCAAAAACACATTTTTTCATTTTTTTCGCTACTTTAGTAATTTCATCATAAAATAATGGCAACGATTCTTCTTCATTGTAACAAGGAACAATAATGGATATTTTTTTCATTTCACACCTCTTTTTTAAAAATAAATAGTTTACTAAAAAGATAATTTAGAATGATAACAATACCATTTGCTATAATTTTAGCAATCATATCATTAAACTTAAGTAAAGAAATCATCACATACATTGACCCCATATCGATACCTAGCGATAATAAGCGAAAAGTAATAAATGATGTTAACTCTTTTAATAAAGTTTTTGCTTTTTTACTTTTACTATCAAAAACAAAGAGCTTGTTGGTAACAAAAGCAAAACTAACGGAGATTATCCATGCAATGATGTTACTAATATATTCTCCTAGAGGAACAACTCTTGTAAAAATATAGTAACTAATGATGTTGACTAAAGTCGTTAATACCCCAAAAATTAAATACATCACAATCTCTTTATAACGATGGTACATTTGTTTTATCCTATCTTTAGTACTTAATTCTTTGCTTTCATCAATGTACTTTTCTAAAAAGTTAATCACATTTTTTGTATTGCTTTCATACTTTTTAGGGATAAATTTAGAAATTTTTTCTAGCGACTTTTCTAATTCCTCGCAACTATTAGCACCTAAAATGTATCCTTCTTCTTCTAGTTTAGTAACAATTTGGATTTGATGATCATTGGTATGTTCTAAATATTTTTCTAGCCTTGGAATAGCAATCACTTTTTTGTGCTTTTTTAACCCAGCCATAATAGAACCTACTCCACCATGCGTAATTAAAATAGAACATTCATCCATCAATTCTTCAAATTCTTCCATCGATATGTAATCTAGTATTTCCATATTTTTAGAAGAATACTTGGTAAAGCCTGCTTGAACAACTACCTTATCATTAATTATTTTCTTTTCAACCAAAGTATCAATCCACGATAGAAGACGGTGAAAACTTTTATCTTGTGTACCTAAAGTAACAAAAATCATACTTCTTCTCTCTTTCTAGTTCCTATTATAACGCATACTTTAAGAATTTGCAAAAAACAAGTAAAAAACTTTTATTTATTGATTATTATTTAAAATATGAAATACGTCAATCAACTTTTATTGTCCTTAACTCTTTATTATTCATACACAATCACGCCAATATTTTGAATTTTCTTATCCATTTTAGAATTTGGTATGATTTCATACTTCCCAACTAGCCCTATTTTATCAAAAATTATTCATAAAAGCTAGATTTTTTATTTTCCAAAAAAAATTCTTAAACATTAAAGGATACTAATTAAAATTTTAGCATCTTTTATACTAACAAAAATGCTAAGAATATCAAACTCTTAACATTTCTATAAAATATAATCTTAAACTAGCACCCCAGATTCAGAAAAAGAAGCTTATTTCGCTTCTACAATTAATTTAATCGCTGTACGTTCTTCCCCATCGATAACAATATCCGTAAATGCTGGGATACAAACGAGATTTTTTCCTGATGGAGCAACAAAACCTCTAGCAATGGCAATCGCTTTTATCGCTTGATTTAAGGCTCCTGCTCCAACGGCTTGAATTTCTACTTCACCTTTTTCCCTAAATACATTCGCTAGTGCTCCTGCTACTGAATTAGGGTTAGACTTAGCCCCGACTTTTAATGTTTCCATAAATTTTATCATCCTTTCTATTACATTAATATCTTATTTCCAAAGATTAAAAAAAAGAACAAAAAGGAATAAATTTATTGATAAGATGTTTACCTAGCAAATAGTTAATAGCAAAAACACGAAAAAAGCAAAGAAAAAAAGCATCAACTTAATGATGCTTGATATTAAAAGTCTAATACTTCAACGTCTTCTGTTGTACTTGGAGCTTCTTCTACTGGTGCTACTTCACTAACAGGTGTAGCTTCTGGTACTGTCTCTTCCACTTTTGGTGCTGCACTACTATTTTCTTGAGCAATTGCATTACTCATCTCTTCTGGAAGTGGACTTTCGCCTTGATAAGCACTACGAGGAACTACTGGAATTGGCTGTGTATTTTCAAGTGGATTAGCTCCTCCATAAATCTCGTGACTTACTTCCTTTGGTTGACTCATATCAGGTACTACTGGTTCTACCCCACCATAGATTCCTTTAGGTTCATCCGTAACCATAGCAGTATCAGATACTACAGTTGCTTCACTTGGCGTAACTTCTGGTGCTACTGTATCGTTTACTGATACTTCAGGAACAACTGGTGCTTCTACCGTTGGCATAGGAATATCCATACTAGATACTTCAGGTTGTACAATAGGCTCTACTGGAGGCACTACTTCTGAATTAGCAATCGGTGTATCCATAATCACATTAGTATTCTGTGGTGTTTCAACAACAGGCTCTACTGGAGGTAGTGTTACATCATTAACAGGTTGAACGGATGTAAACTGATCAATTCCACTTTGTGGCATAGTAGGGCCTACATTCACCTCTGGTACAGTAGGAGTAGCTTCTACCGTTGGTAGTACTGGATTAAAATTAGGTTCAGCTACTGTAGGTTGTTCTACTACTGGAGGAATATTTCCTAAATTCATGCCCTGTGCAACATCATTAACAGCGGGTTCCGTTGGTGTCATTTGCATAAATGATGGTGTTTGTACTCCTTGTCCCATTGGATTTGCATTCATCTCTGGTACAGCATTCATCATTGGATCTTGCCCCATGTTTTGTGCTATTCCATACCCAACAGCCATATTATTAGAAAAACCTGCTTGATTTGGCATTTGTGCACTCATATCAGGAGTTGAACTAACATTGGCGTTAGCAGCATCCTTCTTTGGTTTTTCCTTCTTACTACCCGAGGTAATAAAAATAATTAATGCAATAATTAATAATAGAACTCCACCAGTGATTAGCATTCCAGGGATAGTTAAAAACCAATCGACACTAAAATCAATAGCAAGTGTATTCATCTATTTCATCTCCCTTATTTTATTCTATTTAAATGATAACAAAAAAAGATGAAAAAAGCAAACAATTTTTCTATCTTTACATTTCTTTACTATTTAAAGACTGTCCATATTTTGTCAGTAGGCATTTTGGTAAACGTCATTAATTCCTTACTAATGGGATGGTAAAAGGATAATTGATAAGCATATAACGCAATTCCTATTTTCTCCCCTCTTCCATAACGCATATCTCCTAATAAAGGATAACCACGTGATGCAAACTGGACCCTAATTTGATGATGCCTTCCTGTTAATAAATGCACCTTTACTAACGATAACTTTCTTTTCTCATCCACATCAACCACTTCATAAGTTAATTCACTTCTTTTACCTTTTGGATGTACGATGGTATTTCCATCTTCCTTTTTTAATAAATTATCGATGAAATGTCCATTCTTTTTTAAAACACCATGAACAATCGCTAAATATTCTTTTTGCACCCTGTGATTTTTGATTTGTTCATTTAACCTACTAGCCGCTTTAGAAGTCCTTGCAAATACCATTACCCCTCCAACGGGACGATCCAGACGATGTACTAGTCCAAGATAGACATTTCCTTGTTTATGATACTTTTCCTTAATATATTGTTTTACCATCGTAAGTAAGTCTAAGTCCTTTGTCGCATCGGCTTGACTTAGTACATTAACTGGCTTAACCACCACGATAATGTGATTATCTTCATATAAAACTTCTAGCTTAGTCATTACTTTGATACCTTCCATAAATTCCACAAGGGAGTACTAAAGTACTATTTTCTATTGGTAGTCCTATCTCACCAGTATCAATTTTGCCCTTTTTATCTTTAAAATAAATCTTTAATAAATTACCTAAAACACTACTGGATAGACCTGTGGTATAAGAATTAATCAAAAAGAACAAGGGTTCATCTACTAAAATATCCATACAAGCACAAATTAAAGGATCTAAATCTTTTTCAATATCCCAAATTTCTCCGTTAGCACCTTTTCCATAACTAGGAGGATCCATAATAATGGCATCATATTTATTGCCACGTCTTGCTTCTCTTTTTACAAACTTTAATACATCATCCACAATAAAGCGAATTGGTGCATTTTCTAAATGAGAGGCCTTAACATTTTCCTTAGCCCATTCGTTCATTCCACGTGAAGAGTCGACATGTACTACACTTGCTCCTTTTGATAGACATGCAACACTTGCAGCACCAGTGTAAGCAAAAAGATTTAACACTTTAACTTGTCGATTGGCTTTTTCTATTTTTTCCATACAAAAATCCCAGTTTACGGCTTGTTCAGGAAATAATCCTGTATGTTTAAAGCCCATTTGCTTAATACAAAAGGTTAAATGTTTATACTTAATTTTCCACATCGAAGGAGTACTTTTTAAATTTTCCCAGTGTCCTCCTCCTTTATTGCTACGATAGTACACGGCATTAATCTCTTTATGATTTTCTAATAAGTTTCCATGATTCCAAATAATCTGGGGATCGGGTCTAAGTAAATAAATATTACCCCAACGCTCTAGTTTTTCACCATTGCTACAATCAACTAATTGATAGTCTTTCCAAGTATTTGCTATTCTCATTTTTTCTTCACCTCCTTCATTATAGGAAAAATTTAGAAAAATAACAATATAAATTGACAACTTGCATATCTTATCTTATAATAAAAACTCATCACTAGGGGGAATAAGGTATGATAAATAACGATAAGCTTTATGAAATAATGGGTATGATAGAAAATATTTTTAATAAAGTAGATGAAATCGATAAGGATGATTCTTACTTAAAACAATTGGGAAATACCACATTAGAAAACACTAGATTAAGAGAATTGTTTGAAGACTATGCTATTTTAATTTCTTATGCAGCGAACAATTATTTTCAAAAAATGGGACTAACTAATGATTTAGATAATATTTTATATCAAAGGTTTGTTCTTCAATTTTTAACCATGAAGTTTCATTTATTAGATGAAGTTCAATATAAAAAGAATTGTACACCACCGAAGTTAGTAGATTACGGAAATGATTTAACATACTCAGAATATGGACTATTTAAGTATCAATTTTCTAATGCCATTTCTAATAAGGAAGATAAATGGGGAGAAAAACATTGTTATGTAAGAGTTGATGTTCCACCGTTATTTTTAATGTATGAGTTAATTCATGAAATGACACATGCTACCTTTTGTACAGAAAAACAAGAATATAGTAATGCCATTGTTATTCCTATGGGATTAAAAGAATATGTTTATCATAAAGATAACAAAAAAACTACTACTGATGTACTTCCTATTGTCTTTGATGAAGCCATTACTAGTTACATTGGTGAAGGAATTTTATTAGAAGTTTTAGGAATCAATGAAAAAGAAATGGTTAAGTTAGATTTAAAATTAGGCAATACCTTAAAAGAAATTAAGGATGAACAATACTATGATTCACTAGGCAATTGTTTAGTGGTTCCTTATGACATTACTAAGATGTTAATGAGTAATCAAAAAATTAAGCAAGCCATCATGGAATTTTTAGTCATCAACCATCATCATGAAAAATTAGATAATATCTTAAGCGAAACTCTTTTACCAGAAAATGCTTTTGCTTATTTATCTAATTTATATCAAGAATGTTATACAAGTGAAAAAGAAAAATTACAAAAAGGTATCGATATTCAAAATAGAGCCATGTATACACCAAAAGAGAAAGCTATATTAAGTTACATTCATGGAGTTATTGGATTATACAATATGGAAACCGAGTTAACTACCGACCATAAAACAAAGTAAAGAGGAGAAAAACATGAATTATAAAGTATATCAAGCTTATAAAAATATGTTAGAAAAAAGTAATCAAAAAGAAAAACCAGAAAATCAACAACCAAAAGTTTATAGCAAAGTCATCAAAAGAATTCCTAAACCTAAAAAGTAAATACGATAAAAGAAAACTTCAAACGATAAAATGTCGAATGAAGTTTTTATTTTTCTTACAAGAACAATTTGACATTTTTATAATAGACATATAATCAAGTGGCAAATTTATGACGCAAACGGCAAAAAAATTCAATAGAGACCTTACGTTCATTATATATTAGAAAAACTTATCGAGATTCTACTTTAATTTTAGAAATTCTTGATAAAGTTTTTCACATTTTTCCTTATCCATCGCTGGTAAATCTTTTAAAGGGTTATATAACTTTAAGGCATCATACTTTTCAGTACCTAACTTATGATATGGGATAAACTCTACTTTTTCCACATGAGGAATCTTCTTGATAAACTTAGCAAAACGTTTCACATAGTCCATATTATCATGTATCCCTGGAACAACAACTTGACGAAGCCACACCCTATTATTGTGATTTTTCAACTTCTCTATAAAATCTAAAAAATCACTAATATCATGTTTCACTAAACTCTGATACCCCACTTTGTCAATATGTTTAACATCTAAAATAACAAGGTCTACCAAATCTAAAATTTCATCCATTAATCTTGTTCCCACGCCTGCTGTATCTAAAGCAATATGAATATTCTCCTTCTTCAATAGACGACAACACTCTAGCAAAAACTCAGGTTGCATCAGTGGTTCTCCTCCAGAAAAAGTCACTCCTCCATTATCTTGATAATAAGGCTTATAACGTTTTACCTTTTCTACAAGTTCTTCTGGTGTAATATTTTTATCTTTCATCTTCCACATTTCTGGATTATGACAATACAAACAACGTAAGGAACAGCCATTCAAGAAAATGACTGTTCTAATTCCCGGACCATCTACTAAGCCCATACTTTCAATTGAATCAATACTTCCCTTTATCATTATAAACTCTCATGAAACGTTCTAGCGATAACTTCTTGTTGCTGTTTTCTAGTTAGTCGATTAAATCTTACCGCGTAACCTGATACACGAATCGTTAATAACGGATATTTCTCTGGATTTTCCATCGCATCTTCTAACATCGAACGATTTAATACATTAACGTTCAAATGATGTGCTCCTTGCATAAAATATCCATCTAAAATCGCTACTAAATTCGTAATTTGCTCTTCCTTAGACTTTCCTATTGCCGTTGGAACAATGGAGAAAGTATTGGATACTCCATCTTGACAGCACCCTTGATATTTGATTTTGGCTACTGAATTTAGTGAGGCTAGTGCTCCTGTACAATCACGTCCATGCATTGGATTAGCACCAGGTGCAAAAGGAACTCCTGCTTTTCTACCATCAGGTGTCGCACCCGTTTTTTCTCCATACACCACATTTGATGTAATCGTTAACACGGATAAAGTATGAATAGCATTTCGATAAACTTTGTGTTTACATAATTCTTGATAGAACTTTTCTAAAATACCTGTCGCAATTTTATCTACCCTGTCATCATCATTTCCATACTTAGGATAATCTCCATCCACTTCAAAATCTATGGCAATTCCCTCTTCATTTCTAATTGGTTTAACTTTAGCATACTTGATCGCTGACAAGGAATCTGCTGCTACACTTAACCCTGCTACACCAAAAGCCATTAATCGTTCCACAAAAGTATCATGTAAAGCCATTTGCCCACGTTCATAAGCATACTTATCATGCATATAGTGAATAATATTCATCGTATTAACATATAACTCTGCTACTTTTTCTAGTACACAATAATAAGCACTTACAACTTTATCATAATCTAAAACTTCATCCGTAATTTTTTCTACATCTTCTAATACTTTTAACCCTTTAACTTCATCAATTCCTCCATTGATAGCATATAAAAGAGATTTTGCTAAATTACAACGTGCGCCAAAAAATTGCATTTGTTTTCCTAGTTTCATCGCCGATACACAACACGCTATGGCATAATCATCACCATATAAAGGACGCATAACATCATCATTTTCATACTGAATAGCATCTGTTGCAATCGACATTTTTGCACAATATTTTTTGAAATTTTCTGGTAATTTTTCACTCCACAATACCGTCATATTAGGTTCTGGTGCAGGATCTAAGTTCGTTAACGTATGCAAAATTCGATATGAAGTTTTCGTTACCATGTGACTTCCATCATTTGATATTCCAGCAAGAGATGCGGTAACCCATGTAGGATCACCTGAGAATAATTCATCATACTCTGGTGTTCTTAAATGACGAACTAAACGTAACTTAATCACAAACTGATCAATTAACTCTTGGGCTTCTTGCTCATTAATTAGCCCTTCTTCCAAATCACGACGTAGATAAATATCAAAGAAAGCATCCACTCTTCCTAAACTCATCGCAGCACCATTATTCTCTTTTACTGCTGCTAAATAACCAAAGTAAGTCCATTGAATCGCTTCTTTAGCATTTTTTGCTGGCATGGATATATCAAAACCATAACGAAGCGCCATCTTTTTTATTAAATCTAAGGCATTATACTGCTCTGTTACTTCTTCCCGTAAGCGAATTAACTCATCTGTCATGGAACCTAATAAATTATCATGATCCTTTTTCTTTTGTTCCATCAAGTAGTCAATTCCATATAATGCAATACGACGATAATCACCAATAATTCTACCACGTCCATAAGCATCAGGAAGTCCAGTTAATAAACCTACCTTCCTAGCTAAACGCATTTCAGTAGTATACGCATCAAACACACCTTGATTATGCGTCTTTCTAAATTGATTAAAATATGTATCGATATCCTTATTTAATGTATATCCATAAGCTTCTAGTGAATTGTACACCATCCTGATGCCACCATAAGGATTAACAATTCGTTTTAGTGGCTCATCGGTTTGAAGTCCATAAATCACTTCGTTTTCCTTATCGATATATCCTTCTTGATAACTATCAATTCCTGAAACATGTGAAACATCTATATCTAAGACCTGTTTTTTCAACTCTTCTTTTAATAATGTTGAACAACGATCCCACACCTTTTTCGTCTTTTTGGTAGGTTTTTCCAAAAACACGTCATTTCCATCATAAGGCGTAATATTTTCTTGAATAAAATTTTCAACATCTATTTCCTTTTTCCACTTTTCTCCTTGAAAAGCTTTCCAATATTCATTCATCATTGATTCCTCCTAACGATAATATTGTACCACAGGTTAGTAAAAATTAAACACGGCAATACGTATTATACACTACTTGACAAACTCTATTTTACAAAAAAGAACTACTCTTTATTTAAGAATTCCTTAATATAATCAAATGCTTTTCTTACTTCCCTCGTATGTAAATTACCATTAAAAAAGCCATGAATGCATCCATTAATTTGATGATATTCCACTTCATTTCCATCTTGCTCTAAACATCTAGCAAACTCTTTTGCTTCATCTACTAAAGGATCTAGTTCCGCGGTAATGATTAACGTTTTTGGTTGATTTTTAAAATTATTAGCTAGCAAAGGAGCAACATAGGGACTTTTTCTATTTTCATCTTTAGTATATAACGTAAAATAATCTTCAAGATACTTAGCTTTTAACAAATAGTTATCTCCTTTTTCTTTTACGGATAAAAATTTAGTATTCTTGGAGTGATCATGGTATAAAACAGGATAAATTAAAATTTGTCTTTTTGGAAAAAAGAGTCCTTCTTCCTTAGCTTTTAGAGAAATAACCGCGGATAAATTTCCTCCAGCAGAATCTCCCATTAATGTAACATTTTCACTCTTTACCTTCAAAAAACCATCAAGGTAAATCGCTTTAGCAACATAGTAACAATCTTCTAAGCCTTTCGGATAAGGATATTCTGGTGCTAAATGATAATCTACAAAAACGACAATTTTTTCTAACTCTTTTGCCATTTTTACACACAATTTATCATATGATATTCTGCTTCCTGCGACAAATCCTCCACCGTGAAAAAATAAAATTAAAGAATTTACCTCTTCTTTTTCTGGATAATAACAATATACAGGAATTTTTCGATCTTCTAAACTAAATTCCATTCTTACTCTTTTACAAGGAACTCTTACCCAGCGGAAATGTAAGAAGGGCATAACTAATCGTTGTAAATGATAAGACTTAGTTAAATCTAAATCTATGTTGGAAATGAAGGATACAATATATTTCGTTAACCTTTTCATTTTTTATCCTACCCTTTATCTAGTTTTTTTCTTTTTGTTTTATCTTATCATACTAAATTCTTTTTTTTCAATATAATTTGTAAAAGTACTCAGTTTTCTCCTATTTTTTTATAATTAAAACGTGCACCATATACATAACTTTTTATTTTGTCAATAACAAAACATAAATTTTTACATTTTTTTACAATTTTTCTTGACTTTTAGAAAAAATCGTGTATAATATGTGTCATCAAAAGGGGGACTTTGATATGAATCATACACAATATTTTTCTATTGTGACCAGTCGTATTAAAGAATTACAAGAAGAATTAGAAAGTATCCAAAAAATGGCTTCTAATGAATCATTAAATCTACAAGAAGATATCTTAAAGCACAAGATTAACTACTTAAAAAGATTAACAAACTTACCAGTGCTTACTATTATTGCTAATATGAACAATGATGAATTAGCATACATGGAATCTATTCTTGATATAAGTAAGGAAGAAGTTCCGTCTTATTTAATTCACCTATTTCAATTAGACAATCTTGTTGGTTTAGTTAATCAGCCATTAACCGTAACATACTCTGAAATTAAGGATACTTTACTAGAAGATTATCATTCTATGAATACGATGATATCACTTCAACAACAAATGTTTAAAACTAGAGAAGTTAAAGCTAATCTATATGGAACTGTACTGCATCAAAATCCTAATTCTTATTCTCAATTACTAAAAGATGAAAAAGAGTTAGAAAAAAAGCAAGAAAAAGTTGAAGCAACCATTAAAGATATTGATGATACTTTTAATCAAGATACTTTAAGAGAACTTCGCTCATACGCTAAAAATCCAAAACAGAAATTATCGATGGACTTTATTTTAAAACACAAAGACAAAGTCATAAAAGATAATCCTAAAATGGAAAAATTAGTAAACCGCTTAACTAAAGGAAAATTAAGTAAGTTATCTTTCTTTAGAAAGAAACAAGAGCAAGAATTCTTAAATGCTGTTATAGCAACTTATCAAAATGATACTTCACTATCTTATTTTGGAATTGATAAGATAAATGTATTAGAACTAGAAGAAAATGACTTAACGTTACTTTCTCAATGTGCAAAAAGTAAGTTAGAAGAAGAACGTCAAGCATTTCAAGAAGAAAAAGCATATTTAGAGGATAAAAAAGAGAATTTATTAGAGCAAATTGAAACTTTCGATAATTTAGAAAGAGAATGTCAAAGTAAATTCAATCAATTATTACATCAAAAAATTGATTATCTACCACTTAAGCGTATTGAACAACAAATGTGGTATGATCAAAACTTAAAAGAGTCATTGATTACAGAAGCCTGTCTACAAGAACAAAGAAAGTTAATGAAAGATTTAACAGCACCATTCCAAACGACTGCTTCATTAGAAATTTTAGCAAATCTAGAGAATTATCAGCCTGATGAAGATGAATTTACCAAATCTAAAATTGCTTAGTCATTTAAAAATCACTAGAAATTTCACTAGTGATTTTTTTGTGGAACTTATTTTTTTATCTTCACTTTTTCTGCTTTCCTAAATTGCTCTAATTGAAAATAAAAATTTTCATCATCCACATTTTTAGCATAAAAACTTAACATTACTGATGTAGGAACATAATATCCAGTAGAGAATAAAAGACCTTCTTCTTCAATGATACAATCTTTATTACCAAAGTCTTTTCCTTTAAATGCAATAAAAGGACGATAAAAATCAAAATTACTTCCCGTAAATAGATAAAAATTTTTGATTTTGCCTGTTGTATCTACATAAAAGGCATTTTTCGTATACTTTTTTACTGCGATGGCAAGTGGACTTTTTCCTTCGCTAAAATCACGAACTTGATAAAAACCATCAAATGAAATATTATCTTCTTTTTTTATTTCTCCATTACTTGTTAAATATTGAAAATCTTGATTAATCCAACTAACACTGCCATTTTTTCCTACCATAGCTAGACCATAAGCATTAAAATTTGAAGCAACATCATAGCGAAAAGGCAACAATTCTTTCGTTTTTTCACAAATATAACCATACTCTTTGTTCGCTAATTGAACTAACTTAAAACCATAAGAATATATTCCTTCAGCAATGATTTTATTCGAATGAACCAAGGGAATATCAAAATCATCTTTCACAAATGGACGTTTTACTATAACGGTAAAAGCTTGTTCACTATTTTCATTAACTTGATAACAAAACTCTTTTTCCCATTCCAAAGTTACAGGAACATTTTCATGACAGGAAATACTTTTTACTTCTAAGGATATTTTCTTGATTGGCACTTCTTCATATGAATTCATTATTTTTCTCCCTCTTACAACTTGCATTTTATTATATAGAAAAATAACTCATAAATCAACTAAAATAACCACATCTTACTTAATATTTAAGCTAGAAGCATACATTAAGTCGTCATCTTTATTTTCTTGATGATATAAATTCAATGAAATTCCCATATGTTTAGTAACTTTACTCATTTGTTTTTGATACTTTTCCTTCAATACATAAAACTTAGCAACGCTTTCATTAATTCCTTCATAATTTAGAGGATTTTTTCCATTCTTTTGTAATTTTTCGTTAGTAACTAGCATACTTTCATACATAAACATCATATTGTTAAATTGTTCTTGATTCGTGATTACACTACTATTACATTTGGCTTCTAAATAATCAAGCAATAAACTTTGAATGTTTCCTAAAATATTTTGTTTTTCTAACGATTTACGAAGATTATAATTCATTTCAATACTTTTAAATAATTCATAAGCTTTATTGGCATCAAAACCTAACATGGTTAAATTTTCTTCCATCATTTTAGTCGTATGATATTTATAAAATGATCGAAGTATAATTTCATTTTCAATAATTTGCATTATTTGGCTTAGTAGACACACTTCAATATAACATCCGCTTAGATATTCTCTCGTATTGGGTACCCCTACCATAGACATAAATTCCGTCATTCCTTCTGTTAATCCTCGATTAATTTTTGAGTCATCCCTTGTAATCACATCAAAACCTGTTTTAATTATTCCAGTTTTAGCATCATACTCAGTACTTGACATATGAACCATTTCATGAAGTATAGTTTGATAATATTCGCTTTTAGTACACTGACCATTTAAACTTGGATTAATATTGATTTTATTTTCTTTGAATCGGTAATTAGCTAACTCATTGGTACTAGCATGAAAATCAAAAGTTAACGTAGATAAATTTCGATAAAAATCTTCTCTGCAATCTTCTAATATAACACTTTCTAACCATCCCATTAATTGAAGGAGTTCTCTATCTGCTGGAAAATTTTTATTACTAATGATAATAGCAGAAAGATTTTTGCTAATGGAAATATAGTCTTGATTATTCTCTTTTAAATCAGCAATTACTTGTTGTTCTTTCTTAGAAAGTGGGCGTAAAATATCATTTTCTTTTACAAAAAATTCTTCTTTTAAATTTTTATAGATAACAACATAAGTTACTCCATTGATGACAAAATAATTTTCTTTCATACTTTCTACCTTTTACCTTTATTTTATCGTAACACAAAGATAATCTTTTCCCTAGCTTATTTTTATCTTTTAAAACTTAACTTTATATTTTTCTCTTTTATTCGTATAAATTGGAGTAGAAACAGTTCCATTTTCTAAAATATATTTTCCCAATTCATGTGTAGTAATGATTTCTCTTTTCTTTTTTCTTAACAACAATTTTTTTTAGATGATGAAGTATGAGTAACTCTTTATTCATCTATTTAACCTCCTTATTTTTTAAAAAACGTAAGATTCTTGTTTTCACTTTACTAAAATCTATCTTTTCTTCATACTGACTCACAAAGTTTTCTAAATAATCATAGAAATTCATATAAACCCATTGTTTCATTTTTTCTTGATCAGGTACTTCTATCATTTTTGCATTAATGGATGCCTCTTCTCTATTTGTCCCTTTTTGAGATTGTAAATAATTTCTTTTATAAATTTCTTTATAAGACTTAACAATATCATTAAAATTAGCTAAAATACTTTTAAGATATTCTAGTTCTTCCTTAGTTATATCCTGTTGATCTAGCACTTGCCCATTTAAAATAACCATACCTTTTTCTAATTTACTATATAATGTTTTATTTTTAGCATTTTTCGGTACCATGGTATAATGAATTGTACTACCATCATATACCGATAAAGCATAATCAATATTACTATCTCCTAGAAAAATTCTTATTATCAAAATACCCCTTTCGAATAGTTAATATGATAACACTTTTAACCTATTTTTTCAAGAGAAAAACTTATTTTATGGCTTTACATTTTTTTGATATTTTTTGATTTTTTTCTGATATTCTTCTAAAGAAATAGAAGATACTCTAGTAATAAATTCATCGACCATTTCTAATGTAAAATACATTTTTGATATTCTACTCCAGGATAAAACTCATTAGGATATGCTTGATAATCTTCTTTCGTAATGTGATACTTTTTAGATAAATAAAGATTTAAATGCGAATAAGCAAACTCTAAGTCTTCACGAAATTGTTGAAAAGTATGAGTTAATAAATACTCTTTGGTAAAACACTCATCAAAAAACAAGTAATCGGTTACCAAATGAAGAAACCATCCTAACTCAAAATCGTTTAAGTCTTGATGATTTTGTAAAAACGCATATAAATTTACTTTTCCTTGCAAATAGCTCACGTTATCTTTTCCACGGTTCAAATTCGTATAATGAGATTCTACCTTTTTACCGTATCTGGGTATATTGTTCCTTTTATTACCATTTTATCATTTAATTCTTGATGTTTTTCTAAATATTTTTTAGCAATAGCTAAATGTATTGTCGTACAAGCCAATTGTATCACTTCTTTTTATTTAATATTTTTTATACTCTCATTGGATTAGATGCATAAGATAAACTTTTTTGTCTCATTTGATGACTCGCATTAATTTGTGTATCAATTTCTTGACTTAATCTTTCCTTATTCCTAGCAAAATTAATATTGGATATCATATGTAAAATGTATGCATCTACCATAGATAATTGATAATACACATCTTCTTTTTTCTCTTTATCTATTTTTTTACTTAATTCTTCACTTGGTAATTGACTAAAATAAATGATTTTTTCTTTAGCATAACTAAGTTCCTGGGTAGATAATTTACTTATCATTAACTGTTCGATGGACTCAGTACACATATAGTTATACACCATCATATATTCTTCCTTAGAACATTCACTTGTCCCATACTTTTTAAATAAATTAGCAAATACTCTATTTCTTTTTATTTTATTTACTTGCTCTAATTCATCATCTGGTATTTCTACATTTGTTTTTTCTTCTACCAAATGACATAGCTCTATTTCATATTTTGATTCATAAGATAACCATTTTATCCACTCGATATACGGATTAATTTGTCCTATACATTGTCCATGAATTACTTTACAATTACTTCCTGCTAACATTTGTGCTATTACGTGATGAATACTCATAAAACCATCTCCTAATTGTTTATTAGTTTAACATACTTTATTTTTAAATTCTATATTTTGATACGATAAAAATATAGAATTTAAAAAACGAACTCAGGTTCGTATCATTACATTTATGGTGCCTGTGGAGAAGAAGTCGAATAACTTTTCTCAAAAGCAATAGTAGGTAGTAAAAATTACTAACTAATATAAATATAGCATAATTTTATAATTTTAGGAACAAAAACAGACTAATTTTTATAAATTAATCTGTTCGAAAAATTGTAATTTTTAATAATAACTTATTTTTTTTGATTGTTTTCTTTTTTCTTTT
>CASRZP010000011.1 GCA_949440065.1 uncultured Bacilli bacterium
GTTAACGTATCTAGTTCAAGTGGAACAGAATCCATTTGCACACGAATGGTAGCACATGCCTCATCAATTAAGTCAATTGCCTTATCAGGTAAAAAACGATCAGTAATATAACGATTCGATAACGTAGCTGCAGAAACCAATGCTCTATCTTGAATCGTTACTCCATGATGAATCTCAAAACGCTCTTTTAACCCACGAAGAATCGTAATCGTATCTACCACACTAGGTTCGCTAACCTTAATTTTTTGAAATCTTCGCTCTAAGGCACCATCTTTTTCAATGTATTTGCGATACTCATTTAAGGTAGTAGCACCAATGACATGAATATCACCACGAGCTAACATTGGTTTTAAAATATTTGATGTATCCATAGCACCTTCCATGTTTCCACTACCGACAATGGTATGAATTTCATCAATAAACAGGATTATTTCGCCTTCACTTTTTTTGACCTCATTTAACACGTTTTTTAGCCTTTCTTCAAATTCTCCTCGATACTTAGCACCAGCGATTAAGCTTGCCATATCTAATTCCCAAATTATCTTATTTTTTAGACTATTGGGAACGTCTTGAGAAATAATTCGTTGAGCTAACCCTTCGACAATAGCTGTTTTTCCAACACCTGGTTCACCAATTAAAACAGGATTATTCTTTGTCTTCCTTGATAAAATTCGAGTAATACTTCTAATTTCCTCATCCCTTCCTATTACTGGATCCATTTTTCCTTTTTTTACTGATTCTGTAATATTTCGTCCATATTTTTCAAGAACATTTTCTTCTTGCTGATTTTCATTTTGATACATATTTATCCCCTCTTTTCTTAATTTTCAATACATATTATACTCCGAAATTAGCACTTGTCAATATAAAGTGCTAATTTTTATTCGAAAGAAAACGACATATTTTACCCAAAAAAGAAAGTGCTAGAATTTCACTCCTAACACTCAAGTTCTACTTATCTTTTAAAACTTCTAAAGCCTTTTGGAATTGTGGATCTTTTTCAATAATTGGATCATGATAATATTCATCATTTAATTCTATTTCAATCGTTGGTGTTACGCCCACATCATTAATCCAATTTCCATTTGGTGTTAACCACTTTTGAAATGTATATTTAAAAGATGTTCCACTACTTAATTCCACTGCTTTTTGTACTGTACCTTTACCATAAGAATTAACACCGATAACTTCAGCACCATACGACTCCATCATGGCTGACGCTAAAATTTCTGATGCTGATGCACTAGCATGATTAATTAACACAGCAACTGGATACGACCTAGATTCTTTAGTTAATGCATGCACTGGTTCTTTTACGCCTTTGGTTTCTAGCTGATACATTATTTTACTCTTATTTAAGAATAAGGATAAAATATCAGATACTGTAGTTAAGTAACCTCCAGAATTATCACGTACATCAATAATTAAACGATCCATTCCTTGTTTCTCTAGCGCTTTTAATTCTTTCTTAAATTGTTCGTACGTATTTGATGCAAAAATATCAATTTTGATATAGCCGATTTTATGATTTTCTACTTCGTAAATTTCGCTAGTAACAGAAGTTAAATCTATCCTAGAACGAATAACGGTAAACATTTTTTCTTCTTCACCACGAAGTACTTTCATAATAAAACTAGTATTTTCTTCCCCTTTAATGAGTTCTGATACTTCGGTTAATTTCTTACCCTCTACATCAGTCCCATCGATTTGTAATATAACATCTCCTACTTCAAGCCCTGCTTTTTTAGCAGGTGAGTCTTCAAACACTTGAGAAATGGTGAAAATATTTTCAAAGAAACGAACTTCTGTACCAATTCCTATATAATATCCATTGACCTTTTGGTTAAAGGCTTCGGATTCTTCCTCGGTCATAAACACAGAATAAGGGTCGCCCAAATAATTCATCATCCCAGCAATACCTGCATCTACTAAAGCTTTTTCATCTACATCATCATAATAGTTTTCCACAATACTATTATATGTTGCCACAAACTCCTTTAAGCTATTCGACATTCCTCCTAGTTTTCCTCTTTGAAAAGATAACGTTACTGTACTACCAATAATGACACCAAAAACAATAGTAACTATCATGATGACAATAACTTCAATTGTATTATATCCTGTTTGTTTTTCCTTATCCTTCATTAACTTTTCTTCATTTTTCTTTTCATTTTCTAATTCCATCTTAGACTGCGACTTACTTTCTTTTTTCATATGTCACCTCTTATTTTCTCTATCATTTATCATATCACATTTTTACTTATTCTAAAAGTAATTCTATTCATCATTTTCTCGTTTATGCCATTTTACTAAATCAAAAGTAGAAAAAAAGAAACTCATCATTTCTTTTTATTGTAATGCTTCTTTTATCGCATCTTTTCCTTCTAAAGCATTCACTACTTTACCATTTTCTATTTTTAATAACGTGGCATCTTTTACTTTAAGTTTGGAAGCATGATCAATGTATAGACTACTATTTTCTAAATCAACATATCGCTGATTTAGTGGACTTCCCATATTTACTTGATATAACTTAATTGATGTTGACTTTTTATTGTACTGGCTTATAATCGTAGCAAACAAATTCGCATCATCAGATGAATAATCATAGAACATAACATAGTAGGAATCTTCTTTCATATTAAAGATTTCTCCCCCTAGAATCTCAGTATATTGTATATTTACCTCACTAGATGGTTTCTTTTCTCCACCAAATTTAAACTCTCCAGTTAGTATCATCGTTAAGAAATATATAAATCCAAATAGAACTAATACTAAAATTAATACTTTAACTATTTTCATCACTTCGTCGTTAGAACCTGTTGGAATCTTTTGAAGACTGTGATTTAAATTTTTGCTTTTTCCCATTGTAATCACTCCTAAGATGAATTATAGCACAACTGTATATAAAGGTCAAAAAATATTTTTTATCATTCGTCACACTTAAAAATCACATTATTTAAAAGATGAATGTTTTAAATAATGAATTAATTGTTTTTCAAATGCTTTTCCCTCGTCATTTTTCTCAAATTCTTCTTCGTTATTTGCATATGTCAAATCAATATGATTAAAATACTTTATAATATTAGTAACCCATTTTTGTAATTCATCTTCACTTTTTAGCATTCTATAATTTGAGTAAATTGGAGGATAAAAATAAGCTTCAGGACTTGATAAATAGTAATCATTATTTGCTTTATCATAATGTAGTGTACACTTACCATCAATAAAAAAGCAATAAATATCTACAATATTATATGATGATGAGTACTTTCCTTTTTTGTTAAGGTGACGGGCACTAAGGCATGCAAAATATGTATCATCAGGAATTTCATAACTTGAATCGGTTTTATTGGTTAAAGGAAATGATGTTATTGGGGAAAGTTTATTATTATAAAATGTTAAATTGTATACGTATTTTTGGTTTTCCCTTTCATCAAATCTTGCTTGCGTAGTATAACATTTTGAATCTACACCTTTTAGCAAAACTTTTCCAAATTTATCTGTAATGGTGATGTAATGATTATTATATTTTTCACTATATACAATTTCAGAGATAACACTACCAATATTAAGAAGTGCTGCTTCTTCAAGTACTGGAATAACCTCATCTCCAACTTTTAGCTTTTCTCCATATAAATCCATGCATTGTTCTTTTTTTACCATTAAAACATCTACTTTGAAAATTGCCATTATTATAATATAAAAACAAGAAAAAATCAAACAATTTAAAACAAAATCTAAAAATTTGTATGCTATTTCTTAAAATTTTTAAAAGTTATCATTCATCAAGAAATCAAAAATATTCAAATGCTTAATTCCCTTTTGTGAATAATCCTCATTATCTTTAGAAATAACATATCTGGGATAACTATCATCAATATTAGTAAAAGCACCAAATTCTCTTTCTCTGGTTTCTATATTGGATAAATCATAGCAAGCTTGAATATATTTTGTTTCCTTATCTTTAGTCGCAATAAAGTCAATCTCTCCCTTTGCTGTTTTTCCTACATATACAAGATATCCTTTATTTACTAGTTCATTATAAATTAGGTTTTCAAATGCTTGGGAATAGTTTACCTCTTTACTATTCGTTTTCATTTTTTTAACCCCTAAGTCTGTAGCATAAAATTTATTTAACGACTTTAACACTCTTTTTCCATTAATATCGTAACGATAAACTCGATTAATGATAAAAGTTGAACATAAAGCATCTAAATACTTATACAATGTATCCGTTGCAATTTTATTATGATTACTGGATAAATAATTTAACACATTAGTAGCAGAAAATTCTCTTGTTTCTGTTTCTAAAACATATTGAAGAATTTTATTAAGTGTTGTAATATCTGTTATTCCTAATCTATCCACAACATCTTTTAAAATAATAGAATCATAAACATCTAAAATATAATTTTCCCGTGATAACACATTATCGAACATAAACCTTTGTGGCAAAGTTCCCCACTCAAATATATCTAATAACAAATCAAAATACTTCTCCTCTTGAGTATTGGTAAGTTTTACAACTTCTTTAAAAGAAAATGGATTAACGCGAAAGCTTACATATCGACCAGATAAATCTGTGGATAACTCTAAAAAGGTCATTTTACTATTAGATCCAGTAATAAAAATACTAAATTGTTCGGTAATCCTTAATGAATTAATCGCTTTTTCAAAATCTTTTACTTTTTGTACTTCATCTAAAAATACATAGTATGTTTCATTATCGGTAACAAAACTTTTGATATAGTGATTTAGCTCTATGGCATTTGTAATATGTGCATAATCAAGTGATTCAAAATTCACGTAAATAATATGTTCATCATCAATGTTACTTTCCTTTAATTCGTCAATAATTTGTTTTAAAATTACTGATTTTCCACTTCTTCTTAAACCACATAATACTTTAATTAAAGAATTAATGTGATAAAAATCTTTTATCTTTGTTAAATAGTGTTCCCTTTTTAGCACAATATCTCACCTCTTAATTAGTATACCATAATCTCTATTTAATTAGCAAAGTTTTTTTGTTGAATTGGAAAAAATATTTATTTTTGCATTTTTTTCCATTCAATTGGAATTTTTTTTAGCAATTAAAAAGGATATTCCCTAAAGAACATCCTATTTCATTGTTGGAAGAACACTAATCGACTTAGCAATTTCTAATAATTCCACTTGACTCATCACATCGGATGCTAAATAATACTCAATTCCATTAGAAGACCAAGTGATGGAACTATCCGTAATCGCACCAACGGTATCAATTAACATATAAGGTTCACCATACGTTGGAATAATCGTTAACTCATCTTCTTTCGATACCGTCTCCTCCACTAAAAGGAAAGGTTTTTCTCCATCAAAAGTCATAATAATTCGCTCACCATCAGTTTTAGAAACCTTATCTTGATTCGTTAATTTTGTCCCAGCTGGTATATATAATGGATAAACTATATCATCTAAACTACCCATAGGTTGACTAGTTTCATCAATAATTGCTGTTTTCATTATTGTATCTAAATCAAAATGATTATCATCAAACTTAGGTTTCATATTAATACTATTAAACTTCATCGTCATTTGGGGAATAGAAGTATCATCCATTACTTCTACTTTAATCGGTAACTTATCTTTATCTAAAGTAACTTTCTGTTTTACTAATTTTCGGTTATTCGGATAATTTACCTTGCTAACAAACTCATAAGTACCATTTTCTTTAGCGGTAAACTCCTTATTATTATCTGCTTTTAAATCATTCACCAAAGATTGCAATAAATAAATTTGCGAATTATTATATGGCCAATCACTTTGAAATTTAAAACTTTTATTTAAGGATGGTGTTAAGACATACACACCTTCGCTATTTTTTAAAATAATTTGCTCGTGATTATTCGCTGTATTTCGTAAACTTACCTTGTAATTATCCTTCTTTTTATACGAAACATTTACATCATAATGATAAACATCATCATTATTTAATATGTCCAATTCTCCCTTAATTTCATACCCATTGGCATCATTAACATTTTTTAAAAAATTTTTCAAAACATCATCTTTGGAATTTTTTCCACATCCAGTAAGTAATAACATCATGCATAAAATTCCTACTGCAAATACCTTTTTCATCTTTCACCTCTAATAATATTTTCATTTAATTATATTGATATAAAAAATTAATTATTCATTGATGACGACAAAAAAGAAGAAATATTTTAAATATGATAACATGATTAATTTGATAAATTCCTTTTGTTCATGCATAAAAATTTAAGAATTGTTTATCATAATACTGACAATAAAAAAGGAGGATAAAAATGGAGACATTACAAAAAGTTGCTCTTGTTTTAGTAATCATTGGTGCACTAAACTGGGGATTAGTTGGATTATTCCAATTTGATTTAGTATCTTCATTATTTGGAGATACAGATAACGTTATTGCAAGAATCGTATATGTAATCATCGCTATATGCGGTATTATCAACATCGGTTTACTATTTAAACACGATGAGTAAAAAAATAGGTATCAAAACCTATTTTTTCATGATTCTAATTTTAACTTTTCTCTGCTTTAGTGAGTAGTTTAAACGTAAATCATCACCCCGAACTAGAACATCAACTTCATATTCTCCTTCAGTGTAATTACTTAAATCAACATATGGATGAATAGTAGAGGTATCTAACTCATCTAAAACACTTTGACTACCTTTAACAATAACCGTTACGGCACTATCCTCAACAGATAATGCTTGAACACGATATTCACTGCCTAAATTTTCTGTAGAAATACCAATATTTTCAAATTCCTTAGTAGATAAATCATCAATAGATACCTTTACTACTACGGTTTTTGTACTAATATCACGAACACCGTTAGGTTTTTTAATATTAACATTAAATTCTTTATCACGATCTAAATCGGTAATATCTATTTCAACAGGAATCATATTTAATTCATCAAGTGCGGTTTCATCTCCGTATACTACTACAGTAGATACATTGGTAATCAATGATTTTATCGCCTTACCAAAAGCAATTTCTCCTGTAGGTACTACTTGAATTGGAATTTCTTTGCTTGGTGAAGTAATTAAAATCTTCGCATCAATCTTATTAGGAACAACTTCAACATCCACGATTTGTCCTTCTGTATCGTACGCTACAAGTGGAACATCTTTTAATGTCATTTCTCCTACTTGAGGATTAGAAATATTATTAACATCAACCAATGCTTTAACCGTTGCTACTTCTTTTAAGTGATGCTCTGCTCCTTTAATAATAACATTATTTCTACTTAATTCTACATTTTTAATATATAACTTACTATCTAAGCTATCACGATGTAATACATCTGTTGTTAATTCTCTTGTTTCAGATACTTTTTCATAAATGTAAATTTGAGCAGTTGAAGGGTCTAATTTATAATTTAGAGATGATACATATTGTGAGTATTTTAATGTGACCTTATGTGAACCTGGTTTTAACCCTGTTAAGTCAACAGAAACTGTTTTTACTGGTGACTGCTTAGCCAAAAATATATGACGACGTTTTCCAATTAGCGTAATGTCAACGGTTTTTGGTAATCCTTCTACTACATATGCTTCTTCATTAAAAATCGCTGTAACTTCTTGGTTATACAAAATTTCTGCCTGTTGGTCAATCATCATTGTAGATTCGCGATCAACTAATACAAAAACAGCAAAAGCAAATATCAATGATACAACAATTAAGGTCTGTTTCTTACTGATGAATCGTTCAAAACCTTGACTATTATTTTTAAAAAAGTCTGTAATTTTTAATATTAATTTGGTAATTGGAGTAATTAACCATTTATCTAGAAATAAGATAATGGAAGCAATAACTCCTAAAATTCCCTTTTTTTTCTTTTTAATTGTTTTCTTCATATATCTCTTCCTCGTTTACATCGTCTTCAACTAAATCTTGTTTTGGACGTAATTCATCAATTAACATCATTCTAACATCATCTAAGGATAAATTATAGAATAATTCCCCTTTAACAGCAATAGATACGCGACCAGTTTCTTCAGATACGACTAAAGCAATGGCATCTGTCTCTTCGGCAATACCTAAGGCTGCTCTATGTCTAGTACCTAAACGACGATTCGTTTTAATATTGTTGCTTGTTGGAAATACCGCCCCTGCACAAGTTATACGATCCCCTTGAATAATTACTCCGCCATCATGTAACGGGTTATTAGGAAAGAAAAGAGAAATTAACAATTCGTTGGATAAATCGGCGTAGATTTTTTTAGCTTTATCAATATAATCACTTAAACTTACATCTCGCTCAATAACAATAATGGCGCCAATTCTAGTTTTACGTAAATAATCCATGGCTTGAATAATTTCATAGACTAATCGCTCTCTTTCATCAACGGTTAGGACTTTATGTCGACCCAGCAATTGACTTCTTCCCAATTGTTCTAAAATATTTCTAATTTCTGGCTGAAAAATAATAATTAAAGCTAATGGTCCCCACATAATGATGTATTCCAAAAGCCACCCTATTGTTTTAAAATTTAACCAATCACTTACTAATTTTAAGGTTAGAACAATAGCAACTCCTTTAAAAATCAAGGTTAGTTTTACGTTATTCCGCATATTTTTTAAGATAAAATAAAACATAAACCATACTAAAGAAATATCTATAAATTTAATCAAAATCGATAATGCATTCGATAATGTCATTTTTTTGACCTCTTTTCTTACTATAAAAGTACTATATTATTATAACAAAAAAAAAAGCACTTGGCAACGTCTATATAATTGGTGCTTGTGATGCCATCGGTGCTTGATTAGATGCTGGAACAGTTGCTGTTTGTGACGGTGGTGCAATTATGGTCGCTTCAGCAGTAGAATTAACAGGAGGTGGCGTTAACGATTGAGCTTTATTATTTTTATCCTTAGGTGTTTCTTGCGTAAGATTTGCATTTGGCGTTAAATTTGTATTAGGAATCGTTTGATTTACTACTGGAGATACTTGAGATGTTGGTATTGCTGCTTGAGGTTTTTCCACTTCTTTGGTAAGGTTTGCATTGGGTGTTAAATTTGCATTGGGAAGCGTTTGATTTACTACTGGAGATGTTTGAGATGTTGGTATTGCTACTTTAGGTTTTTCTACTTCTTTAATAAGATTTGCATTCGGTGTTAAATTTGTATTAGGAGTAACAGGTACCGAAGTTGGAGAAACCACTGCTGTAGGAATTCCTTTGATTGTCGGTATTTCTGGAATAGAAGAGATTGGAGGTGGCGTAACAGGAGTTGGTGTTAAAGTATTATTGGTCTGGGGAATTACAGTAGTTGGTATTCCCATATTATTATTCATCGGATTTTTAACTGGAGAGAATGATGATTGATTTAAAGGAGCATGATTAAAAGCTACTGCACCTTGAGGTAATACTGGTGTTGGTTCAGTTTGTGTATTCGTACTTTGTCCTTCATCAACCGTAACAAATTTTTCTTGTTCTTTTTTTTCAGAAATTGATTTTTCGGCTAAATAACCAATACACGCAAAAATCAAAATTACACATATTACTGTTGATACAATATATAAAGGTCCATCTAAAGTCTTTACAAAAAAATCAATTACATTCATCTAATCACTCTCTCTTATTATACTCTATTATTATGATACCACTTAGCGAAAAAAAAAACAATAAATTATCATATTTTTAAATTATCATCTTAAAAATTACTTCTTGGAAAACATTACTTTTTATGCTATACTAGGAACAAATTTTAAAAGCAAAAGGAGAAAGTCATGATTAAAACTAAACAAAGAGGATTACTTATCGTCATTTCTGGTCCATCAGGTGCAGGTAAAGGTACAATTTGTAAACAATTAATTCAGCATAATAGTAATATTATTCCCTCTATTTCTATGACAACTAGGAGTCCACGAGAAAACGACATTCCTGATATTACCTATTATTTTGTCACTAAGGAAGAGTTTGAGAAAAAAATTAAAGAAAATGGATTCTTAGAATATGCCCAATACAATGAAAACTACTACGGAACGCCAAAAGCAAATATTGAAAAACAGTTAAACGAGGGAAAAGATGTCTTACTGGAGATTGAAATTCAAGGGGCTTTGCAAATTAAAGAAAAAATCAAAGATGCTTTATTTATCTTTGTATTGCCTCCTTCAATGGAAGAACTAAAAAAGCGCTTAATTTTAAGAAATACCGAAGATAATGAGAAAATACTAAAACGTTTTAAGCGAGCATACACTGAAATTAATGAATTACCAAAATATAATTATGTGGTAATTAATGATGATTTAGACATCGCAGTAAAACAAATAGAAGCCATTCTCTTGGCTGAGAGATTAAAGGTTGAACGAATTGAAGAAGTTTACGTAGGTAACCAAGAAGAAGTGATTCATGAACTTTTAAGTAATAAAGATTTTCAAAATAGTATCAGCGAAATAAAATAAAAACTTTCTACACAGAAAGCTTTTTTTGACCTTGAGTAGGTAATATTAACTTTTTTTGATAAGCGTTAGGTACTTCACTTTGAATGCTTTTACCAAACTCTAAAGATGGACTAGATAACTCTTTTAAAAATGATACATCTAAATTTTCATTTAAATATAAACTTCGATTAAGATATTCATCACTTTCTGCGAGCATTTTTCCTTGATATAAGACATAAGAAAAATTTTTTACCATAACTTGATGAAAAGCTTGTAATTTTATATTCATCAGTGAATCGTCTTCACTAGGATTTAAACACATATAATAAGATGGAATTTCTATTTTAGATGGTATTTCAATAATCTCTCCATCAGTACAAAGTTCCCAAGTAATTAAATCATTATAGTGACTTCCGCGGCAAAGAATATATTTTTTTAATGAAGCTTGGGGATAAATATTTAAAACACGTTTTCTCTCTGGAATTAAAGAAATATTTTTTCTTTCTTCGTTTGTAAAATATTTTTCTAATTGATAATATTGATAAAATTGATGAACAAATTGCAACATATCCTCATCCCTATCTAAAGGATATTTTTGATTTAAATAAGTTAAGGCATCTCTAGCAGAAAAGTTCACTAAAAATCGATCATCGTAAGGCATCATACCATTAAATAAATAAGGTATTTTTTTTAATGATTCTTTTAATGCCATTTCCAGTTGCTCTCTTGATGCAAAAAATTTATTTTCATGAATTAAATAATTAACTATTTTTCTTACAAACTCACTTTTCCTAAATTCTAAAATAGAATGATTCTTATTTTGTAATGCTAATTCTAAAAAAAATAAATGATTGAATTCTATTAAGGCATTGATTAATTGGTATTCGACTAACATAACTACTTCCTCTACTTCTTCATATTCCATTTCATTGTACCATAAAAAAGTAGAAAAAAATAAAAGTTTACACCTTTTCACTAATGTTTTGAAATTTATCCAACTTTTTGCACATCTTTCTTCTTTTTAGAAGACTTTACTTTTGATTTTTCATGATCTTCTATTGCCTTCAATTTTTCCTTAATAATCTTTTTATTGGCTCTAGATACTAAAGCTTGCTTATCCTTAGCAAAAGTAATCATTCCTGTTTCAAAATTAATGTGCTTAATATTTTCTAAGTTAACGATAAAACTACGATGTGACTTAAAAAAATTTACATCTTTTTCAAATATATTCTCTAAATATTGAATAGTTTGTCGAATTGGATACTTATCCCTTTTGGTAACAATATAAGATAAATTATTATTCAAACATTTTTCAATATATAAAATATCTTGATGAGGTAGTTGATATAGTTCTCCGTGCGTGATAAAACAAAAAGATTTTTTCTGATTTACGATTTGCAACGCGACTATCAAAGCGGAATGGAGTTTATCCATAAAGAATTCGTCTTTGGCGATTAAATCAATCATTAATATTTTGCTTATATTCCCAATGGCGTTCCCCTTTTCATTCGTCATTAAAATAATTGGACTATGCCAATCACCTGATTCTCTAATCTTCCTAGCAACATCTATTCCACTTTTATCTTCCATATCAATATCTAAAATGTAAATATTATTCCCATCTAGACTCAATATATTCTTTTTCGTTTCACTATTAAAACTACTTACTTCAATTATTTGATAAATTAAATTTGTAGACACCATTAATTTTGCAATAATGTGTTTATAGGTTTCTACAAATTGTGCTTTTTTCTCATATACAACAAAGTTCATACTTTCCCACTCCAGTTTCAAATTCTAACATAAAAGAAAAAGGAACTAATGCTTTTGTATACGAAATGTCATTTTTTGTACTTGAATGGTATTTTTACCATAATTTTCCATTATCATTTCAAAAAAATGAGAAAAAAGTATTAGAATTTTATCGTTAGAATAGACTTAATATAGGTGAGAAAATGAAAATTATAGCCCAAAAAAGCGATGCATTAAATACCAATGACTTTTTTTATAACAGTTTAACAAAAGACTTTGTTTCTGCCATTAGTTTTAATGTTACACTTACCAAAGATGAAAAAATAGTAATCTTTAATGCCAGTTCTATTGGAACAGCCATTACTAATACCATTAATAACACCACTTTCCAGGATCTACAAACTTATGAAATTATCTCTTTAGAAAGTGTATTAAAGGACTTATCAAACAAAACAGTAAAAAAGGATCTTTATATTAATTTGATCCCTTCTAACTATGAACTGATTAATGATGAAAATGCACAAGAAATCTCCAATCGTATGGACAATTACATTAATGAAATGAAACGATTAATTGATTTATATAAAAATTTAACTATTTATCTTCATAGTGTTAATAGAAGTTTAATTGAGCGAATCAAAAATACAATGCCCGAAACAAAAGTAGGATTTGCAGTAACTGGGGTTGATCTTAATTTTATTGATGTCGATTATTATGTGTTAATTTCCAATGTACAAAATGATACCATTATTGATATGTTGTTAAAAATGGATAAAGAGATTATTATTTATATTTTATCTAATTATTACATTTCTTATCTTTATGATCATTACTTAGGGGAAAAATCCACACCGCTTTTACAGCAAACTCTTAAAAGATTAGCATTTATGACCAATTATCCCGAAATCATTCATAAAGTATTTAATGAGTAAATTTTAATGGTTCTATCTATAAGAAAGATCTCAATATATCATAGATTAAGTGCTTAACTATTTACAAGTAAGTACTCCACTCGCTAAAGTTAAACATCCCTTCTGTTTGTTTTATCCAAGTTTTTTGATATTTTTATCAATCTGGTGCGAGTAACCATCACGCTTATAACTTTTAAGCATAAAAAAAATCAACAATCTATTTTTTAGAAAGTTGATTTTTACTTTAAACTTCTAACATTTTGTTAGAAGGTATCCGCTTCTGGTGCTGGAAACAAGATTTGAACTTGCGACCTATCGCTTACGAGACGATTGCTCTACCACCTGAGCTATTCCAGCAATAAATAAATTACATATAAAATTATAACATAACTTTTCCATTTGAAAAGACTTTTATAAATAATTTCTTATTTTTTGGTAAGCTTCCCTTTTTTCTTCATACTTCATCTTCGAATAAAGAGGACTAGTAGAAGGCAAATAAATGGTAGGTATTCCCAACTTCGGTTCTATATACTTCTGATATAACATTGTAGCCTTTCTTCCTGTTGTAAATATGGTTTTAATGTTACTATGTTTAAGAAGCATTGCTATATCATTTACTTTTACCTTTTTAATTGTGTTATCTAGTGAACCAGTAATTTCACAACTTCTTATCACATCCCATAATGCAATATGGTGACTTAAAAGAAATTCCCTTTTATCTATAATGTTCTCATTAAAAATATCTTCTAGTAACTTCCAAAATTGATTCTGTGGATGAGCATAATAAAACAATTCTTTCCTAGACTGCACGGAAGGAAACGAACCTAAGATTAATACCTTCGAATCTTTATCATATATAGGTTCAATCGGATGAATAATTTTACCCATAGTACCACCTAGAAGTAGATTTTATCATAAAAATTAGAAAAAGAAAAGAACTAGAATAATCTAGCTCTTAACTTCTAGCTGCACCATCTACTGATAAGATTTCCCCAGTTACATAGCTTGCTAAAGGACTAGCTAAAAATAGAAAAGCATTCGCTACATCTCTAGGTTCTCCTACTCTACCTAATGGAATTGTCTTAATTAATGGTTCAATCATTTCTTTAGGAAGAGATGCTACCATATCCGTATTAGTCACTCCAGGAGCTACAGCATTTACTCTAATATTAAACGTACCTAACTCTCTAGCTAAGGATTTTGTCATTCCGTTTACAGCAAACTTACTAGTAGGATATCCTACACCAGATGGTTGCCCATAGATACTAACCATCGAACTAGTATTTAAAATTACTCCATGATGTGCTTCCTTCATCAAAGGTACAACAGCTTTTGTCATATAAAACATAGCATTAACATTGATATCCATAATCTTTTGAAAGTCTTCTACTGTAGTATCATCTATTTTTTTATTCGCAGAAATTCCTGCATTATTAACTAAAATATCAATTTTTCCATACTTTTGATGAATCTCATTTACCACTTGACTTACTTGATTAAATTCATTTAAGTTAGGATAGTAACCATCTACATCATATCCTTCTTCCCTTAAAGAAGTAAGTGCTTCATTTACACTTTCTTCCTTAGAACCAAAGATAACTACTTTAGCGTGATTTTCTAAAAACACTCTAGCAATTTCAAAACCAATACCTCTAGTTCCTCCTGTAATAATAGCAACTTTATCTTTTAACATATTTACTTTATCCTCCATTTAACAACTTAAGCATAAGCATAAATAAACCACTTGTCAATAAAAATTTTACCTTGTTGCAATATATTAAGAATTAATTTTCCATAATGAGTTTATTAGTTATCACTAAAATTCCTATTTATATAGCAACCATTTCAAAAGTTTTTAGAAACTTCAGTATACATTTTATTACTTCATCACTAGATATCTCTAGCCAATTAACTTTAGCATTATTCAAATTAGAAACAAACCTTCTATTATTAAATATCACATTTAACATCTTATAAACATCTTGAAAATTATTTGCTCTTATGGAATTGTCACTAAAAATAGATTTATCTATATATTGTTCTAATTTACGTTTATTTAAATTACCATATTTTATTAAATAATAAAAATCAAATATATCCTTATATCTCGTTGATGTATATGAAAATCTTAATAATGATTTTAATTTTTCAGTAAATATTTGTTCTTTTGAATTGATAAATAAAGTAGCACTTTCATTTATTGTATCTAAATTAAAGCAATACTCATCTTGTTCTATATCAAAGTCTTTATGTACACCAATATTTAATTTTGAATCAATTCTATAATCATTAGAATCAGTAAGTGTAATATATACTCTTTTACCATCATAATCCTGATGATGTAATTCATCAATATTACCATTTATCGTTATATTTATACCATCATTTACTTGATTTAATTTTTCAATAAATTGTTTTATTGCTATATCATTTAAAGAATACTTTATAAAATCAAAATCCATGTCTCTAGTAGCACGACGTTTATTTTTTGAAAGGCTATGTATAACTACTCCACCCTTTATCGTTACATTACGATTTAACGAACTCCTAGAAATTTTTAAAAGTATTATGTCTTGAGATACTTTTGCTACTGCATCTATCAATTCATATCCATCGCTAATATAAAGATTAACTAATTCACCGATATTCATCAAAACACCTCATCTTGTATCATTGTCATTATTTTTTCACCATTAGAATAAACATTAGCATATTCATGCAATTTATAAATATCTAATTCACTTTTTATTTTTCTATAATTATCTATTATTTCTTTATAATAATCATAAGGAGTATTATTTTTATTTTTAATTAATTCAACTAACATTCTTTCTTTATCATAAATATTTATGGTAACCCCCTCAATTTCAATATTTGTTTTACCTAATTTATAATAATTAGAAGTAGAACATGATTGAATAATATATGTATCCTTAAATCTCCCTGATGTTCTATCCGTAGTCATAAAAATTTTTTTAGGTATTACATCTGTTAAATTGTGGTAATAATATGCACTATCTCCAGAAATAATTGCATTTGGGTATTTTTTCATGAATATCTCTAAATAATGGTTGTTTTTTTTATCTGAATAAATACCTGGTTCTATTTTATATAACAATTTATCTTTAACAGCCTTTTGAATTTGGTAATTTGAACCATATTTTTCTTTTAGTTCTTTATGGGTATATATCATTTTTATCACCTACAGTTATTTTAAACCAAAAACACACACAAATCAATAGTTATGTGTGTGTTTAGTTTAATTTAACCAATTTATCATAATTACAATTTAGAATTAAACAATTTTTTACAAATGTGAACAAATAGCAATGTTTTTATATTTTTGAATGAATTATAAGATTATTATACCACGATTCTATAAATTCAAATACGACTACCTTAACATTGTTAAAAGTTTTGTAATAATTATATTGACATCTTCCTTTCACAAAAACGTTATTCGTATTCTTGCACTCTTCATTTTTATTTTTTTCTTTAATCTATCATACTTCGCATATCAAGTTAAAAGAGCAAATGAATATTTATTCTTTTCATCTACTTTTCTATAACAACTACAGCTCTACCACCGCGGGTATTTCCTGTAGTGTCAATACTACTCAAATATCCAGAATAGAAGATATTCCAAATGGCACTCGAATTGGATGAATTCGCATTCATTGTCCAATACCCCCAGTTTTTTCCGTATATATCTCCTGTTTGATTTACTGTTCCGCCATAACTAACAGAACCGCTTAAATAATTGTACATCCATACTGGACATGATTGCAAATCCTGAGTACATCCTAAACTATATGCCTCTTGCACAGTTATCATCCTTGCTTTGGCTGTTCTTTCTCCTAATGTATATTTATTTGTTGTACAAGAATTATAAGATGAACATCCAGTATATGCATTATCTTTAAATACGGTTGAACCTAACGTATATGTTTGATTTAACACATTTGTCCATCCTGCTGTAGCACTTTCTAACGCTGGTAAAATAGTCAATGGACCTTTGGTGGAATCTTTAGATGTATACCATGCTATATCATATACTATATTTTCTCTTTGCTGTAAGGTTAAGGTATCTCCGTTATCACTAACCACGTGAAAATATTTCTCCTCTGTGTCATTAACTTTATATTTAATAATTGTACCTGGTTCAAAGGTCTTTGGATTAATGGGTAGGCACGTTGACTCTTCTCCTGTTACACAAAAAGTACTTGACCCTGATGTTTGATCATACTTCCAAACATTAGCAATATTTTTATTTTTTCCCACTGCTTGAGGTATCATATGAGAGTTTGTTGGTAAAGATAATGGTTGATTCGCCAAACCTCCTTGTACGCCTAGATTAATGGTGACACTTGATGATGAATTATTTTCTAAATAGATAGAATATGTTTTCTTACCGTTTTTACTAAGATTGGTTTCAATGGGAATATCTACTCCTGTTGCTTCTATATACCCAAATGTTACTCCATCAGGGATAGTTCCTATATAATAAGGTAAAAACTTTCCTTCAATGGCATTCAGGTTTTCTAACGTTACCACAAATGTTTGTTTCTTTCCTTTATCTAGTGTTAACTTATTTGTGGTAGTTCCATCTATCTTTAATGTTACATTCATTGTTCCTACTTTGATAGTAATGGCAGACTTACTTATCTGATTTATAGAAAACAGTGCATAAGAAGAATACATCAGTATAATTCCTGATACGATGATTCCTATCAATAAAATTAATCCTATTCTTTTTCTTTTCATTTTTATCGCTCCTAAAATCATTATTGTCTATTCAAACTTTTATCTACACAAATTTTTTATTTTAATTTTTTAGAGCAATAAAAAGAATGGGAATTTCTTCTCATTCTTGTACAATAAGGGTTTTACTTTATAAGCTACCCCCCCCCCTAGTTAATTTTTGGTTAATTTCCATATTCGCACTTCCCTCTAATTATTTTCCATGTCTTTTATAATTTCGCCCATTTTCTTATCACTTTTCGAAAAAGTTAACAAAACCTCATTCTTATTTTCTTCATCAAAATCATCATAAATAACTAAAGTTTCTTCATCCTTATAGAAAGAATAACACTTTCCATTATTTTTGGAACCTTTTTCCAAATCAATACATATCATTGGTGTTTTAGCATCTATTTTTAATTTAGTAAAATATTCTTGATAGTAAATTGAATATTGATTACCTTCAAAAACAATAAAGCGAATATCTAACTTTCCATAATCATCGTTTACATAAGTAATTTTTTTATTTTGTACAGGATTTGGTTTACTACTAGGATTTAAAAAGTACGCTACGCCAACTAAAATTAAAGTTAAGGCAGCACCAAGTAAAACCAGTGACATTTTTTTCATGTAATTCCTCCTTATGATTTTCTAATATAAGTAATTTTAGCGTGACCATTGTTAGACTCTACCCCATCTGTTTTGGTAATCAATGTTAACATTTCATGTAAGAAACTACTTCCGCCTTGACCTGGATGACCTGGATGATTTACCCATTCACCAACACATACAGTTTGTGTGGAATGGCATGGATCATAAGTACAATCATCTGGTTCACACTCCCAGTAATCATAGCAAAATTCATCTCTGATATAACAATCTTTTCCATAAGGCTCGCTTCCATCAGATGGAATAACAATCGTACATACTTCTTCTCCTCCAGCACACTCTGTTTTCTTATCACAAGGGCCAGAAACACAATCTTCGCCACCTACACATTCCGTTTCCTTACGAATACAACTGTTATAATATTTTTCTCCCGTACTTTCTCCGCCACCAGAGCCATCAATTCCATCGCCTCCAGGACCATAACCTGCTGATACTCCACCTTTTCCAGTACCAGATCCTCCAGCACCACCGTTATTTCCTCCGCCACCGCCAGCTGCGATTAAAGCATTGGTACCGTTGATTACTACAATTGTAGATTTTCCCCCATTCGCTCCTAAATAACCAGAACCGCCTCCACCGATGTTTCCTGTTTTTACAATAACCATATCTCCTTTATGCAATGTAACTGTTCCAGAAATATATCCACCGCGTCCAGGTGTACCACTACTAGCCACACCTCTAGCACCCCAACCTTCGATTTGGTATACACCATCTACATATATTGGATATACTTGATCTTCTGGGTTATAAGGAAACTCTGTACTTGTTGGAATAATACGAATAGGCACTTCCACATTTTTAGTTATTCCACTTCCTGTTGTAAACGTACAAGTTACATTTTGCACACCTGTAGTGGTAATTTGATCGATTTTACTAATCGCTCTACCTTGATAGGTACAACTTACCTTTATTCCTGATGGATGATTACTTAATATCTCATAAGTGCTATCAATTGTCCCTTGATGATAATCTTCACTATCGAAAATATATCCTAAATCTTCTTTAATACTTACTTCTATTTTTGCATTATCAATATTCAAATATTCTTTTTTACTTACCTTATTTCCAGCTTTATCTACAGTCGTTATGGTAATTTCATATAATCCTGATTCGGATAAAATATTCTCTTTCTTTTGATTTTTCAAATATAGGGAACCATCTTTTATGATGTCATAACTCGTATAATCAATTCCACTTCCTACATCTGTTCCAATTGATTGAATAGAAGTCCATATGTTTGTCTTATACCACACGACGCCTTGATCTTTATTACTCCTAGCATAAATTACTTCCCCTGCTTTATCTTGTTTACGATACTCTAATGTTCCTATCGTAGGAGGAAGGGTATCTACAACAAAGTTCTTTTCCTTTTGGCTACTATTTCCATCACAATCTACAGCAACCACAGCGACGGTATACTTTCCATCAGGATAACTGTTAATATCAATCTTTCCTTGATACTCTTTTTGTGCTTCTGTTAATAAATTTCCTTCTTTATAAATTGCATTATTGCTTCTTATTTCATAATGAATTGAACAAATTTTACTTTCATTATCCTTAGCACTTACTTTTATTCCCTCCTCCTTATTATCATTTCCGTAAGCATCCTTAGCATTAACATCCAATGTAGGAGGGGTTTTATCTCGATTAAGTTGCATATCAGAACCACGACAAGATAAATTGACACTATAATGATATTCCCCTTTAGCACTTAATGTCACAGTAACATTATTATCTGCTCCCTCATCCATTTGACATTCTTTCTTATTATAATCATAAACAGGATCTAGATATCCTTGTGTAATTAAATCTTTAATTTCAACTTTTTCTGTTGAACCAATTTCTTTAGGTAATTGGCCACGATTAGCACTATAAAAATCCTTAGCTGCTAAAACAATCATATCTGCCTGTGACTTATAGTAATTTACTTTCATATTTTTTAAAACAACCGAAACACCTACTACAGCAATAGTAGCAATGATAGCTAAAATGGCAATTACACCAAGAAGTTCAACAATGGTGAATCCTTTATTTTTTCTACCTTTCATCTAGAGTCGCCTCCTATTTTTCTTATTTTTCTATTCTTAGTGTAACATAAAAAGAAAAAATTGACTAGTTTAATTTTACCTTAACTTTATTTATCTATGGTTATTACCGCACGAACACCTGTGGTAGATAATAAACCAGAGGAAACCCAACCATTATAATATAAACGTAAAGCTTGCTTAATGGTTTCTGTGTTATAATCAACATCAGTATTCATTGTCCAATAGGCACCATCACTACCATTTTCTGTTCCCCCGTAACTAGTAGAGATACTTAAATAATTGTACATCCACACAGGACAACTTCTTTGACTTTGACGGCATCCTAGACTTTGTGCTTCTTGAACGGTTAACATTCGTGCTTTAGCCGTTCGCTCTGGTAAGGTATATACATTTTGTGTACAACTCATACTCTTATTACATCCAGTATATGGATTCGTTTTAAATATGGTGCTTCCCATGGTATAACTTTGGCTTAATACATTCGTCCATTCTTTTGTTGCATCTTCTAAAGATGCTAAAGCAACTAGTGGTCCAGTGGAATGATTAGAAGAAGTGCTATTCCAAGATACGTTATTTACTGTGTTTTCTCTTTGCTGTAGAGTTAGGGTATCTCCGTTATCACTAACCACGTGAAAATATTTTTCTAGACTATCATTTACTTTATATTTAATAATTGTACCTGGTGAATACGTATCAGGAGATATTTCAACACATGTGGCTTCTTCTCCTGTAATACACTTGGTAGATGTATTCGTTTGATCATATTGGTAAACATGCGTAATATTTTTATTTGATGGTTTAATTGGGGCGTATTTATTCACTTTAATTACGGCACGAGC
>CASRZP010000012.1 GCA_949440065.1 uncultured Bacilli bacterium
CTGTTCAAGCAAATCTATCTAGAACGATGTCGATAGGATATGAAGTAACAGCAGTCAAAATTCCTATTAACTATATGACGCCCCTAGAAGATAATGAAGTAAAACTTTATTTAGAAAGAGCCATAGATCCAGATACCACATATCAGGAGGTATTGTCTCCATCAAACTTTGTTTCTATAGAAAGCCAAACCAAAGTAGGGTCTCCCATAGGAAGTATGATATTAGATTCGGGTGCATTTTATCAGAAAGGAACCACGATTTATAACTATCGTTTACGTTTATGGGTAGATGAAAATACCGAAATTCCGAGTGGAGAATCAAGAAAATATGGGGTAAAAGTCAATGTATACGCGAAACAACTGCTAAGTGATAGATTTACCGATGAGTCATGTTTTACCTTTGATGCCTCAACAGGTACTATTACTGATTATAGTGATACTTGTCCAAAGGACGTGGTAATTCCTTATACCATTGATGGAGTATTAGTAACTACAATTGGTAATCGCAGTCGTGGGGGAAATGCCTTTTACAATAAACAAATTACATCTGTTGTAATTCCTAATAGCGTTACCCATATTAATTTCTTATCATTTAATAATAATCAATTACCAGATGAACAAGCCTTTATATATCAAAGAAATGCGGATGGAAGTATTGATTATACAACGTTAATAAGTTATGGTGGTGCTAAACGTGATAACGTAATCATTCCTGATAGTGTAACTTCCATTGCTAATTCAGCTTTTCAATATACTAAATTAGCAAGTGTAATTATACCTGACAGTGTAACGGTAATAGGAGAGCAAGCTTTTTATAGGTGTGAACTAACTAATTTGACAATTTCAAAAAATATCGTTAGTATTGGTCGAATGGCATTTACTCACAATCAATTACCTGATACTCAAGCATTCATTTATAAAAGAAATGAAGATGGAAGTATTGATTATACAACGTTAATTGGATACAGAGGGGCAAATCTTGATCATGTAGTTATACCAAATGATGTAGTTGTGATAGATAGTTATGCATTTAGAGGTTCTAATTTAACCAATGTAACACTTCCTAATAGTGTAACCAATATTCTCGATCATGCATTTGAATTAAATATGTTAACTAATATTACAATTCCAAATAGTATAACTACTATTGGAGAAAGTGCATTTTTTAGTAATCAATTAACGAGTGTAATCATCCCAGATAGTGTAACATCAATCGGAGAAAGTGCATTTTCTAGTAATCAACTAACAACAGTTACGATTGGAAAAGGAGTAATAAATATAGAGAATTTTGCATTTAGAGGTAATCCTACATTAACCAAAATCGTTAATTTAACAGGAAGAGCGTTTAAGTGGAATGTTATTACACAAAATGGTGCATCAGGCCAAGAGGTACCTTTTGTAACAGGAAAAACCTCAACTGGAATTATAATATCTGCTTCCTAAATAGAATGAGCCATTGTCTTATTCTTTTTCTTTGATGAAAATTTAAAATCTTTTTAAATTCGACAATTAATATGCACAATAATTTGTTTCTATGATATAATTTGTATTGTATAGATTCTATTTTTTGAAGGTGAGGTAAGGGTATGGCAAAAAAGAAAAAAAGGAAAGAAGAACCAAAAAAAGAATTTAAATATACAGCAGAACTTATCGGCGTAATTTTAATGCTTAGTGCGATTCTTGGCATTGGAAAATATGGTCCTGTGGGAGAGATAATTAGTTCTTTTTGTATCTTTTTAGTAGGTACATATTACGGTGTTTTGCTCGTTGCTTTTTTCGTTGTAGGATTTTATCTTCTTTTAAAAAGAGAATGGCCTAACTTCTTTTCTACTAAGTTAATCGGGTTATATATTTTTGCCATTGCTTTATTCATATGGGCACACGATAGTTATATATCACAACACTTAGACAATATCACCAAAATATTTCAAGATACCATTCATGAATTAACTGGAGCTTTTCAACATGTACAATCAGTAAACTTTGAACTAGCAGGAGGTGGAATTTTAGGTTGTGCCTTTGGTGTACTTTTTACTAAACTTTTTGACTATCAAGGTATGGTCATCATGCGATGGGCTCTACTTATTATTGGACTAACTTTATTTACTGGCTTTTCTATTGTGGATTTAATTAAAAATACTTGGAGTAAAAGTAAAGAGTTACTACCTAAGAAGAAGGAACATAAAAAGGAAGAAAAAAGTAAAGAAGATAGAAAGAAAGTTATTATTAGTGGAGTAGATTTAGACGATAAAGAAGAGAAAAAAGAAGAAGAAAAAGAGGATAAGCGAATCGTCATTTCTAGTTTAAAAGATTTAGAACCACATAAAGAAAGTCCAGTGGTGAAAGAAGAAGTTTCCCATGAAAAGGAAGAAAAAGAAGATCCTATTCAAATTAAACCAGATAATCAAAATGAAAATCATTTAATCGTAAGAGAGAAAAATTATGTATTACCACCGATTAGTTTATTAACTGCCCCAAAGAAAAGTTCTAAAAACCCTAATCAAGTAGGCATCGAACATAATATCGTGGTATTAGAACAAGTACTTAAAGACTTTGGTGTCATTGGAAAAGTGGTAGAAGTACACGTGGGACCTACCGTTACACAGTATGAGTTAGAATTACAATCAGGTACGAAAGTAAGTAGGCTTTTAGGAATTTATCGTGAGATTGCTCTAGCTCTTGCTAAAAAAGATGTTCGTATTGAAGCACCAATTCCAGGAAAGAAGACAGTAGGTATTGAATTAGCTAATGATTATATGACTTCTGTTTCCTTCCGTGAAGTATTAGAAGGCGTTCCCAAAGAGAAAAAAGATAGTAAATTGTTAGCTCCTTTAGGAAAAGACATTAATGGTGATGTAAAATGGTGTGAAATTGATAAAACACCTCACCTTTTAGTAGCAGGTACAACAGGAAGTGGTAAATCAGTTTGTATTAATGGCATTATTTGTTCAATTTTAATGAGAACAAAGCCCGATGAGGTTCGTTTAGTGCTAGTTGATCCTAAGAAAGTTGAATTAAGTGTATATAATGGAACACCACATCTATTGTGTCCAGTGGTAACAGATCCTAAGAAAGCAAGCGTTGCCCTAGCTAAGATAGTATCAGAAATGGAACGACGATATGATGTGTTTAGTGATAGTAAAACGAAAAATATTAAAGGCTATAACGAATACATTGAACAGCGAAATCAAACCTTGCCAGATGATGAAAAATTAAGAAAAATGCCGTATATCGTAGTCATTGTTGATGAACTTGCTGACTTGATGTTAGTTGCTAGTAAAGAAGTAGAAGACTCCATTATGAGAATTACCCAAATGGCACGTGCAGCAGGAATTCATTTAATTATTGCAACACAGCGACCATCTACTGATGTTATCACTGGATTAATTAAAGCAAATATACCATCGCGTATATCATTTGCAGTTAGTAATAGTATTGACTCTCGTACGATTTTGGATATGACAGGTGCAGAAAAACTTCTTGGAAAAGGAGATATGTTGTTCTTCCCAATGGGGGATACTAGTCCAACACGTATTCAAGGAGCATTTATCTCTGATGATGAGATTAAAAAGATTATCGATTATACAGTAGCTCAACAAATTGCACAGTACGATGAGAATATGATGAATTTAGCTGTTGCTGATAGTAGTAAAAGTGCTAGTCAAAGGGAAGATGAAAATCAAGAAGAAGAATATGATGACCCATTATATAATGAGATTGCTGAGTTTGTTATTCAAACTGGAAAAGCATCAGCTTCCCTTCTACAACGAAGATTTCGTCTAGGATATAATCGAGCTGCAAGAGTGATTGATTTACTAGAAGAACGAGGAATCATTGGGCCAGCGAACGGAAGTAAACCTCGTGAAGTGCTAGTAAAATTGGAAGAACAAGACGAATCAAGCGATGAATAAAAATAAAAATCTAAACCATATGGCTTAGATTTTTTCGTTGTGGGAGGGAAAATTATTTCGTTTGGATGAATACTAAATATAAATTAAAACTTGTTTGGAAAAGTAAATTTGTAAAATAAAGTACCCTTTTGAGAATGATTAAAACATGATAAATTTCATTCTCTAGTATAATGTATGAAAAAACAAATGCAGTGAATAATGAATACTCCTATATTAATGGTTAGCTAAAAGTAGAATTTTATACTATTTTAGTATTGCCTAAGTGACTTTTGTTGGTTTATACTTTTATTATAGTAATATAAAGGTAGGTGTAAAAAATGAATCGTGTTAATATGGTTTTTATCTTTTGCTCCCTATCTTAGTTAACCTTAGATTAACTAGGGGGGGGGGTAGCTTTTAAAGTAAAGTTATTCAAAAAAATAAAGGGAATAGAAAGTGTTTCTATTCTTTAATAGATACAAACAAAACTTTTAGTATTTTCTACTACTAATTTACTACTTTACAATATAACTTGAATTGTCTTTTTAAGATAGATATGTTAATATAATAGTAGAAAGGCGGTAATCTATGAAGCAATTAGACTTTGAATTAAATCCCCAAAAAACAGTTGAATTTGATATAATAAGTTCTCTAAAAAATTTTGTTGATGACCATAGCAGTTTTTATCATATCAATGTATATGGTGATACAATATGTATTTTACAAAAATGGCGAATTAGGAAGTAGAATAAGTACAATACTAGAAAATCCATGTGCTGATTCTCATTGGGGAGCTAGTCACACTTTTTATCATGATAGAACTGGAAAATATCCTGAACATATGATAGTAAAAAGAATTATGAATTTGAACGAAGAAAAATCATTAGAAGAGAATTTTCAAATCAATAAATTTCATAAATGATAATTTAAATGTAATGATTATTTTAAAATAATATGGCTACATGCTTCATGCTACATAATAAGGGTAATACTATACCTTATTATGACGAGGGCTTTAGTGGCTAAAGCCACTAGTCTCGCACATAAGACTAAACTTTAATACTGTGCAATGTCATAGTATTTTTTTATATTTTAAATTAGTACATAAAAAATTCCTGATTTTACTACCAATTTACTACTTTTGAGAGCGAAAATATAAGAAATTATAAGAATATATGTGAACATCTTCCGAAAATAAAAATGTCGTAAACTCTCATAAAATAATGATATAACGACATTTAAAAACTTATAAAAGTTACTTGAAAATATACTATACTTTTTGTGGTAAAAAATTACATTTTAATTAACAATCAAGTATTTAAGAAAAAAGGAGTTTTAAGATAATGAAAAATAGAAAGAAAATAATTGTATCTATAATAATGATTTTTCTATTAGTGATAGTAACAATAGGAGTAACCTTTGCAGTTTTTAGCTTTATAAAACAAGGAACGGTAGAAAATACTCTAGAAACGTCAACCGTCGTGTTAACTTACACCGAAGGAAAAACGGGAATTATGTTAAATGAAGCTTATCCAATTTCTGATCAAAAAGGGAAAGTTTTAGTAGGTGAAAACAATGTATTTGATTTTACAGTACAAGCAACTCTTGGAAAATCAACAGTAATTTCGTATGAAGTAAGTGCAGTAAAACTTCCAATTAACGATGTAACCTCTTTAGAAGATGACGAAGTGAAACTTTACTTAGAAAAAGCAGTAGATCCTGATACCACTTATCAACAAGTAATGGCTCCTAGTAATTTTTTACCAATGGAAAGTCAAAGTGAAGTAGGTTCTCCAATAGGCTCAATGATTTTAGATTCAGGAATTTTTATGGAAGAAGGAACGACAATACACAATTATCGACTTCGTATGTGGGTAGATGAAAGTGCTGAAATACCAAATGGAGAATCAAGAAAATATGGAGTAAAAGTAAATGTGTATGCGAAGCAACTAGCAAGTGATAGCTTTACAGATCAATCATGTTTTACCTTTGATTCTACTACAGGAACCATCACAGGTTATAGTGATGAATGTAGTAGTGACGTAGTAATTCCATACACTATTGATGGAGTAAAAGTAACAGCAATTGGTGATAAAGTCTTTGCCAATAGAACTACTCGTTTAACTAGTGTAATTCTTCCAAATACGATAACAAGTATTGGAGAAAATGCATTTTATGGAAATCGTCTTACCTCTTTATCTATTCCAAATAGTGTAACAAATATAGGAAATAGTGCATTTGTAAGTAATCGTTTAACAGAGTTGGTAATTCCCGCTACAGTAGAAAATATAGAAGAAAGAGCATTTATGAGAAATGAACAGCTAGCGAATTTAATTATTTCCAATGGAGTAAAGACTATTGGAAAAGAGGCATTTAGTGGATGTCAATTAACTAAGATAATCATACCTGATAGTGTAATAAGTGTAGGAAACAATGCATTTGAAATGAATCAATTAACTAGCGTAACGATACAAGGGGAAACAAGTATTGGAATCAAGGCATTTTATAATAATAAAATAACAAAATTATCTATTTCTAGAGGTGTTACAAATATTGGTGCTGGAGCATTTGTTAAAAATCAAATGTCTGATGATGAAGCTTTTATTTATAATCGCAATAGTGATGGTAGTATCGATTACACATCATTAAATAGTTACGCTAGTGTCAGTAGAGATAATATCACGATTCCTGATACAATTACTTCAATTGGAGATTGGTCATTTTATGATTTGCAATTATCTAATATAACACTTCCTGATAGTATAACATCTATTGGATATTATGCATTTTCTTATAATCAATTAACGGAAGTAACTATTCCTAAGAATGTAACTAAAATTGATAGATTGGCATTTATGAAAAGTGCTTCTTCAAATATCAGTTTGAGTAAAATAATTAATAAAACGGGTAGAAGTTTTAATTGGAAAGAAATTACTAGTGCAAATACTTATGCTACTTTTGTAACAGGAACAATAACACATAGAGATGGCAATATTGCTGTTATTAGCTCATAAAAGTTTTTGAAAAAATTCTTGACAAATAGAGAATAAATCACTATAATTGGTCATATAAATGAAAAAAAGGAAAGCGATGTATCTCATCCACCTGAATGCAAGTAGCGTTGGGTAGCAAGCCTTCTTGGTAAAATAATCAAGAATCGTTTGATGTGGATACTTCGTGTATTCACTTTTTTATATTTAATGGAGGTGTAATTATCGCTAACAATAGAAACAACAACATGTTAATCAACGAACAAATTCGTGCGAAAGAAGTGCTTGTCATCGGACCTAACGGTGAACAAGTTGGGGTAAAAAACATACAAGATGCATTAACATTAGCAACATATGCTGGACTTGACTTAGTGTTAATGAATCCCAATGGAAAGCCACCAGTTTGTAAAGTAATGGACTACAATAAATTCCGTTACGAAAAAAAGAAACGAGAAAAAGATGCATTAAAAAAGCAACGTGCTAATATGGCTGAGTTAAAAGAATTTCGTTTATCGCCAGTAATTGATATAGGAGACTTTGAAACAAAATTACGCAATGTAACAAAGTATCTAGAAAAAGGAGATAAAATCAAATTATCCATCCGTTTTAAAGGTCGTCAAATGGCACATCCTGAGTTAGGACAAGAAGTAATTGATAAATTCTATGCACGTCTTGTTGATATTGCTGAAGTTGAACAACCAGCAAAATTAGAAGGACGCACGATGACGATGTTACTAGCACCGAAAAAAGACAAGGAATAAAGGAGGAAGAAGTATGCCTAAATTAAAGACACATAAAGGAACAAAAAAAGTATTTAAAGTAAGAAAAAGTGGAACAATTACCACAGGACGTCCAGGTAGTAGACACAATATGGGAAAGAAAAATGCCGCAAGTAATCGTAAAAAGAGAAAGGGTGCAAATCTTTCCAAAGCAGATTTTAATCGCTTAAAAAATATTATTGTAAAATAATTACTTAAACCAGAAGGAGGAGTTAAGATGGCAAGAGTTAAGAATGGTGCTGTTACAAAAGCACGTCATAAAAAAGTATTAAAGCAAGCAAAAGGTTACTTTGGAAGTAAACATAGATTATATAAAAGTGCAAAAGAACAATTAATGCATTCAGGACAATATGCGTTCCGTGATCGTAAACAAAAGAAAAGAGATTTCCGCAAATTATGGATTACGAGAATTAATGCAGCATGTCGTGAAAACGAAATTAGTTATTCTCGTTTTATTGAAGGACTAAATAAAGCAGGTGTTGAAATTAATCGTAAAATGTTAAGCGAAATTGCAATTGAAGATCCAAAAGCATTTAGTGAATTAGTAAAAATTGCACGTGATGGAAAAGCAGGAAAAATCACTAAAAGCATAGCTCCTGTTAAAGAAAAAAAAGAAACAGCAAAAGTAGTTGAAAAGAAGGAAGCAACTAAGAAAGAAGTGAAAAAAGAAGATAAAAAAACTACTGATTATAGCAAGATGACAGTTACTGAATTAAAAGAAGTAGCCAAGGAAAAAGGTGTAGAAGGATATTCTACCATGAAAAAACAAGAATTAATTGACGCATTAGGAAAATAGTCATATTAATGAATTGAAATACCGAGTGCCGAATGCGGTGGTGTTTTTTAGAAGTTAATAGAAGGAAAACGAAAGGAAAAGAAGATTATGTCAGTTGTATCAATGAATTATTTACTAGAAGCAGGTGTTCACTTTGGACATCAAAAAAGAAGATGGAATCCAAAAATGAAAGAATACATCTTCACTACTCGTGATGATATTTATATTATCGATTTACAAAAAACAGCAAAGAAAATTGAAGAAGCATACGAAGCAATGAAAAAAATTGCTGAAGATGGAGGAAGTTTCTTATTTGTAGGAACAAAAAAGCAGGCACAAGAAGCAGCAGAAGAGGCAGCAAAACGTACCAATATGTATTATGTTAATGAACGTTGGTTAGGAGGAACCCTAACAAACTTCAAAACGATTCGTTCAAGAATTAAACGTATTGAAGAAATCGAAACAATGGAACAAGATGGTACATTTAATTTACTACCTAAGAAAGAAGTTATTCAAATTAAGAAGGAATACGAAAAATTAGTTAAAAATCTAGGCGGAATTCGTGAAATGAAGAAAATGCCAGATGCTATGATTATCGTTGATCCACGTAAAGAAGAGATTGCAATTAAGGAAGCACGTATTTTAAACATTCCCGTATTTGGAATTGTTGATACGAACTGTGATCCAGATATGGTAGATTATGTTATTCCAGGAAATGATGATGCTGTTCGTGCCGTTAAATTAATAATTAATGTATTAGCTAATGCTATTGCTGAGGTTAATGGTAACGAAGTATTAGATTTCATTAGTGAAGACGAAAAGAAAAAACCTAAAAAAGATGGAAGCGTAGAAGAAAAAGATGCAGAAAAAGTACAAAAAGTAGAAGAAAAGCAAGAAGAAAAAAATACTACCGATCATAGTAAAATGACTGTTGCAGAATTAAGAGAAATTGCTAAAAGTCAAGGTGTAGAAGGATATTCTACCATGAAAAAGCAAGAATTAATTGATGCGATTAACTAAAAGGTAGTCTTAGATTACCTTTTTTTGAAAGAAGGAGGAAAAAATTATGTTTAGTGCAAGCGATGTAAAAGAATTAAGAGAAAAAACTGGAGCAGGAATGTTAGACTGCAAAAAGGCATTAGAAGCTACTAGTGGAAATCTTACCGAAGCTATCGACTGGTTAAGAAAAAAAGGAATTAGTAAAGCAGAGAAAAAAGAAGGAAGAGTTGCCGCAGAAGGTTTATGTACAATTGTTTCTAATGATAGTGAAGCAGTGCTATTAGAAGTAAATTCTGAAACTGATTTTGTAGCAAAAAATGAAGAATTTAAAAGTTTTGTTCAAGAATTAGCTACTATTATTTTAAATAGTCCATTAAAAAAAGACGAAGAAGTATTAAGTTATACAGTAGATGGCGAGACAATTCAAGATAAAGTGGTTGCCATTACAGCTAAAATTGGAGAAAAAATCAGCTTCCGTCGTTTCATTAAAGTGGAGAAAACGTCTTCACAACATTTTGGAAGTTACCTACACATGGGTGGTAAAATTGGTGCTTTAGTTGTTGTTGATGGAGCAAATGAAGAAGTAGCAAAAGATGTGGCTATGCACGTTGCTGCGATGAGTCCAGTATGTTTATCACGTGATTTAGTACCTAGTGAAATGTTAGATAGAGAAGCTAGTGTCATTAAAGAACAAGTCATGAACGAAGGAAAGCCTGCTGATATCGCTGAGAAAATGGTACAAGGTCGTCTAAACAAATTCTATAAAGAGATTTGCTTATTAGAACAACCATTTATCAAAGACAACGATGTAACCGTTGAAGCGTATGTTAAGAAAAACAATGGTACAGTTATTTCCATGATGCGATTTGCAGTAGGTGAAGGAATCGAGAAAAAACAAGAAGACTTTGCTCAAGAAGTAATGAATCAAATCAAATAAATTTGGTGTTTAACATAGACATACAAGAAGTTCTCCACTTATAGAAGTGGAGGATTTTTGATTTATGCACATTGGTGCTAGAGTAAAACTTTAGTACCTTTTTAAATTTCTTGTTAAGAATATTAAGAAATAATTATGCCCCAATATTTTTGTAAACCAAAGTGATTTAGTTAATACCCCTTAATGTTAAGGATAATGCGATAGATTTTGTAAAAGCCGTTGCTACTGCTGAAAAAGATTATCAAGCAGATAATGCAAGAATAGTTGCATGTGATAGATATGTATTAGAAAAGGAAAATGCACTAGAGTTAGTAAGGAAAATTGCTACGTTAGAAGAAACTTATCCAGTAGAATCCGAAGAATTATTTGTACGCCATGAAAAAGTAATTCCAACATATCTTTTAAAAGACTTGATGAGATTTTTAGAACAATTAATTGATATACCTGATGAAGAGATAACCGAGAGTGTAAAAGTGAAACGATTATAAGAAGGCAAGAAAAACTTGTTTTTTTCTATTCAATTGTATCAATTGTTATTCATCTTAATTAATTAACACCAATATTTAAATTTTTTTTGCTTTATATGATACTATTCATTGAAAGAAATCCTTAATTTATATAGATTATTTTAGATAAGTATACAATGAATTCTTTTTATTTTTTACACTTCATTTTTTCTTGAAATAGGAAAAAGGGGATATCTATGATACAATAATAAATAGAAAGGTGAGTTGATTGTTTCATGAAATGTATATTAATGAATAAAAATACCAAAGTATTAGCTTTGGAATATGATTCTATAACGGGCGTTTTTACTAAAGTTTATGATGTTTATGATATTCATTATGCTCCCTATATTTTGATGAGTTTTTATACAGGTGATGAAATTAATGATACTGCTTTTAGAATGCATTTAAGTGAATGGTTTAAAGGAAGAGGAATTCCATCATGGAGAGATAAACTAGATTTATTGCTCTATCGCTTAAATATTACAGCACCATATGAACTTTTAGATAGAGCATTCGGTTTGTCCTTATCTGATCAATATTGGCTAAAACCATTTGATAGTGATATTCAATATGAGGATGTTAACTTTTTTGATCATGAATTTGATTATGCTGAATTTATGGAAGCCTCACTATCCAAAAATAGCAAAATGATAAAAAGAATAGAATCTTTGAAGACACCTAATAATACAACAGATGGGATGTTAAGAAAAGCATGGATTATTGAAAATGGTACAAGATATTTATTAAAAGGTGGCTATAAAAATGAAATATTGCAACCCTTTAATGAGGTGTTGGCAAGTGAAATTTGTAATCGCTTAGGTTTTACTCATGTTAAGTATACACTTGATATATACAAAGATACTATTGTTTCTAAGTGTCCATGTTTTATTACCAAAGATACAGAATTTATTACTTGTCATCAAATAATAGAAAATAAGAAAAAACATAACAATATTAAAGATTATGAAGACTATATTAAAACACTTGAAGAAGAGGGAATAAAGGATGTACGACTTAAGGTAGAAAATATGTATATTTTAGATTTTTTAATGATGAACGAAGATAGACATCTTGGTAATTTTGGTATTATCCGCGATGTTAACACCTTAAAATGGTTAGACGTCGCTCCAATCTTTGATACTGGTCAAAGTTTTAAAATTTTCTATTACGATGAAGAAGAACTTCATGTTGCTAATGAAGGAAGACTCTTTTATGAAATTAAATCTTTTGATGAAATTCTTCAAGTAGTGAAAGACTTAAAAAGAATAGATTTAAGTAAATTAGAGGGAATAGTTGAATGGTTTGATCATCTATTACATCAATATCAAGACATAACTGGATACTCAGATACTAGAATTAATCGACTATGTATCTTACTGAATAGACAAATAAATAAACTAAAAAAATAATTATAGATAAAAATATTGACTAAAAATCATAATATATAACGATGGATATAACAAAAGATAAGTATGCTAAATTTACTTTTAGTATTATCCCATGGTGGAGAAATTTAAAATTACCAAAGGGAAAATTCTAAATTTATGGTACTTTTTCTTGCTAAAAGGAAAATTTTGTGTTATATTCTATATCAGAAAAAACAAGTGCGAAAGACGTAGGATAAAACCTTATTGATAGAGAGTCTTCATTAGGTGGAAGAAGATAATAAATTTGTCCTAGAATCACTTTCAAGTGTGCTTTATGGATAAGATAAAGCCGTGTTCACCCGTTACGTGAATGAAGTGTATGGATAAAACCATAAATAAAGGTGGTACCGCGTGAAATAGACGTCCTTTAGGGGAGGTCTTTTTTGTTTTTTAAAAATAAAAATTAAAGGAGAAAAGAATTATGGATTATAAAGAAAGTTTATTAATGCCTAAGACAGATTTTCAAATGCGTGGAAATTTGCCAGAAAATGAACAAAATCAACGTAAACTTTGGAAAGAGATGAATCTATACCAAAAAATGTTAAAGAAAAATGAAGGTAATAAAACGTTTATTTTACACGATGGTCCACCGTATGCGAATGGATCAATTCACTTAGGACATGCCCTAAACAAAATATTAAAAGATTTTATTATCCGTTCTAAATCAATGCTAGGATACTATGCCCCATATATTCCAGGATGGGATACCCATGGGCTACCAATTGAACAAGCTATCACCAATAGCGGGGTAAACCGTAAAGAAATGACAAAGTTAGAGTTTCGTAAATTATGTCATGAATACGCATTAAAACAAATTGAATTACAAAAGAAAGATTTCCAATCTTTAAATGTTATTGGAGATTATGAACATCCTTATATTACCTTACAAAAAGAAATGGAAGCTCGTCAAATTGAAGTGTTCAAAGAAATGGCTAAAAAAGGATTAATCTATAAAGGATTAAAACCTGTCTACTGGTCACCATCTAGTGAATCAGCCTTAGCTGAAGCAGAAATAGAATATAAAGACCGAAGAGATCCTTCTATCTTTGTAGCATTTCCTATTGTAGAAGGAAATAATTTCGTAGAAAAAAATGATAATTTAGTTATTTGGACTACCACCCCTTGGACACTACCTGGTAACTTAGCTATTGCTGTAGGGGAAAAATTTTCTTATAGCAAAGTAAGTGTTGATGGTAAAAATTATATCATGGCAACAGAGTTAGTAGATTCCTTATGCCAAGAATTTGAATTTACCAATTATCAAGTAACTTCTACCTTTATGGGTAGTGATTTAGTAGATGTAACCTACCATCATCCTTTAATGGATAGAAATAGTAAAGTAGTTTTAGGACATCATGTTACTCTAGATTCAGGATCAGGTCTAGTTCACATTGCTCCAAGTTATGGAGCAGATGACTTTATCATTGGTAATAAGTACAATCTTGGAATGGTTAATGGAGTAAACGATCAAGGAATTTTAACAGAAGAATCAGGAGAATTTCAAGGATTGTATTTTGAAGATGCCAACAAAGAAGTTACGAAAAAACTAGAAGATTTGGGAATTTTACTCAAATTAAAAATGATTACTCACTCTTATCCACATGATTGGCGTACCAAAAAACCAGTAATTTTTAGAGCAACACCACAATGGTTTTGTAGTATTGATAAAATTCGTGGCGATTTATTAAAAGAAATTGATGAAAATATTACTTGGCATCCAGAATGGGGAAGAATTCGTTTACATAATATGATTGCTGATCGAGGTGACTGGTGTATTTCTCGTCAACGTGTTTGGGGGGTACCACTTCCTATTTTCTACAATGAAGATGGTAGTGAAATCCTAGATGAAGAAGTAATGCAACATATTGCTAACTTATTTAGAGAATACGGTAGTGATATTTGGTTTGAAAAGTCTGCTAAAGAATTATTGCCTGTTGGATATACTAATCCAAAGAGTCCAAATGGTAACTTTACTAAAGAAGAAGATATCATGGATGTATGGTTTGATTCTGGAAGTACGCATACTAGTGTTTTAGTAGAGCGAGGTTTACCATATCCAGCTGATCTTTATTTAGAAGGAAGTGATCAGTACCGCGGATGGTTTAATTCTTCCTTAATCTGTGGTTACGCAGTACATGGGAAGTCCCCTTATAACCAAGTAGCATCACATGGATTTACCTTAGACGGTAAAGGGGTTAAAATGTCTAAAAGTATTGGAAACACGATTGCACCTTCCGACATTGTCGAAAAGGATGGTGCTGATATCCTACGTTTATGGGTAGCTAGTGTTGATTATACAGAAGATATGAAAATGAGTCCTGAACTATTAGATCAAGTAAAAGAAAGTTACCGCAAAATTAGAAACACTTATCGTTTTTTACTAGGAAATCTTTTTGATTTTGATCCTGGCAAAGATAAAGTAGACTTTAATGATATGGCAAAGTATGATCAATATATGATGGTAAAATTAAATGAAACTGCTCAAAGTATTATTAACTACTATCAAACTTATGAATTCCAAGAAATCTATAAAACAGTGAATAACTTTGTATCCTTTACTTTATCTAACTTTTACTTAGATTTTACCAAAGATATTTTATATATTGAAAAACAAAATTCTAAAGTAAGAAGAAGTGTTCAAACGGTAATTTATGAAGTATTAGATGTTATGGTACGCCTTTTAGCACCAATTTTACCGTATACGAGTGAAGAAGTATATAGAATGATGCCTTTAAAGGATGCTGAAAGTGTTCATTTATTATCAATTAAAGATATTATAAATTATAAAAATGAAGAGGAAATTCTTACCTTATTTGATCATTTCTTTGAAATTAAAGACGATGTGTATAAAGCATTGGAAGAAGCTAGAAGTAATAAAGTCATTGGTAAAGGATTAGAAGCTAGGGTATATTTGAATGTTGATAAAAAATATCAAGATGTATTAACTGCTTTAGGTGATGATTTTAAACGATTATTTATTGTATCTGATGTTATTTTGACGACGGATGATTTACCACGTTATCAACACGTTGGGGTAAAAGTAGAAGCATTTGAGGGTGTTCGCTGTCAACGTTGTTGGAACTATTTTAAAGAAGATGAGATGGTAGGGGAAGTTTGTCATCGTTGTCATGATGTGGTAGAAGATAGTGAGTAAACCAAGAATTGGCATTATGCTTCGTCCAACGATGAACTTAGTTGATGAGTGTGCTTTAGCAATAGAAGAAGCGTATCGATGTGCGATTTTAAATGCTGGAGGAATACCTGTTACCATTATGCCAATGGTAGATGTTTGCTATTATGGGACAAAGTTAAGTGAAACTCCTAAAATGACTAACGAAGAAGAAAAAATGTTTAAAAGTGAATTAGATTTACTAGATGGTATTTTACTACCTGGAGGAAACAAGATGTGTGAACATGATTTTTATGCACTAGAGTATGCAATAGAAAAAGATGTTCCCATTTTGGGTGTTTGCTTAGGTATGCAGATCATGTCATGCTATCATGATAAAGTGTTTGTCGAACCTAATAATGAGAACGGGTTAGATCACCGAGTAATAGATAAAGATTATGTTCATTCTGTTACCATTAAAAAGGATAGCTTACTTTATCAAATCATAGGAAAAGAAGAAATCATGGTTAATAGTCTTCATCGTTATCATGCTTTGGATAATGAAAATTATCAAGTGGTAGCATATTCTTCTGATGGACTAATTGAAGCTATAGAATATCCCAAGTGCACCTTTCATCTAGGAGTACAATGGCATCCAGAACGATTATACAAAATTGATGATAAAGAAAAGAAGATTTTCGATATCTTTATTGAAGCAGCAAAAGCATATCAAACGAAAAAAGGCAACTAAGTTAATGTTGTCTTTTTTATTATAATAAATGTTTTTGATGTTCAAGAAGAATATAGGTAGCTTGAAAGTTTTCTGTTTTCTGCGTGTGTATAGCAATCACTTTATAGTTTTTAAATATTGGATCAAGATAGGTAAATGGTTCATCTTTTAATCGTAAAATAATAAAATCACATCGGCTAGATTTTACATAGTTATCTTGGGCATCTTTATTATCAGGGAAACTTTCATAATCAAAATTATTTTGTTGAAAGTAATAAGTATTTGGTAAAGTATTGGTGGAAAAATAGAATCCACCGTCTAGAAAACCATAATTTAATATTGTCGGATGTTTAACACCGCTTTCTTTAATTTTGTTGGCAAACACCACCTGGGCATAGTATTCTTTGGGATAAAACATATCTTTTGTGTTCTTACTTAATAGGAAAATTAAAGGAAACATAGCAATAAAACAAGTAAGAATAAAAGGATAACCATATTTTTTTCTTTTCAATAAATATTGATTTAAAAATAGTAGACCAAAGACAATAAATAAAGCTAGGATAAAAAAGTAATATTTAAAAGATTTACCAATATAAACAAAAGTAATCGTAGTAAGGACGGGGATAAATAGTAAAAATTTTTCTTTTAACTTTAATGTATCGTTTCGCCTTTTAATGAAGAAACTTATTAATCCAAGTATTGTAACTAAAGCATATAATGGATGTTTGGTTAAATTGTAAAAGCAAGTACTGATAATGTGATAAATTTTTTTAAAGATGCCTCCTCCAGTGGATGAGTACTTGGTAATATTTAATACAAAGTAAACGTGGATAAAATCTTTTAATGCATTAGTTACTAGAAAGTAAATTAACCATGGGATAAGAGAGGTAATGCCTCCTAAAAATAAATATAAATATGAAGTAAGCAATTCTTTTTTATCTTTTTTGCTAAGGTATGTGATGGTTAAGACAATGCCGTATCCAATGAAAAAGCCTAATAAAGTGTACTTAATCATAAAGGTGCAACCTGCTAAGAAGCCATCTATCAATAAATCTTTTTTACTTAAGTATTTTTCTTTTAATAATTTGATTAAATGATAAAATTGAATGGTAATAAAAGGCAAACAAAACTCTTCAGCACTATCTCCAAAATGAAAGGAACGCATGGTCAATATGATAACGGTTCCTATGATGGTTAAAATTAGACATTTACTTTTATCTTGAATAAAATAGGCAAGAATTTTTTTTAGGTAATATAAAAATAAAGTAAATGATAAAACTTCCAAGATAAATACACCAATAAAACTTGTTTCACTAATGATGGATGCGAGGAAGTGATAAAAATATAACAATGGACCTTTTTGCTCAAATAAGTCCTGATAGGGCACTAGTCCATGAAGCATGCCTCTACCCATAGTGAGAAAGCAGTTGGTGTCGACCCAGTCTTGTAATGGATATAATGGTGAACACTTAGATACTAAAAGTAGTCCACCGAGTGCTAAAATAAGACAAAACAAAAGATCTTTCAATTGTCTATGATATTTCACTAGCATAATATCAACCTCTTTTCCTAATTTTATCATATAATTCATCGTATTTCCACTATAGCTATAAGAATGTCAAATTTATAAAAGGTTTTTACAACGATAGCTTTGACACAAAATAATTAAGTTTGACAAAAAATCGTTGACTTTCTTCTTTAGAATGTGGTATTCTTTAGATGGAGAAGGAAACTTCTCTAGAAGAGAATTGGTTTAGCATTTTGTTACTAGAACGTCTTATTTAATGAGCAAATAAGACGAATATCTAATTGCCTTTCATTATGGATATCGATTCATGATTATCATGAGTGCCCGTAGCAAAGTGTCTTAAAAATACCTTTTCTTTTTCTTTTAAAACTTAGGTTATCTATAAGTTAACTTTTCGTATATTGAAAAGTTTTCTTTTGTTTTCTAACGTTTACAAATTTTTAGAATTATGGTACGATAAAAAGGAAATAATAAAAAAAGATTATGAAAATAAAGAAAGGAAATGGTTTTATGAAAGAAAAATTAAAATTTTGGTTTAACATAGTGTATGTAGCTGTTTTGATGTTATTAACCATTGGTTTTACTTATGCTGCGTTTACTTTTGCTAAGGAAGGGCAAGTAGAAAACACCATTACTACAGGAACCATTGAGTTGACGTATACAGAAGGAACAACGGGAATTAACTTGGTGGATGTGTTTCCTGTTAGTGATGATGTGGGAAAGTTATTATCAGGAGATGGAAAAAGTTTTGACTTTACTGTACAAGCAACTTTATCTGGAAATATTACGATTCCCTATGAAGTTACCGCGGTAAAACAGCAAGTAGTAGAAACTGGAACCCTTGGTGCACTAGAGGATAATGAGGTAAAACTTTATTTAGAAAAATTAACAGAACCAGACACCGTGTATCAAGAAGTGATGGCTCCCAAGCATTTTACTCCTTTAACTGTAGCATCCAATAATGGTTCACCTATAGGCTCGATGGTTATGGAATCATCTACTTTTAGTCAAAAAGGAACGACAATAAATCATTATCGACTTCGCATGTGGGTAGATGAAAATGCTGAAATAGAAGGAATTCCACAGCGTTATGAAGTAAAGGTAAATGTGTATTCTAAGAAATAGTAAAGGTGAATAGATATGATAAAAAGAATTGGGGTAGCTCTTTTGGTATTGGTGCTGATGGGAATTTTTGTTTTTCTTTTTCCTCATGAAAAAGTTTTGACAAAAGAGTTGGAAGGTACAATTACCCAAATTAGTGATGGTATAATCTTTTTAGAGGAAGAAGAGTTATCTTTTGATATAAGTAAATGGAAAGATAAAGAATTAAACGTCGGTGACGTAGTAAAAATTAAGTATGTAGAAAATAAAAATAATTTGGTAAAAGAAGTAACGGTTACTAAAAAATTTGTTTTGGATGAAGTTTTAAAACAATTAGATTCGATGTCAGTGGAAGAAAAAGTTGGTCAAATGTTTATGGTAAGAATTCCCATTGGAAGTAAAAATTTTACTGAGGATATTAAGAATTATCATTTAGGTTCAGTGGTATTATTTAAACCAGATATTGAAGGAAATACAAAGGAATCATTAAGGAATAAATTAAAAAATTATCAAAGTGTATCAAAAATTCCTCTACTTTTTGCTGTTGATGAAGAAGGAGGAATAGTTAACCGTGTGAGTAGTTTTTCTGCATTTAGAAGTGAACCTTTTAAGTCGCCACAGGAATTATATCATCAAGGAGGAATGGACGCTATTTTAAATGAAGCAAAGGAAAAAGCTAATTTACTGTTAAGTCTTGGGATTCAGTTAAACTTAGCTCCTGTAGCGGATGTGTCAACAAATGAATCTGATTATATTTATCGTCGTACTTTTGGAAAAAGTGCTAAAGATACCGCGGATTATATTAAGCAAGTGGTAAAAGTAAGCAAGGAAAATGGTCTATCCTCTTGTTTAAAACATTTTCCAGGGTATGGGAATAATAAAGATACCCATAATGGGGCAGCCCTTGATAAAAGAGATTATTCACAGTTTGTTAACGAAGACTTTCTTCCTTTTAAAGCAGGAATTGAAAGTGGAGTAGAAGCGGTAATGGTATCTCATAATACGGTTGTTAGTATGGATAATGATTATCCAGCATCTCTTTCTAAAAAGGTACACGATATTTTACGAAATGATTTGGGATTTAATGGAGTAATTATCACAGATGATGTGTACATGGGAGCGGTAAAGGATAATTTTGGTGAAGAAGAAGCAGCAATTCTAGCTGTAGAAGCGGGAAATGATATGATTATTTCTACAAGTTACAAAACGCAAATTACCGCGGTAGTTGATGCTGTTAAATCTGGTAGAATTGATGTAGAAAAAATTAATAGTTCGGTTTATAAAATTTTGTCTTGGAAAAAGAATATGGTAAGTTAAAAAAATTAACTTGATACTTGATAGGAACGAAAAAAATTGATAAACTAAAATAGTAAGGAGTGTGTTAGAAATGATAAATATGACTAAAATGAATTATACTAACACTAATGGGACTTATGTCAAGATTTCGTACAACTTTTAGAGAAGGGGAATTTAGAGATAATTCAAATTCAATTGGGGACAAATAATTGAGGGAAGAA